>NZ_PNOT02000339.1 GCF_002879535.1 Mesorhizobium intechi
GTTCAACATCGGGCTGAAGCCGCTCGACCCGGCAAACTGGATCGAGGTCGACCGCTATCTTCTGCCCTATCTCGCCGAGAAGCGCCGGCTTTATGCAGAAATCCCAGAGCGGGTTTTCGTCGAGGAGGACGGCACGCGGGACGCCCAGCAGGAAGTGCTCGACTTGCTGGGCGCGTATCTGCCGGAGCGATTTCCGCGCACCCATCGCCGCGCCGATGCGGGCATCGAGGTGATGGGTGCTGTGAACCACCCTGCCTTGCCTTCGAGTCTCGCCAACGCACCGCTGGTCGCGGCCTCGCTGCTGGTCCAGGAAGACCTGATCCTGATGCGCCGCGACGACAGCGGCTGGCGGCTCGCCGCCGGCTCATTGTGCTTTCCCTCGTCCTGGTCGCTGCTCGAAAAATTCGGCAAGCCGCTGCAGCAGATTCACGAGCCCGTGCCGGGCTTCGGTCCGGGAACGCGTCCCGCCGAACTGATCAACCGCATGTTCGACGGCCTGCAGGGACAGGCGGTCGAGCGCTTCAACTGGTCGATCCAGGCCGACAATGCGCTCTACCATCCGCTGTCCAACGTCGAGCGCATCGACCGCGCCACCAACCGGCCGACGCGCTTCCCCGACGGTGACGTCAAGTCGCACGCCTTCATCCGGGTCGAGCGGCAGACGCTACGCAAGCTGCCGTCCTCACGCGACATCCTGTTCACCATCCGCATCCATCTCGATCCGCTCGCCGTGCTGGCGCGGCACCCGGACCGGGCGACGCTCGCACTGTCCTTTGCCGCCCAACTCGAGGCGCTCGATCTCGACCAGCTCGACTACAAGGGCCTCACATCCGACCGCGACCGGCTGATTGTGGTCCTTAACCACATGGCCAGGGACGGCTAGCCGCGGGTTGGCGCTTTTCGCTGGTTTATGACAATGATCTGTGATGTAGCGCATGACCGTCGGGTGAAAATGCCCGGGTTTTGCGGGTGTTTGCCCGGCTTTTGCATGTGTCTGAAGGAGTGCTCGATAAAATGGCGAATGAAAACTGGCCCGTTTACGGTGAGATCACCGGCCCTGTCGTGATGATCGGCTTCGGCTCGATCGGACGGGGGACGCTGCCGCTCATCGAACGCCATTTCAAGTTCGACAAGTCGCGCATGACGGTCCTCGACCCACGCGATACCGATCGCAAGCTGCTCGACGAGCGCGGCATCGCCTTCGTCCAGGAAGCTGTGACCGAGAAGAACTACAAGAAGCTTCTGACCCCGCTTTTGACTAATGGCGGTGGCCAGGGCTTTTGCGTCAATTTGTCGGTCGACACCGGCTCGGTCGACCTGATGCGGCTCTGCCGCAAGCTCGGCGTGCTCTACATCGACACCGTCGTCGAGCCGTGGCTCGGCTTCTATTTCGACGCCAAGGCCGACAATGCCAGCCGCACCAACTATGCGCTGCGCGAAGCGATGATCAAGGAAAAGCACGACAAGCCCGGCGGCGCCACCGCCGTCTCCACCTGCGGTGCCAATCCCGGCATGGTCTCGTGGTTCGTCAAGCAGGCGCTGGTCAACCTCGCCACCGATCTTGGCCTTGAGTTCTCGGAGCCCGCGCAGGAAGACCGCGAAGGTTGGGCCAAGCTGATGAAGAAGGCCGGCGTCAAGGGCATCCATATCGCCGAGCGCGACACCCAGCGCACCAAGAAGCCGAAGCCGATGGATGTTTTCTGGAACACATGGTCGGTCGAGGGCTTCATCTCCGAGGGCTTGCAGCCGGCGGAACTCGGCTGGGGCACGCACGAGAAGTGGATGCCGAAGAACGCCAAGAAGCACAAGCACGGCTCAAAGGCCGCGATCTACCTGGAACAGCCCGGCGCCAACACGCGCGTGCGCTCGTGGTGCCCGACGCCGGGCGCGCAATACGGCCTGCTGGTGACGCACAACGAGTCAATCTCGATCGCCGATTTCTTCACCGTTCGCTCAAAGAAGGGCAAGGTCCAGTACCGGCCGACCTGCCATTACGCCTACCATCCCTGCAACGACGCGATCCTGTCGCTGGACGAGATGTTCGGTGCCGCCGGCAAGCCTCAGCCGGTACACCACGTGCTCGACGAGAACGAACTGGTCGACGGCGTCGACGAACTCGGTGTCCTGCTCTATGGCCACGACAAGAACGCCTACTGGTATGGCTCGCACCTGTCGCTGGCCGAGGCGCGCAAGCTGGCACCTTATCAGAATGCCACCGGCCTTCAGGTCACCTCGGCGGTTCTGGCCGGCATGGTCTGGGCGCTGGAAAATCCCGATGCCGGCATCGTCGAGGCCGACGAGATGGACTACAAGCGCTGCCTGGAAGTGCAGTCACCCTATCTCGGACCGGTGGAGGGCCATTACACCGACTGGACCCCGCTCGACCGACGCCCGGGCCTCTTCCCGGAGGACCTCGACCGCAGCGATCCGTGGCAATTCCGCAACATCCTCGTCCGATAGCACCCTGCTCACCATGCGCGATTGCCTTGCAATCGCCCGGAAATCGGGCGATTGAAGAGATGCGGCCTGGGGCAGCGCGCGTCTTGCAGGGCGCGTGCCCGCTCCAGCACTTTGGAGAGGATTTCAGATGACTATTGCGCGCAAAGTTCTTTCGATGGGCGTGGCGGGTTCCTTGGCCATGATGCTCGCCGCCTGCACCACAGGCAGTCCCGACGCACCGCCGATGGCGGCCGCGCCGAAAGGCGTCGAGGGCTCGTGGATCGATGCCAAGGGCACCGGCCTGTCGACCTTCACCGGCGGCAAGTTCACGACCGTCGCAACCGACACCGGCCAGAAGCTGGCCGATGGCAGCTACACGATCACCGGCGCCACATCGGTCGAGATCAACGGGACGTCGCTGATCCGCCAGACGCCGGTCAGCTTCAACTGCCTGCTGATCTCCACCAGCCAGCTGAACTGCACCAGCTCGTCCGGCCAGAACTTCGTGCTGACGCGACGCGTCTGAACTAGCGGATGCTGGACTGATCGAGGATGGCGGCCGATTGGCCGCCGTCCTTTTTTGCGTCAGCAAAGAGTAGCGGCATTTCCGCTTGCGTCAGCCGGAACGCGATGGGAACATGGTCAAAACGCTGGCTGTTATACCCCAGTCAAGCAAGGGCGCTAAACGCCTCTGATCAGCCTACCGGGAGACGAAGATGAAGAAGCTCGCCGCCATTGCCGCCCTGTCCGCATCGACGCTTGGCCTGTCGGCCGGCGCATCCTTTGCCGACTACACATTGAATATCCTGCATTTCAATGACTGGCACAGCCGCATCGAAGGCAACAACAAATATGAGTCTACCTGTTCGGCCGATGAGGAGACCAAGGGCGAATGCATCGGCGGCGCCGGCCGGTTGATCACGGCGATCGCCCAGGAGCGCAAGAAGCTCGAAGGCCAGAACGTGCTGCTGCTCAATGCGGGTGACAGCTTCCAGGGGTCGCTGTTCTACACCACCTACAAGGGCACCGTGGAGGAGGAATTCCTCAATCAGATGAAACCCGACGCGGTGACGCTCGGCAACCATGAATTCGACGATGGCGAGAGCGCCCTGGTGCCTTACGTCGACAAGGCGAAATTCCCTATCGTCAGTGCCAATGTCGTGCCCAACGACAAGTCCGGCGCGGCCGGCAAGATCAAGCCGTCGATCGTCGTGGAGGTCGGCGGGCAGAAGATCGGCATTGTCGGCGCCGTCACCAACGATACGCCCGAACTCGCCTCGCCCGGTCCCAACATCGCGATCGCGGACGACGTCAAATCGATCACCGCCGAGGTCGAGAAACTCAAGGCGCAAGGCGTCAACAAGATCATCGCCGTGACCCATATCGGCTACAACAGGGAACGCGACATCATTGCCAAGATCCCGGGCATCGACGTGGTTGTCGGCGGCCACAGCCATACGCTCCTGTCGAACACCGATCCGAAGGCGGCAGGCCCCTACCCGACGATGGTCGACAATCCGGACGGCTACAAGGTGCCGGTGGTGCAGGCGGCCTCCTATTCGAAATATCTCGGCGAGTTCAAGGTGGTGTTCGACGACAATGGCGTCGTCAAATCGGCCAGCGGCGACCCGATCTTTCTCGACAAGTCGGTCACGCCCGATCCAGCCGTGCTCGCCCGCATCAAGGAACTCGGCGCGCCGATCGAGGCTTTGAAGAACAAGGAAGTGGCCGAGACGACCGACGTCATCGACGGCAGCCGCGAGAGTTGCCGCGCCAAGGAATGCGCGATGGGCAACCTCGTCTCCGATGCCATACTCGACCGCGTCAAGGGACAGGGCGTCGAGATCGTCATCTCCAATGGCGGCGGCCTGCGCGCCTCCATCGACAAGGGCACCGTCACCATGGGTGAGGTGCTGACCGTGCTGCCGTTCCAGAACACGCTGGCGACCTTCCAGATTTCGGGCAAGGACCTGGTCGCCGGGCTGGAAAGCGGCCTCAGCCAGATCGAGGACGGCGCCGGTCGCTTCCCGCAGGTGGCGGGCCTCAAATACGCCTTTGACAAATCGGTCGCGCCGAATGCCGGCCGCGTCAAGTCCGTCGAGGTCATGGAGAACGGCGCCTGGACGCCGATCAAGCCCGACAAGGACTATCTCGTCGCCACCAACAATTACGTGCGCCAAGGCGGTGACGGCTACAAGGTCTTCGCCGAAAAGGCCAAGAACGCCTACGATTACGGCCCCGGTCTCGAACAGGTCGTGGCCGACTATCTCGGCGTCCACCGGCCCTACACGCCCAAGCTTGACGGCCGCATCACAGAGGTCGCCGCGACCGTCGCGGCGGCCCCGGCAGCGGAGCCGGCCAAGCCTTCAGAGCCGGCAAAGCCAGCCGAGGCAACCCCGGCCCCCGCTCCGGCGGAACCTGCCAAAACGGCCGAACCGGTAAAGCCCGCGGAAGCGGCACCGGCAATGCCTGAACTGCCCGCCAACTCGGGCGATATCGCCAACACGCCGCCGGCCATATCGACGGAGAATGCACCCCGCCACCAGCCCCGCCGGCTCCCGCAGCTCCAGCACCTGCACCGGCCGAGCCGGCAAAGCCGGCCGAGGCCGCCCCTGCACCGGCCGCACAGGCGCCGGCCGAACCCGCCAAGCCAACAGAACCGGCAAAGCCCGCTGAAGCCGCACCGGCCACGGGCAGCCATGTCATCGCTACCGGCGACACCTATTGGGATCTGGCCAAAAAGGCCTATGGCGACGCCACCAAGTGGAAACTGATCTACGAGGCCAACAAAGGTCAAAGGCCGCACCGGCTGATGCCCGGCGCGACGCTGACCATCCCGGCGAAGTAACGTCACGTCGCCTTCCCATCCAACACCCGCCTGGGAAACCGGGCGGGTGTGCTGTTTTCGGCCGGATACGCTTAAGGTGCGGCCAGACGCGGCATTGAAAGCCCGTGCAGGATGATTAGGTTCGCGTCTCCTGGAGAACCCCTATGACGCCCACAACCGTTGTCGATCCCAAAGTCGCGAAGGCCCTCGGCCCGCTGCCGGCCGGGCATCCGCCGGTCAAGACCGGCAAAGTCGGTGTCATGCTGATCAATCTCGGCACGCCTGACGGCACGGACTTCAAGCCGATGTGGCGGTATCTCAGGGAATTCCTGTCCGATCCGCGCGTCATCGAGCTCAACAGGGCGATCTGGTATCCGATCCTCTACGGCCTGGTGCTTACATCGCGGCCGAAGAAGTCCGGCGCCAATTATGCCCGGATATGGAACCAGGAAAAGAACGAGTCGCCGCTGCGCACTTACACGCGCGCGCAGTCTGAAAAGCTGGCCGACGCGTTGCGCGACCTGCCCAATGTCGTCGTCGACTGGGCCATGCGCTACGGCAACCCTTCGACGGCGAGCGTCGCCGAAAGACTGGTCGCGCAAGGCTGCGAGCGCATTGTTTCGTTCCCGCTCTACCCGCAATACTCCGCGACGACGACGGCCACCGCCAATGATCAGCTGTTTCGCGCGTTGATGAAGATGCGCGCGGCTCCCGCCATCCGCAGCGTGCCGCCTTACTATGACGAGCCCGTCTATATCGAGGCGCTGGCGCGTTCGATCGAGCAGAATATCGCGACGCTGGATTTCGAGCCTGAAGTGGTGATCGCCTCGTACCACGGCATCCCCAGGCCCTATTTCGAAAAGGGCGATCCCTATCATTGCCACTGCCTCAAGACGACCCGGCTGTTGCGCGACAGGCTCGGCTGGGACGAGAAGAAGCTGATCACCACCTTCCAGTCGCGCTTCGGTGCCCAGGAATGGCTGCAGCCCTACACCGACAAGACGGTGGAGAAACTGGGCAAGGACGGCGTCAAATCCATCGCCATCGTCAATCCCGGCTTTTCCGTCGACTGCATCGAGACGCTGGACGAAATAGGCCGGGAGGCGGCCGAGACCTTCCATCATGCCGGCGGCAAGAATTTCGTGCATATCCCTTGCCTCAACGATAGCGCCGAGGGAATGGCGGTGATCGAGACGATGGTGCGGCGCGAACTGTCCGGCTGGGTCTAGGAGAAATTCCAGGACGATCGTGAAACGGTTTTCCGTCCGGAATTTCGTCAACCAGAGGTTCGACGGCTCGCCACTCCAACACCGGAACAAGGGCCACTCCGGAGCGTTAAGCAGTTCCTCCGGAGAATTCGATGTCCCGCAAACTCGACCTCAGAACCGGCCGGCCCGTCTGGTCCGCCTATCGGGCGCCTGCCGTGCCGACGTCGGTTCTAACCCGGGACCTCAAGACCGACGTGCTGATCATTGGCATGGGCATCAGCGGCGCCATGATGGGCGAGGCGCTGACGGCGGACGGCCATCAGGTGACCTGCATCGACCGGCGCGGACCGCTGAAAGGCTCGACCGCGGCGACCACGGCGCTGGTCCAGTTCGAAATCGATCAACCGCTTTCAACCCTCTCGAAGATGATCGGCAAGACCAAGGCGCAGCAGGCCTGGCGCCGCTCGCGGCTCGCCGTTTCTAATCTGGCCGGCCGCATCGAGGATGTCGCAATCGACTGCCGCCTGCGCCGCACCCCATCGCTCTATCTGGCTGGCACGCTGCTCGGGCCGTCGGAACTGCGTGAGGAAGCCGAAGCGCGCCGACAGGCGGGCATTGCCGCGACCTATCTGACGCCGCAGCCGCTTGCGCAGACATTCGGTATCGACCGCGGCGGCGCCATCCTCAGCCATGGCAACATCGCGCTCGACCCGCGCAAGCTGACGGCCGGGCTGCTGCTCAAGGCGCTGGAGCGCAAGGCCCGCTTGCACGCTCCCGTCGAGGCGACGGCGATCGAGGACAGCGCCGGCGAGGTGGTCGTGGCCACCAAGGATGGCCCGACCATCACGGCACGGCACGTGGTGCTGGCTACCGGCTATGAGCTTGTCGACATCGTGCCCGCGGCTGCCCACCGGATCATCTCGACCTGGGCGATCGCAACGCGCCCGCAGCCGCGAAAACTCTGGCCGGGTCCGGCCTTTATCTGGGAAGCGTCGGATCCCTACCTTTACATGCGCGCGACGGCCGACGGCAGGGTCATCTGCGGTGGCGAGGACAAGGATTTTGTCGACGAGACGCGGCGCGATGAACTGATCGCCGATAAAAGTGCCCGCATCGCCGACAAGCTGGGCCAGTTGTTCCCGCATCTCGACGTGACGCCTGAATTTGCCTGGACCGGTTCCTTCGGCACAACCAGCACCGGCCTGCCCTATATCGGCGCCATCCCCACGCATCCGCGCATCCACGCAGTCATGGGTTACGGCGGCAACGGCATCACCTTCTCGCGTATCGCTTCCGAAATTATTTCGGCTTCGATCAAGGGACTCGCCGACACGGATGCAGAGCTGTTTGCATTCAACCGCTGAGTGCGGACCAACAAACAATCCTTCATCACCTGATTGTAACGTTCCTGAAACACACTTAAGTCTTTGGCGAAGTCGGCTGCGCGGGAATGGCTCGCGCGGCCCGCTTCTGAGGGAGAGCCAAATGGATTTCAGTGGTTTCGATATTGCGGTCGTTGTTCTTGTCGCGCTTGTCGTGCTGGTGCTGTTCAAAGGCATCAAGACTGTTCCCCAAGGCTACAACTATACGGTCGAACGTTTTGGTCGTTACACCAGGACACTGAGCCCCGGCCTCAACATCATCACGCCGTTCGTCGACCGCATCGGCGCCAAGATGAACATGATGGAGCAGGTGCTCGACGTTCCGAGCCAGGAAATCATCACCCGCGATAACGCCATCGTCGGTGTCGACGGCATCGCCTTCTACCAGATCCTCAACGCCGCACAGGCCGCCTACCAGGTTGCCGGCCTGCAGAACGCCATCCTCAACCTGACGATGACCAACATCCGTACCGTCATGGGCTCGATGGACCTCGACGAGCTGTTGTCCAACCGCGACGCCATCAACGAGCGCCTGCTGCGCGTCGTCGACGAAGCAGCACATCCGTGGGGCATCAAGATCACCCGCGTCGAAATCAAGGACATCAATCCGCCGGCCAACCTCATCGAATCGATGGGCCGTCAGATGACCGCCGAACGTAACAAACGCGCCCAGATCCTGGCCGCCGAAGGCCTCAAGCAGTCGCAGATCCTCGAGGCCGAGGGTCGCAAGGAGGCCGCCTTCCGCGACGCCGAGGCGCGCGAGCGCTCGGCCGAGGCTGAGGCCCGCGCCACGCAGGTGGTGTCGGAAGCGATTTCCAAGGGCGACGTGCAGGCGCTGAATTATTTCGTCGCGCAGAAATACACCGAGGCGCTGGGCAAGATCGGCACGGCCACCAACAGCAAGATCGTGCTGATGCCTTTCGAGGCGTCGTCGCTGATCGGCTCGCTCGGCGGCATCGGCGAGATCGCCAAGGAAGTCTTCCGCAGCGAAGGCACGACCGGTGCACAAAGGCAGGCCGCGCGCCCGCCAGTTGTGCGCCCGAGCGACAACTGAGTCCGCAGGAGGTCACTCCCATGTTCGATCGCATCATTTCCGAACTCGGCCCGTGGAACTGGATGGTTCTGGGCTTCGTGTTGCTGGTGGTGGAGGTCATCGCGCCGGGCTTCTTCATGCTGTGGATCGGCATCGCCGCGCTCATCATCGGCGCGGTGTCGCTGCTGATCTGGGATGCGGCGATCTGGAGCTGGCAGGTCCAGGTCCTTGCCTTCCTGGCGCTGTCGCTGGTTTCAGCCTTCGTCGGCAAGAAGCTCATGGGCGGACGCGACCAGCCGACCGACCAGCCGCTGCTCAACCGGCGCGGCGCCCAGATGGTCGGCCGCATGGCGACGCTTGCCGAGCCGATCAAGGACGGCCGCGGCCGCATCAAGCTCGGCGACACGTTATGGCGCGTCGCCGGCCCCGACCTGCCCGCCGGCACGCAGGTGCGCGTGACAAGTGCCGCCGACACGGACCTGGAATTGACGGTGGAGCGCGTCTGAACTTTCAGACCCGGCACCGCCGCGCAAGATGACATTCAGGTCAGGGCGAGTCGAAGACGGGCGCGAAGCGACCAAACAAGGCGGATTACGGGAACCGGAGCGAAGCGTACATGAGTACGGGGAGCACCGGCCTACGCCGGCCGCAGCCTTAGCTGCGACGATGCCTCATGCATGCTTCGGCCGGCCAAGGCCGCAATCGCAGGTATCAGCCATTTGCAGGCCGGCCTCGCCTGGATATCAATACATCTCAGGCAGCGCCGATGCGCAGCAGGTCATGGAAGTGCACCACGCCCAGCGGCATGTTGTTCCTGGTCACCACCAGCGCGCCGATATTGTGCTCGTTGAGCAGCGCGATCGCCGTGCCGGCGAGCGTTTGCGGGTCGACCGTCTTGGGCGTGCGGGTCATCACCTCGTCGACGATGACGTCGGCCAGATTGCGATGCAGATTGCGTGCGACATCGCCGTCGGTGATGATCCCGGCCAGTTCGCCATTGGCATCGACGATCAGCACGCAGCCGACCTTCTTCTGCGACAACGTCATCACAGCTTCCGGCATCTTTGTGCCGAGCACGGCGAGCGGCATCTGGTCGCCGACCCGCATGATCTCGGAGACCATGGTCAGATTGGCGCCGAGTTGGCCACCTGGATGGAAGGTGCGGAAATGGTCCGGCGTGAAGCCCCGCGCCTCGAGCAGCGCGATCGCCAGGGCGTCGCCGATGACCAGCTGCAGCAGCGTCGACGTCGTCGGCGCCAGGCCGTGCGGGCAGGCCTCCGGCGCGCGCGGCAAGAGCAGCACGATGTCGGCGGCGCGCGCCAGCGCCGATGTTTCGCCCGATGTGACGGCGATGAGCGGAATGGAGAACCGCCTGGAATAGGCGACGATGCCGAGCATCTCCTTGCTTTCGCCCGACCATGAGATGGCGATGATGGCGTCGTCCTTGGCGATCATGCCGAGATCGCCATGGTTGGCCTCGACGGGATGGACGAAGAAGGCCGGCGTGCCGGTCGAAGCCAGCGTCGCCGCGATCTTCGAGCCGATATGGCCGCTTTTGCCGACGCCGGTGACGATCAGCCGGCCTTCGATCTTCGAAATCATATCGACGGCCTGTGCGAAAGGCGCGGCCAGCCCGTTATCGAGCGCCTCGGCAAGTGCGGCGATGCCGGCCTGCTCGGTCGCCACCGTTCTCAGTGCCGAATCGATCGACGCTTGCCTGTCCAGGGGCTTCTTATCGAGGGATCTCGCATGCATGGATGATGCGATTAGCGCGTTGCCGCCCGCCTGTCCAACAGAAATGGCGCTGGCGCCCGGATGGTGGAGGCCTCTTGCAGGTCACATGCTTCCGCAAACGCCGGCACTTTAACCGGGCGAACGATCGCTACCTCAACCCTCCGTTAACCATCCCCATTTACGGTTCGGTAAGTATGGCGCGCACAGCGCCGCGCAAGCAGTGGTGGCGATGTCCGGGGCCCAGCCAGAAAAATCGAGAGGACGACGGGGCAAGGCGGTATGCGCCTTGTTGCTGGCGACCAGCATGTTTGCCTTGCTCCGCCCGGCATCTCTCCATGCCCAGGAAACGGAGCTGCGCGGCGAGGTTTCCGAATCAGCGATCCTGTCCGACCAGCAGCGCAAGGCAAGGCAACTCGCCCTTGCCACCCAGGGCCAGCAACAGTCGGCCAACACCGCGCAGGACGATACGCCGCCGCGCACCTATTTGCCGGCCAGCGCCGGCGCTGTCCCCGACGACACGGGCACGGATGCCGCCACCGGCAGCATTTTCGATCCGCCGCAGGCGACCGACGACACGGCCACCGACAATCCGACCCCGCCCAAGCCTCGCCGCCGTCCATCGACTGCCGGGCAGAACGCGACGGGGCAGGACAAGGCCAAGGCGGACGCCAAGACGGCCGACAAGTCGAAGAAAAAGAAGAAGGCGACCGCCGCGACCACGGCCACCACCCAGGCCGCGACCGACGATAGCGACAGCGCCGTGGCAGACCAGGAAGCGGCCAACCGCCGTGCTCTCACCGTCGACAGCGCCGACAGGCAAAAGCTCGACCCCGGCGCCGAACGCACCGCCGCCATCGAAGGCCAGAACAAGAAGGCCGAGGACGATCCGTTCCAGCCCACCGGCGTCAAATGGGGCTCCTTCGTCATCCGCCCGTCGATCGAACAGGGCATGACCGCCACCACGAACGGCGATTCGAGCAGTGCCGGCACCTCGGCGCTGCTGTCGGAGACAGCGTTGCGCTTTACCGCCGTCTCCGACTGGCGCGAAAACTCCGCCACCATCGACGGTTACGGCCTGTTCCGCGAGACGGTGTCCGGCTACCGGGTTCACGATGCGCAGGGCCGCATCGAAGGCCAACTCAATGTCGACCTGGACAACGAGTTGCGCGCCATTGCCAAGCTTGGCTATGAGGCAGTGCCTGAAACGGCGTCCTCGCCCAACGCCATTGCCGGCGTCAGCACCCAGCCGCTGCGCCAGACGATCGACGGCAGCCTTGGCCTCGAAAAGGCCGTCGGCAAGATGCAATACACATTGACCGGCGCGGTCTCACACGACTTTTACGGCGACGCCGAGCTTTCGGACGGCACCACGCTGTCGCAGAAGGATCAGGACAACACGCTCTACACGGCGACTTTGCGCGCCGGCTACGAAATCTCCCCGGCCCTCACCCCGTTCACCGAAATCGAGGTCGGCCGCCGGGCCTACGATCAGCGCATCGACAATGAAGGCTTCGAGCGGTCCTCGACCCGCCTAGGCGCCCGCGCCGGTCTGCAACTCGATATGGGTGAGAAGCTCTCCGGTGAGTTCTCCGCCGGCTGGCTGAGGGAGGCGATCGACGACAACAGCCTGGAGCCGATTTCCGGCGCCACCGTCAATGCCGACCTCAAATGGTCGCCGGAGCGCGGGACCACGATCGGCCTGACCGGCAAGACCACTGTCGAGACCACCACCACGGCGGGTGAAAGCGGCGATATCCTCTATTCCGGCCGCTTGACCGCTGAACGGCAAATCCGTGCCAACCTTACCGCGAATGCGGCCCTGGGCCTCGACTGGCGCGACTATGTCGGCATCGACGGCCACGACCGGATCTTGAGCGCCGAGACCGGGCTGACCTGGTGGCTGAACCGCTATGCCGGCCTCACCAGCCGGGTCAGAACCGAAAAGCTGACCAGCAACCTGCCCGGCCGCGACTACACCGCCAACAGCATCTACCTCGGCCTGAAAGTGCAGCGCTGAAATACGCCTGCGTAGGGGCGATCAGCCGCCCGGGCTGGCATTACCCATTCAGTTAAGATGCCGCGACTCGCCGCTCCGATGGCGTCATCTCGTCGAGAAGCGTGCGGATGACGCCGGCCATGTTCTCCTTCATGTCGCCGCGCCACAGCGCGAAGGCGACATTGGCCTCGACAAAACCCTCTGGAGATCCGCAGTCGAAGGTGCGGCCCCGATAGTGGTAGCCGTAGAACGCCTGCTGCTTTTCCAGCTTCAGCATCGCATCGGTGAGCTGGATTTCGTTGCCGGCACCCTTTTCCTGGTCCTCGAGGATCTTGAAGATCTCGGGCTGCAGGATGTAGCGGCCGTTGATGTAGAGATTGGACGGCGCCGTGCCGGTCTTCGGCTTCTCCACCATCTCGGTGATGCGGAAGCCGTGATGCGTGTCCTCGCCACGGCCGACAATGCCGTATTTGTGAGCCTCGGCCGGGTCGCATTCCTGCACGGCAATGATGTTGTTGCCGGTTTCCTCGTAGAGCTCGACCATCGACTTCATGCAGCTCTTTTCCGACTGCATGATCATGTCGGGCAACAGAAGCGCGAACGGCTCGTCGCCGACCAGTTCGCGCGCGCACCAGACCGCATGGCCGAGCCCCATCGGCACCTGCTGGCGGGTGAAGCTGGTCTGGCCCGGCGCGGGCTGCAGGCGTTGCAGGCGGGCAAGCTGCTCATCCTTGCCGCGCTGGGCGAGCGTGTCATAGAGCTCGAACTGAATATCGAAATGGTCCTCGATGACCGCCTTGTTGCGGCCGGTCACGAAGATGAAATGCTCGATGCCCGCCTCGCGCGCCTCGTCCACCACATACTGGATGACCGGGCGGTCGACGACGGTCAGCATCTCCTTGGGAACGGCCTTGGTGGCCGGGAGGAACCGCGTGCCGAGACCGGCGACCGGGAAAACTGCCTTGCGAACTCTCTTCATGCTTTCAATTATCCGTTTGCTGCCCGGCTCCGCAATCCCCGTCTCGCGACATTTTCACGCCGGAATTGAAGATTAGTGGGAGCGGGTGAGGGAAACTTCCACCGGTTAAGCATCGAGGTGTCTTTTCGTTCCAGGCGGCACCTATGGTAAACTAATTCCTAACCCGGTTCGGCGATGAATGGTCTTTCCTGAGACAGAGAAGGAGGAAAACATGTCCGTTCGCAATGCCGCAAAACGTTTCACCAGCGTCATGACGGCCGCCAGCCTCTCGCTCGCTCTGCTGATGCCTGCCGGACCCGCTTTCGCCGACGCCGGTTTCCGCCAATGGGTCGCCGGCTTCCGCGCCACCGCCGTCGCCGGCGGCGTTTCCGGCGCTGTCTACGACCAGGCTTTCCGGGACATCAAGGAGCCTGATCCGGTGGTGCTGGAGAAGGCACGCACACAGCCCGAATTCACGGCACCCGCCTGGGACTATTTCGACAATCGCGTCCACGACCAGTCCGTCGCCGTCGGGCAGCAGATGGCCAAGAAATGGAAGCCGTGGCTGGACAGGATCGAGGCACGGTTCGGCGTCGATCGTTACATTCTGCTGGCCATCTGGTCGATGGAATCGAACTATGGCGAGATCCTCAAGCGCGACGACATCATGCGCAACGTCATCCGCTCGCTGGCGACCTTGGGTTATGGCGACCCGAAGCGGTCGAAATATGCCCGCACCCAGCTGGTCGCGGCATTGAAGATCCTGCAGACCGGCGACATCGACGAAAGCCATTTGATGGGCTCCTGGGCCGGCGCCATGGGCCAGACCCAGTTCATTCCCACCAGTTACCAGCACTATGCCGTCGACATGGACGGCAATGGCAAGCGCGACATCTGGAATTCCATCCCCGATGCACTGGCGACATCAGCCAATCTGTTGAAGAAGAATGGCTGGCAGGCCGGCAAGACCTGGGGCTACGAAGTCACCATACCGGCCGGCAAGCTGCCGGGCGGATCGAAGACACTCGCGCAATGGCAGGCGCTTGGCGTCGTCAGGGCGAGCGGCAAGCCGTTCAAGAACCTCACCGACAAGGCGACGCTGAAAGTGCCCGACGGCCGTGGCGGGCCGGCTTTCCTGATGATCCGGAATTTCTCGGTCATCAAGGCCTACAACAATGCCGACAAATATGCCTTGGCCGTTGGCCTTCTCGCCGACGAGATCGCCGGTGGCAACGGCCTTGTCCAGGACTGGAAGCGCCCCTTCACCAAGCTCACCTTCGAGGAACGGCAGGAACTGCAGAAGCGGCTGTCGCAGCACGGGCTTTACGACGGCAAGTTCGACGGCAAGATCGGTGACGGGTCCAAGACCGCCATCATGGCCTATCAGGCAAAGGTCGGCATGACCCAGGACGGCTACCCGAGCATGGAAGTGCTCAAATGGCTCAGGCAAAAATAGAGCCGGCCACGGCGCCGCGCGCATTTTGCGTGCGCAGATCGGGCGCCCTGGCACTTTGAACTTGCGTCCGGCCGCAAAACCGGCTCCGGTTTGCCGGACCAGGCGCTAGGGGATGGAGGAGTGATTGGTTTCGGCCGCGCGTATCGCGATCCTTGCTCGTCGCACGCCGATCCTTTTTCTGGCGATCGTCCTGTTGGCGGTCGGCGCCGCCGGCGCCTTCCATGTGCCGGCCATGGCGCAGGAGCAGCCGCAGCAAAATCGTGGATGGTCGTTGCGTGACCTTCTGTTTCCGCGCCGCAGCGAGCGGGTCGAACCGCCGCTCGATATCCAGAAGGCAAGTCCGAGGGCCAAGGTGAAAAAGCGCGCCCCGCGTGCGCCGGCAGAGCCTGAAACCCCCGTGGTCGAAAAGGCGCCGGACGCCCGCACCGTGCTGGTGGTCGGCGACTTCATGGCGGCAGGCCTTGCCGAGGGCCTGGTCACCGCCTTCGGCGACAATCCAGGCGTCAGGATCGTCGAGCGCAGCAATGGCTCGTCGGGCTTCGTGCGCGATGATTTCTACAACTGGCCCGAACAGATCAAATCGCTGATCGAGACCGAGAAACCGGCCGCGGTGGTCGTCATGCTGGGCTCCAACGACCGCCAGCAGATGAAGGTGGGGGACGTGCGCGAGCAGCCACGCTCCGAGAACTGGACCAAGGAATACGAGCGCCGCACCGACGAACTCGGCAAGGCCATTGCCGCCGCCAAGGTGCCTTTCCTGTGGGTCGGCATGCCGGCCTTCCGGGTGCCGAAGATGACCTCCGACATGCTGGCCTTCAACGACATCTACCATCAGGCCGCCGAAAACCATGGCGGCGAATTCGTCGATGTCTGGGATGGTTTCGTCGACGAGAACGGCGCCTTCGTCACCAACGGCCCCGACATGAACGGCCAGCCGGTGCGATTGCGCGCCGATGACGGTATCAACGTCTCCAAGGCCGGCAAGCGCAAGCTCGCCTTCTACACCGAAAAGCCGCTGGCCAAGATCCTGGGTCTCGCCGGGCCGGGCAGCGTGGCCCCGGCGACAGCACCGGCGGGCGCGCCCGTCGAGGCGCCGGCGTCGGCCGCGGCACCCATTGTCATCGATCGCACCGCACCCATGCTGCTCAGTGACCCGGCGCTCGACGGCGGCACCGAGCTGCTCGGCGCGGCCCCGCCAGCAAACGCCAATCCGGCTCTTCCCGGGGGGCGACTGGTGATCGAAGGCAAGGCGCCGGAGGCCGCGCCCGGCCGCGCCGACGATTTTTCCTGGCCGCCGAAGGCAGAGCCGCCGGCGACAGCCGCGGCGACCGACACGACGACGGCGATCACCCCTTAGTCACGCAGACCTCTTGAGATCGTCTCGCGACTCAGCGGGGTAATACGCTCGTCCCCATCAGCGCTTCATCGATCGAGCGCGCCGCCTGGCGGCCTTCGCGGATCGCCCACACGACCAGCGACTGGCCACGGCGCACGTCGCCCGCCGCATAGAGCCGGTCGACGCTGGTCCGGTAGTCGCGGTCATTGGCCTCGACATTCCGTGAGCGGCGGCTGTCGGTGACGATCTTCATCTCGCCCTCGAGTTCCTTCGCCACGCCCACCATCGCCGGTCCGGCAAAGCCGATGGCGATGAAGGCGAGATCGGCGCGGATGACGAATTCGGTGCCGGCGATCGGCTTGCGCTCCTCGTCGACCTCGCAGCATTTGACGCCGGTCAGCTGGCCGTCCTCGCCAATGAATTCGAGCGTCGCCACCTGGAACTCGCGTTCCGCACCCTCGGCTTGCGAGGACGAGGTGCGCATCTTGGTCGCCCAGTAGGGCCAGACCGCGAGCTTGTCTTCCTTCTCGGGCGGCTGCGGGCGGATGTCGAGCTGGGTGACGCGCACCGCGCCCTGGCGGAAGGCGGTGCCGACGCAGTCGGAGGCGGTATCGCCGCCGCCGACGACGACGACATGCTGTCCGCCGGCGATGATCGGGTGCGACGGCCACGCCACCGACTGGATCGGCTCGCCACCGACGCGGCGGTTCTGCTGCACGAGATAGGGCATGGCGTCATGCACACCACCGAGATCGTCGCCCGGAATGTTGGCCGGTCGCGGCGTTTCCGAGCCGCCGCAATAGAGCACCGCGTCATGCTCGGCGAGCAGTTCGGCGACAGGCTTGTCGACACCGACATTGACACCGCAATGGAAGGTAACGCCCTCGCCCTGCATCTGTTCGATGCGCCGGTCGATATAGTGCTTCTCGATCTTGAAGTCGGGAATGCCGTAGCGCATCAGCCCGCCCGGCCGGCTCTCGCGCTCATAGACATGGACGTCGTGGCCGGCGCGGCCGAGTTGCTGTGCGGCGGCCATGCCGGCGGGGCCGGAGCCGATGATGGCGACCCGCTTGCCGGTCTTCTTCTCCGGCGGATAGGGCCTGATGTGGCCGGTCTCGTAAGCCTTGTCGGCGATCGCCTGTTCCACCGTCTTGATGGCAACCGGAATGTCCTCGAGGTTCAGCGTGCAGGCTTCCTCGCACGGGGCGGGACAGATGCGGCCGGTGAATTCCGGGAAATTGTTGGTCGAGTGCAGGTTGCGGATCGCGTTGTCCCAGTCCCTGTTGTAGACGAGGTCGTTCCAGTCCGGGATCTGGTTGTGGATCGGGCAGCCCGTCGGCCCGTGACAGAACGGGATGCCGCAATCCATGCAGCGCGCGGCCTGTTTCTCGACCTCCTTGTCCGACATCGGCAGCGTGAACTCGCGGAAATGCCGGATGCGGTCGGAGGCCGGCTGGTACTTGTGCACCTGCCGGTCGATTTCGAGAAAGCCTGTTACCTTGCCCATAGTCCAGTTCCTGCTGTCCAGATGGTGCGGTTTTCGCCGCACCCGTTAACCTCTTGAGGCAGCCATGGCAACCTTGCGCCCGAGGTCAAACTGTCGATGAAGGGGGCCGCGAAGCCTGGGCTCCCCGGCAATTCTCGTAAGTCTATTCGGCCGCGACGCCCATGCGCATGCGTTCCATCTCGATCAGCGCGCGGCGGTATTCGACCGGCATGATCTTGCGGAATTTCGGCCGGAACGTCGCCCAGTCGTCGAGGATCTCGCGGCCGCGCACCGAACCCGTATAGTGCACATGGTTCGAGATCAGCTGGTAGAGCCGCTCCTCGTCATGGCTGGTCATGTCGCCGGACACGTCGACGCGGCCCTTGTGATCGAGATCGCCGCCATGGTGCAGCAGCTTCTCCATCAGGTCGTCTTCTTCCGGCACCGGCTCCAGTTCGACCATGGCCATGTTGCAGCGCTCGGCGAAGTCGCCCGCCTCGTCCAGCACATAGGCGACGCCGCCCGACATGCCGGCGGCGAAGTTGCGGCCGGTCTTGCCGATGACGACGACGACACCGCCGGTCATGTATTCGCAGCCATGGTCGCCGACGCCTTCGACGACGGCGGCGACGCCCGAATTGCGCACCGCGAAACGCTCGCCGGCGACACCGGCGAAATAGGCTTCACCCTCCGTCGCGCCATAGAGCACCGTATTGCCGACGATGATGGAGTCCGCCGCGACGATCCTGGCCTCTTCCGGCGGCCGGATGACGATGCGCCCGCCCGACAGGCCCTTGCCGACATAGTCGTTGCCGGCGCCGACGAGCTCGAACGAGACGCCGCGCGCCAGGAAGGCACCGAAGGACTGGCCGGCTGTGCCGGTCAGCTTCACCTGGATCGTGTCTTCACGCAGGCCCTTGTGCTTGAAACGCTTGGCGACTTCGCCCGACAGCATCGCGCCGGTGGAGCGGTCGACATTGCGGATATCGACCTCGATCTTGACCGGTTGCTTGGCCTCCAGCGCCGGCTTGGCCAGCTCGATCAGCTTGCGGTCGAGGACGTGGTCGATCGGGTGCTTCTGCCGCTCGGTCCAGTGCACGGCTTCGTGCGGCGCATCGGGCCTGTAGAACATCTTCGAGAAATCGAGGCCCCGCGCCTTCCAGTGCTGGATCACGTCGCGCTTTTCCAGAAGGTCGGCGTCGCCGATGATCTGGTCGATATGGGTGAAACCCATCTCGGCGAGCAGCGCCCTCACCTCTTCCGCCACATAGAAGAAGAAGTTGATGACATGCTCGGGCGTGCCCTTGAAGCGCTTGCGCAGCACCGGGTCTTGGGTGGCGACGCCAACCGGACAGGTGTTGAGGTGGCACTTGCGCATCATGATGCAGCCGGCCGCGATGAGCGGCGCGGTCGAGAAGCCGAACTCGTCGGCGCCGAGCAGCGCGCCGATGATGACGTCGCGCCCGGTGCGCAAGCCGCCGTCGACCTGCAGCGCGACGCGCGAACGCAAGCCGTTCAGCACCAGCGTCTGGTGGGTTTCGGCAAGGCCCATTTCCCACGGGCTGCCGGCATGCTTGAGCGAGGTCAGCGGCGAGGCACCGGTGCCGCCATCATAGCCGGAGATGGTGATGTGGTCGGCGCGCGCCTTGGCGACGCCGGCCGCGACCGTGCCGACGCCGACTTCCGACACCAGCTTGACCGACACGTCGGCCGCCGGGTTGACGTTCTTCAGGTCGTAGATGAGCTGCGCCAGATCCTCGATCGAATAGATGTCGTGATGCGGCGGCGGCGAGATCAGGCCGACGCCCGGCGTCGAATGCCGGACCTTGGCGATGGTCGCGTCGACCTTGTGGCCGGGCAGCTGGCCGCCCTCGCCGGGCTTGGCGCCCTGCGCCACCTTGATCTGCATGACATCGGAATTGACCAGATATTCGGCCGTCACGCCGAACCGCCCCGAGGCGACCTGCTTGATCGCCGAGCGTTCCGGGTTCTTGCCGCCGCCGGGCAGCGGCAAATAGCGGTCGGCCTCTTCGCCGCCCTCGCCGGTGTTCGACTTGCCGCCGATCTGGTTCATGGCGCGCGCCAGCGTGGTGTGCGCCTCCCTGGAGATCGAACCGAACGACATCGCTCCGGTCGAGAAGCGCTTGACGATCTCGGCCGCCGGCATGACGTCGCCGAGCGCGACCTTCTTGCGGCCGGTCTCCTCCGCCAGCCTGATCTTGAACAGGCCACGTATGGTCTGCGCGCGGGCGGTCTCGCTGTCGATCTGCGCGGAATATTCCTTGAAGGTTTCCCACGAGCCCTGGCGCACGGCGTGCTGCAAGGTGGCGACGGCGTCAGGCGACCACATATGCGCCTCGCCGCGCATGCGGAAGAGATATTCGCCGCCGACCTCGAGGCTGTTTCGCAGCACCGGATCGTTACCGAAACCGTCCGTGTGGCGGCTGACGGTTTCCCCCGCGACCTCGTCCAGCCCGACGCCTTCGATCAGCGTTGCCGTGCCGGTGAAATACTTCTCGACGAAATCGGACTTCAGCCCGATGGCATCGAAGATCTGCGCGCCGCAATAGGACTGGTAGGTCGAGATGCCCATCTTGGACATCACCTTGAGGATGCCCTTGCCGATCGACTTGATGTAGCGCGACACGACCTCGTAGGCGTCGACCTCTTCCGGCAGCTCGCCGCGCTTGTGCATGTCGAGCAAGGTATCGAAGGCGAGATAGGGGTTGATCGCTTCGGCGCCGTAGCCGGCAAGGCAGCAGAAATGGTGCACTTCGCGCGGCTCGCCGGATTCGACGACCAGGCCGACGGAAGTACGCAGACCCTTGCGGATCAGGTGATGGTGCACCGCGGCCGTCGCCAGCAGCGCCGGGATGGCGATGCGGTCCGGGCCGAGCTGCCGGTCGGACAGGATGATGATGTTGTAGCCGCCGGCGACAGCCGCCTCGGCGCGTTCGCACAGCCGGTCGATGGCGCCCTGCATGCCGGCAGCGCCCTCATTCGAGCCATAGGTGATGTCGATCGTCTTGGTGTCGAAACGGTCCTCGGTGTGACCGATGGAACGGATTTTCTCCAGATCGCCATTGGTCAGGATGGGCTGGCGCACTTCGAGCCGCTTGCGGCGCGAATTGCCGACCAGGTCGAAGATGTTCGGCCGCGGCCCGATGAAGGATACCAGGCTCATCACCAGCTCCTCGCGGATCGGGTCGATCGGCGGGTTGGTGACCTGGGCGAAGTTCTGCTTGAAATAGGTGTAGAGCAGCTTCGACTTGTCCGACATCGCCGAGATCGGCGTGTCGGTGCCCATCGAACCAACGGCCTCCTGGCCGGTGGTCGCCATTGGCGACATCAACAGCTTGGTGTCTTCCTGGGTGTAGCCGAACGCCTGCTGGCGATCGAGCAGGCTGACGTCCTTGCGCAGCGCGCGCGGCTCGACCGGCTTCAGGTCTTCCAGTATGAGCTGCGTGTTGGCGAGCCAGGTCTTGTAAGGGTGCCTGGTGGCGATCTCCGACTTGATCTCCTCGTCGGGCACGATGCGGCCCTTGGCAAGGTCGATCAACAGCATGCGGCCAGGCTGCAGCCGCCACTTCTTGACGATCCTCTCCTCCGGCACGGGCAACACGCCGGCCTCGGAAGCCATGATGACGCGGTCATCGTCGGTGACGATGTAGCGTGCCGGGCGAAGGCCGTTGCGATCAAGCGTGGCGCCGATCTGGCGGCCGTCGGTGAAGGCGACCGCCGCCGGACCGTCCCACGGCTCCATGAGGGCCGCATGGTATTCGTAGAAAGCCTTGCGGTCGGCATCCATGAGCTTGTTGCCGGCCCAGGCTTCCGGGATCAGCATCATCATGGCGTGGCTGAGGCTGTAGCCGCCCTGGAACAGGAATTCGAGCGCATTGTCGAAGCACGCCGTATCGGACTGGCCGTCATAGGAGATCGGCCAGAGCTTCGAGATGTTGTTGCCGAACAGCTCGGAATCGACCGAGGCCTGGCGCGCCGCCATCCAGTTGTTGTTGCCGCGCACCGTGTTGATCTCGCCATTGTGCGCGACCATGCGGTAGGGATGCGCCAGCTTCCATGACGGGAAGGTGTTGGTCGAGAAACGCTGGTGGACGAGGATCAGCGCGGTCTCGAAGCGCGGGTCCTTGAGATCCTTGTAGTAGGCGCCGACCTGATAGGCCAGGAACATGCCCTTGTAGACGATGGTGCGCGCCGACAGCGACACGCAATAGGCGCCGATGTCCTTGTTGTCGTTCTCGGCGTAGATACGGCCCGAGATGACCTTACGCAGCAGATAGAGCCGGGCCTCATATTCCTCGTCGTCGGGAATATCGGCCGTGCGGCCGATGAAGACCTGGCGATGGAACGGCTCGGACGCGACGATATCGGGCGCCTTGGACAGCGACGAATTGTCGACGGGCACGTCGCGGAAGCCGATGAGCGGCAGCCCTTCGGATTGCGCCGATTCGGCGATGATGTCCTCGATATGGGCGCGCAGCGCCGCGTCCTGCGGCATGAACCAGTGTCCGACGCCGTATTGGCCGGCCGGCGGCAGTTCGATGCCCCGGGCCGCCATCTCCTCCCGGAAAAACTGGTCGGGAAGCTGTACCAGCACGCCGGCCCCGTCGCCGACCAGCGGGTCGGCACCGACGGCGCCGCGATGCGTCAGGTTTTCGAGCACGGCAAGCCCGTCCTTGACGATCTGATGCGACTTCACGCCCTTCATGTTGACGATGAAACCGACGCCGCAGGCGTCGTGCTCGTTGCGCGGATCGTAGAGGCCCCGAGGGGCAAAACCGCTTCGGCCGATGTCGGTTCGGCCAATGTCGGTTCGAGAGGTTTTTTTGACGACAGCCGCATTCGTCTGCGCGGCCTGGCCGTTCGTCGCAGAGAGCGTCATGTCCGTCATTGTCCTGTCCTCCGTTCCAGCCTTCAGGCGCTGGTTTGCCTCGGCAAGCGCTTGGCTCACCCCGATCCTTGCGGCACGTCTTGCGAAATCCTTGCCGAACCAGGCGGCTTTCCGCATGGTCCGCATCTGGTATCGTACAGGCCAGGGTCTGGCCGTCCACCTGTCGCTCGCAGCAACAGCCGGAGAGGCCAATATGTTACGCCAATCCAGCCTGTTTTGTGCGACAAAATAAGACAGCACTACTGTCCTAAATTTTTATGGCAGAATTCCCCAACGCACACAAGACCGATTCACAAAAAACTTGAGCCTTCCGCGACATAAGATTTCGTGCAGTTGCGGGGAAACGTAAGCTTCGGTCGCCGATCGCCGCCCTGTCGGATTGGTTGGCTTCAACGGTTTTCCGGCGTCTGGCCCTTGCGGTTGGTGCGTGGAACCGTTCAACTCCGGGCTGATTTCCGCAAACCCTCGATCTTCCCCAGACATAGGCAGATGCATGTTCTTCGCTTCCGACAATTGGGCAGGCGCCCATCCCAATATCGTTGCCGGCCTGTCGGCCGCGGCCGGCGGCTTTGCCACCGCCTATGGCGACAGCGCGCTCGACCAGACGGTCTACCAGCGCTTCAATGAGATTTTCGAGCGCGAGGTCGCGGTGTTCTTCGTGGCGACCGGCACCGCCGCCAACGCCCTGTCACTGACCACCTTCAACAAGCCCGGCGGCATTTCCTTTGCACATCGCGAATCGCATGTGATCGAAGACGAATGCGGCGCGCCGGAGCATTTTTCCGGCGGCGCGCGCTTGCATGCCGTGGACGGCGCACTGGGCAAGATCGACCCGCACGATCTGGAGCGGGCCATCGGCCGCTTCGCGCCCGAAATCGTGCACTGGGGACGGCCAATGGCGGTTTCGATCACCCAGTCGACCGAGGTCGGCACCATCTACGGTCTGAATGAGATCGAGACGATTTCGGCCATCGCAAAACGGCACTCCGTGCCGCTGCACATGGATGGCGCCCGCTTTGCCAATGCGCTGGTCGCGCTCGACACGACGCCGGCCGAAATGACCTGGAAGCGCGGTGTCGACATCCTCTCCTTCGGCGGCACCAAGAATGGTTGCTGGTGCGCCGAGGCGATCGTGCTGTTCGACCTCGACCGCGCCAGGGAATTGGCCTTTCTGCGCAAGCGCGCCGCCCAGCTGTTTTCGAAGTCGCGCTTCGTCGCGGCCCAGTTCGAAGCCTATTTCAAGGACGGCCTGTGGCTCGACACGGCGCGCCACGCCAACGCCATGGCCGCCCGCCTCGCGGCGGCGATCGAGGATTCGGCGCACGCGAAGCTGGCCTGGCTGCCGCAAGCCAACGAGGTGTTCGCCGTGATCAAGAAGACCGAGGCCGAGAGGCTGCAGGCGGCGGGCGCCGCCTTCTATGATTGGCACAGGCCTCATGGCTTTGACGGCCATATCGGTGAGGCGGAACTGCTCTATCGCTTCGTCACCAGCTTCGCGACGTCAGCCGAGGAAGTCGACCGCTTTGGCCAATTGATTGCCGGGTAATCGGTCCCCGAACAACAAAAAAGCGGCGCCTTTCGGCGCCGCTTTCGTCTCGGGAGGAGACACTTCTATTCCTGGCCTACATTACGCAGCGGTCTTGGCCTCGATCTGCTTGGCCTTGGCCGGAGCCGAGGTGATCGCGATCTTGCGCGGCTTCAGTTCCTCGGGAATGTTGCGCTTGAGGTCGACGAAGAGCAGGCCGTTCTTCAGCGTGGCGCCGACGACTTCAACATGGTCGGCAAGCTGGAAGCGGCGCTCGAAGGCCCTGGAGGCAATGCCGCGATAGAGCAGCTCCGAGCCTTCACCGTCACCCTCGTCCTTGCGCTCACCCTTCACGGTCAGCACGTTGCGGTGAGCTTCGATCGAGATTTCCTCGTCCGAGAAGCCGGCAACCGCCATGGAGATCCGATAGGAATCCTCACCGGTGCGCTCGATATTGTAGGGCGGATAGGTCTGCGCGCCATCGGGCTGCGCGAGGGAATCCAGCATGGTGAACAGACGGTCGAAGCCGACGGTCGAACGGTAAAGCGGGGAAAAATCAACGTGACGCATGATGTGTTCTCCTGTTGAGCAACATGGTTTGCGTATGGCCGGTGCGAAACCCGTAAGCGGCGTTTCGGCAAGACCAGCGGCCCCGACATTGGCGGCCGCATTCCACATTTGGGGAGCGCTCGAATGCATTTCAAGATTTCGCGCGGCGGCAAAAACTGAATGGTTTGCCTCCTTGATGAACGGCAGATGAACCGGCGCTTCGGCGCCCGTTCAGACAACCGTCGCTAAAATGACCTCAAGATCAAGGATTGGCGGCGCCGGGTTTTGCAGAGGTGCCGCAACGAGGCCGAACCGGGTGTTAACGTCCCTTCCTCCCGGATCGACAGAGGCCGGAAGCACGCCCTCGAGCGGCTTCCGGCCTTCCCATTGCCATCCCGGCAAACCCGGATTTGCTTTGCTTTTAATGCATTGGCGTCTATCACCTTGACGGGCCCAGCCACGACGGGCTGGAACGTGAAGACGCCGAGCACAAAGCGCCGAATGACGGACCTTTTCCAAGACACGCCGCTTTTCCACGAAACCGAAGGCAATCCGCGACCGGAAAACGCCACCGGCGGTTTTTTCATCACGCGCGACCGCAAGAAGATCCGCTATGGCCTGTTCGCGGCGGTGGCGCGCCCTATTCGGGGCACCGTCGTGCTGCTGTCCGGGCGCAACGAGTGCATCGAGAAATATTTCGAAACCATCCGCGACCTTGCCGCCCGCGGCTTTGGCGTCGCTACCCTCGACTGGCGCGGCCAGGGTGATTCCGACCGGCTGATCCGCGATCGCCAGCGCGGCTATGTCAGGTCCTTCCGCGACTACACGGCCGATCTGGAGCAGTTTTTCGAAGAGATCGTACTGCCCGATTGCCGCGGGCCCTATTACATCCTCGCCCATTCGGCCGGGGCCGTGGTCGCGTTGCTCGCCGCGCCGTCCATGGTGAATCGCGTGCGCCGCATGGTGCTGATCGCACCATTCCTGACGCTGCCCGACCTGCCGGTCTCGATCAGGACGGTCCGCCGTATCTGTTCGGTTTTTTGCGCCTTGGGTCTCGGCCGGCTCTATGCCGCCTGGGGTCCACGGCCCAGACACACGCTGCCTTTCCTTGCCAACAAGGTAACGTCGGATCCGCAGCGCTACCGCCGCAACACGCGCATCTACGAAGAACATCCGCGAATGGCGCTTGGCGGTCCGACGATCCGCTGGCTGCAGGCGGCGGCGAAGGCGTCGGAAGCGGTCAGCGACCCCGACTTCATGGCCCGGATACAGGTGCCTCTGCTGATCATCGCCGCCGGCGCCGACCAGGTCGTCTCGACCAGGGCGGTGGAAGCCTACGCCAGAAGCCTGAGGCTCGGCTCGCTGCTGATGATCGACGGCTCCAAGCACGAAATCCTGCAGGAGGTCGATCTCTACCGCGAACAATTCCTTGCCGCCTTCGACGCCTTCATCCCCGGCTCGGACGATCCGACGGCCTGACAAGCACCGCGGTCCTTTCACAGGCCGGCATAGCTGACACACCGTTGTCAGGATGATCGGTCAGCCGCTCCTCGCGGCGCGCAAACCGCTAAAGATTCTGACAGCCAGCGCTCGCGCCGAAATGCTCATCTCAATGCGTCGAATTGAACGCCATGGAGATGAGAATGACCGAGAAAACCTGCGCCGCCTGCGATTGCCAGCTGGATGCCAACCCGATCCGCGTCAAGGTCGGCGGCAAGACCGTCGAGGTCTGCTGCGAGGAATGCGCGACGGCGCTGAACGAGGCCGGCGCCTCGGCGGCCGGCGTGAGCGAGGATTGAGCCATGCGCACCGATCACGCGGTGGCGCAACGCCTGGCTGGCCAGCCGCCAGCGCCGCCAGCCCGCACCGAAACCAGCCTGCAGGCCTTGCACGCCCAATGCATCGCGGCGGCGAGATGGATTGCCAGCCAGATGGAGAAGCGCCGCAGCCGGCTTGCCTTGCTGGAAATGACCGACGAACAGCTCAAGGACATCGGTCTGTCACGCGCTCAAGCCTATTCGGAATTCAGGCGTCGCCCGTGGGACTGAGAAGCGTCCGTCGAGAAGTCTCCTGACAGGATTGGGCAGGCCGGTTGCGTAAGATGCCCATCGCAATGCCGGAGACCTTTCCGGCGCAGGGGACAACGCAGCGGCCATGTCGCAATTCACCGTTCAGCTCCTTCTTGACACCGGCACCGTCAGGGTGCGCGATGTCGTCTGCAGCGGCGAATGCCGTCACAGGAGCGATGATGAATGCACGTCGGCGACGCATCTGGTGTTTGCCTATCGCGGCGTTTTCGTGCGCCATGTCGGCCGCAACGATGCGGTCGCGGAAGCCAACCAGCTGCTGTTCTTCAATGAGGCTGAGGCCTACCGGATCAGCCATCCCATCGAGGGCGGCGACGCCTGCCTCGACCTTGTCATCGAGGAGGGCCAGTTGCGAGAACTGGCGCCGAAGGACCAGTTGCGCGCCGGCGGCCTCCTGGCGTTTCGTCGCCAGCGCCGGCGCATCGATCCGCGCGCGCAGGCGCTGGTGGCGCTGCTGCGCCATAGCCTGAACCGCAATATCGCCGAAACGCTTGAGGCCGAGACGCTGGCGCTAACGCTGGTGCGGCGCTCGCTCGGCGAGCGCACTTCGCATGTCGCAGGCGCCAGCCCCGGACGGCAAAAGCTGGTCGACCGCGCCAAACTGGTACTGGCGTCGGATCTGTCGCGGCGCTGGACGCTCGCGGAGATCGCCGCCGAGGTCGGCGTCTCGCCGGTCTATCTGACGCAAATATTCCAGCAGGTCGAGGCCATGCCGCTCTATCGCTATCATCTGCGCCTGCGGCTGGCGCGCGCGCTCGACCTGCTTGGCCGCTACGACAATCTGACCGCGCTCGGCATGGACCTCGGGTTCTCCAGCCACAGCCATTTCAGCGCGTCGTTCAGACAGGTCTACGGACGCACGCCGGCGGAGTTCCAGCGCTCGATCAGATCGCGCTGAAGCAACTGCTTCAAGGAAGCGCAGAGATATCAGCCGCGCAGGGCAGCCATGGCGGCGGCGTGAAGCTCCGGCGTCGCCGCCGCCAGCACATCGCCGCCCTTTTCCGCTGGGCCGCCATCGAAGGTGGTGACAACGCCGCCCGCCTTCTCGATGATCGGGATCAGCGCCACGATATCGTACGGTTTCAGGCCGGGATCGGCGACAATGTCGACGCTCCCCGAGGCGATCATGGCGAAGGCATAGCAATCGGCGCCGTAGCGGGCGAGTTGGACCCGTTTCTCGAAGGCGTCATAGCGGGTGCGCGCCTCGCCCTTGAACAGCGCCGGCGTGGTGGTGAACAGCGTCGCCTCATCGAGCCTTGTCGTCTTGCGGGTCGAAAGCTCGCGCGGGCCGCCCGGCCCCTCATAGTGCGAGCCCGAGGCGTTGGCGTAGAACAGTTCGCCGGTGAAAGGCTGCGCCATCATGCCGGCGACCGCGTCGCCGTCGACCGTCAGTCCGACCAGTGTCCCCCACACTGGCAGGCCGGAGATGAAGGCACGCGTGCCGTCGATCGGGTCGATCACCCAGACATGCCTGCTGGAGATGTTCTCGCTGCCGTGCTCCTCGCCGAGGATGCCATGCTCGGGATACTGCGCCGATATCAGCGCCCGGATGGCGCGTTCGGTCTCGCGGTCCGCTTCCGTGACCGGGTCGAAACTGCCCTTTTCCTTATTGGCCACGGCGCCCTGGACGCGAAAGCGCGGCAAGGTCTCGGCCGCCGCCGCCTGCGCGATGCGGCGCATGAAATCGATGCTGATGTCCAACTGATTCTCCCGCATTGCCGAGTGCCCCACCGGGCCATGCCGACACTTTCCCGCCAAAACAAGCCTGTTTATCGATTTATTCGCGGCGACACTTGTTGCTCAAATGTCACATCTTCGTCATCGAAACGCAATTTCCACATCACTCTGAATTAAAAAATCCTGAACGTCGCTTGACATTTGTGCACCGCACAATACCCTCAACGTCGGACAGGGTTTCCTGTCCATGCCCTCCTTGGGCGTTTCCTCCCTAGACTTCGACCGTATCGTGCAAACGATGCGGTCTTTTTTTACACCTGCACCTCGGGCCGGCTATTTCACTCCGCGGCCAGCGGCAGGTCGATGAAGTGATGGTCGGGCATCGCCATCAGATCCGCTGAAAATCGCGTCAGATCGTCGGCCAGCGCGTCGAAGCCAGCGACTTTCTCGAACGTCCGCTCATTCATATAGAGCCCGCGATTGACCTCGATCTGCAGCGCATGCAGATGCCGCGCCGGGCGGCCATAATGTTCCGTGATGAAGCCGCCGGCATACGGCTTGTTGTGGGCGACGGTATAGCCCATCGCGGTCAAGAGCCCGATCGCCGTCTCGGTCAGGGCGGCGGTCGCCGAGATACCGAAACGGTCGCCGATGATGAAGTCCGGCCGCAAGCCGCTGTCGCCGACGCGGATGCTTGCCGGCATCGAATGGCAGTCGATCAGCACGGCAAAGCCGAAACGAGCATGGGTTCTGGTCAAAAGCCGCTTCAGCGTCTCGTGATAGGGCTTGTAGACGGCCTCGATGCGAGCGACGGCTTCGGCGAGCGGCAGGCGACCGGAATAGATGTCGAGGCCCTCGCCCACCAGCTTGGGCACGGTGCCAAGTCCGCCGGCCACCCGCGCCGAGCGGATGTTGCAGAAGGACGGCACCGGCTCGGCGAACATGCGCGGGTCGAGCTCCCACGGCTCGCGGTTGACGTCGAGATAGGCGCGCGGAAAATTCGCGGCCAGCATCGGCGCGCCAAGCGCCACGGCGCCGCCGAACAGCTCATCGACGTAGCAATCTTCCGAGCGGCGGATGGCGTTGCGGTCGAGCCTCGCCATGGCGAGGAAGCGTTCCGGATAGTAGCGGCCGCTATGCGGTGAGTTGAACAGGAAGGGGACGCGCTGTTCGACGCCCGATCGGATTTCGAAGGGTTGAACGACCGAAAAATCCTCGGCTGCCGTCTTCAATTTGCACGAACCCAAAAACACCGATGCATCATCGTATGAAAGTGCCACCTTGCTGGCCGCATGTCCAGCATTTCGCCGGCCGCATCGCCCTGCCGAATGCGGATAACGCTCCGCCGTATTCACTTGATGTTTACCGTCACCGACTCATATACAGGATGGTTAACGGGCTGCCTGGGCGGCAGTCTCGGGCGGGTGATTCGGACGGGATATCATGGCACGCATTCTTCTGGCGGAAGACGACGACGATATGCGTCGTTTCCTCGTCAAGGCGCTGGAACGCGCCGGCTACCAGGTCAGCGATTTCGACAATGGCGCCAGCGCCTATGAGCGGCTGCGCGAAGAGCCGTTCTCGCTGCTGTTGACCGACATCGTCATGCCGGAGATGGACGGCATCGAACTGGCGCGTCGCGCCACCGAGATCGATCCCGACCTCAAGGTCATGTTCATCACCGGTTTCGCCGCCGTTGCGCTGAACCCGGATTCCAAGGCGCCGAAAGACGCCAAGGTGCTCTCCAAGCCCTTCCACCTGCGCGATCTCGTCAACGAGGTCGAGAAGATGCTGCAGGCCGCCTGAGCGGCCTTCAGCTGCGGCATCGACACTTGTTTGCCGATGCGGCGAGACGACGCCTTCTTTCCTTTTTCTCGCTATTGACGCGCCGGACCAAAAGTGGTGTATGCGCGGCTTCGGATGGGCGTGTAGCTCAGCGGGAGAGCACTGCATTGACATTGCAGGGGTCACAGGTTCAATCCCTGTCACGCCCACCATCCAACAAATGCGGGCAATAGGGCGACAAGGCAGGACGCTGCCAAGGCTTTGCCTCCGCGCACCCTGACTCCCCCACCGCCTCCTCCCTTACGGTCCCGGTCGTTCATCGAATCATTGCGGTGTCGGATCAGGCCGTGTTGCCGCCGCCCGGCGTGCCACCGCCCCTGCCTTCGCGGCAAGGCGCATCGCCGAGCACCGAAACGGCAATGCAGCCAGAACGACGTTTCTGGAAACGCTAAACCCGTGACATTCTCCTCAATGTGGACGCGCTGGTTACGCAGCGCCTGGTCGCGTCCGGGGGAGAAGTTGGTTCAAAAGAAGATTCGCATCCTGCGCGAACCGTCTTCAGACGCCCGCGACGGCACACAGCTTCTTCATCCGCGATACGGCAAGATCAGGATCGGCCAGCAGGCCTGCCTGGTCGGCCAGGCGAAAGATTTCGGCATAATGGCGGATGCCGCGCGCCGACTGCATGCCGCCGACCATGGTGAAATGATCCTGGTGGCCGTTCAGCCAGGCCATGAAGACGATGCCGGCCTTGTAATATTCGGTCGGCGCCTCGAAGATTTTTCGCGACAGCGGCACCGTCGGCGCCATCAGCGCGTCATAGCCGGCGCGGTCGCCCTCGGCGAGCCTTGCCAGTGCGGCATTGGCGGCCGGCGCGATGGCGTCGAAAATACCAAGCAGCGCGTGCGAATGCCTGTTGCCGTCGCCGGCGATCAGTTCGGGATAGTTGAAGTCGTCGCCAGTGAACATCACGACGCCGTGCGGCAGCCGGTTGCGCAGCGCAACCTCCTTGCCGGCATCGAGCAGCGATATCTTTATGCCTTCGACCTTGTCCACGTGGCGCTCGATGATGGCAACCACAGTATCGAGCGCGGTCTCGAAATCGTCGCTGCCCCAATAGCCCTTCAAGGCCGGGTCGAACATGTCCCCCAGCCAGTGCAGGATGACCTTGCCGGAAGCCTGGCTCAAGATGCGGTCATAGACGCGCGCATAGTCGTCCGGCCCTTTCGCGACAGCCGCCAAGGCGCGGCTGGCCATCATGATCGCCTTGCCGCCCTGTCCTTCGATGAAAGCGAACTGCTCGTCATAAGCGTCGATCACATCGTCCAGCATCCTGGCAGCGGCCGGCGCCAGATGGTCGGTTCCGGCGCCCGAGGCAAGATCGGCGCCTTCGACAGTGCGGGCCTCGGCGATCGAGCGGCGGATCAATTCCTTCGCATTGGTCCAGTCGAAACCCATGCCGCGCTGCGACGTGTCCATCGCCTCGGCAATACGGAAGCCAAGCCGCCACAAATGATGGCGGAACGCCATCGTCCTGTCCCAGTCGACCACGGGCCGCGACCATGGATCGGTCATTTCGAGGGGATCGGCAACGACATGCGCGGCGGCATAGGCGATGCGTGAAAACGGCGCGCCGACCGCCGGCTGCACGGGCCGCCCGACAAGCGCGTAGCGGGCCCCGCGGCCACCTTCACCAGGCAAGACAATATCCATCGACCTCTCCCTTCACAGCGGCTATTAAGTGGAACGTTCCAATAAATCAAGAACCTTTAAGATTCGGAGCGAATCTGGCGGCAAATGCTGCGTTGCAACACGAAAGGCCTTACCAGCTATGCCATTTGAGTACGCACAGTCGGTTTTTTCAGTCGGAAAAAATTCGCGGTTGACTCAAGATTGAACCAGAGATTAGAACGTTCCAATAGATTTGAATGAGAAAGCTGGGAGGACGCACCGAGATGGCCAGCCGGGCCAAGGCCACGATATTCGACATTGCCCGCGAGGCGGGCGTGTCCAAATCGACGGTATCGCTCGTGCTTCAGGGCAGCGGGCTGATCCGGCCTGAAACCGCGGTCAGGGTGCGCAAGGCGATCGAGGATGTCGGCTATGTCTACAACCGAGGCGCCGCCAATCTGCGCAAGGCCCATTCCAACGTCATCGGCATGGTCATCAACGACCTCACCAACCCGTTCTTCGCCGAACTGGCGGTCGGCATGGAACGCGTCTTCCAGTCGGCCGGCATCGTGCCCTTCATCGCCAATACGGCGGAGAATCCGGTGCGCCAGGAGGAGGTGCTGAAGTCGCTGATGGAACAAGGCGTCGCCGGTCTCATCGTGTCACCGGCGCGCGGCACCACGCCAAGCGCTTTCCGGCGGCTGGAATTGGCGGGCGTGCCGGTGGTCTTCGCCATGCGCCGCCTGCCTGAAAGCCGCATTCCTGTGATCGCGCCCGACAACCATCGCGGCGCCTATCTTGCCGCGGCCCATCTGATCGCCAAAGGACATCGCCGGCTCGCCTTCTTCGGCGGCACCTCGGATCTGGTGGTTTATCAGGAACGGCTGGGCGGCTTTCGCGAAGCCTGCGATACCCTGGGCATCGCTGCCCGCGACGTGCTGGTCGTCGACGGCGAAACCAACCGCAGAGGCGGCCTCGCTTGCCTGGAAACCGCCCTTACGATGGCTGAGCCGCCTACCGCGGCGCTCTGCTTCAACGATGCCGTCGCCTTCGGCGTGATGCTGGCGTTGCGCAAGCGCCGGCTTGAGCCGGGACCCGATTTCGCCGTCGTCGGCTTCGACGACGTGGTCGAGGCCGAACATTACATGCCGGCGCTGACCAGCGTCGCGGTGGACACGGCCGGCCTCGGCGAGCGCGCCGCCCACGTCATGCTCAAGCTGATTCAGTCGCGCACCACGCGGGCCGAAGACCATATCGGCGCGGTCAATCTGGTGGTCAGGGAAAGCTGCGGTCCGGATCTCCGCACGCGAAGCAGGCCTACGGGAACGGGAGGCGCCGCGTGAGTGTCAAATGGGGGCTGATCGGCGCCAGCACGATAGCCAGGCAATTCATGATCAACGCCATTCGCGCGCAAGAGGGTGGCGAGATCGCGGCGGTGATGAGTTCCAATCCGCAACGCGCCACGGCCTATGCCAGCGAAAACGGCATTCCCGCCGCCGTCTCGACCCTGGATGCCTTGCTGAAATCCGACATCGACGCCGTCTACATCTCAACCACCAACGAACTGCACCTCGAACAGGCGCTTGCCGCTATCGCGGCGGGCAAGCATGTGCTGTGCGAGAAGCCACTGGCGCTGACCAGCGCCGACGCGCGCAAAATGGTCGCTGCGGCCAGGGCGGCCGGCATCGTGCTCGGCACAAATCATCATCTGCGCAACGCCGGCGCGCACCGCGCCATGCGTGACGCCATCGCATCGGGCCGCATCGGCAAGCCGATCGCCGCGCGCGTCTTCCATTCCGTCTATCTGCCGGAGAATCTGCAGGGCTGGCGCATCACCAAACCGGAAGCCGGCGGCGGCGTGGTGCTCGACATCACAGTCCACGATGCCGACACGCTGCGCTTCGTCCTCGGCGACGATCCGGTCGAGGTCTCGGCCTTCACGCAATCGGCCGGCATGGCCGGCGGCGGACTGGAAGACGGTGCCATGTGCATCTGGCGCTTCAAGTCGGGCCTCATCGCCCAGTCGCATGAGGGTTTCACCACCAAATTCGCCGGCACCGGCTTCGAGGTGCATGGTTCGGAAGGCTCGCTGATCGCCGGCCATGTGATGACCCAGAAACCGGACGGCTCGGTGCTGTTGCGCACGGTCAAGGGCGAGGAGCAATTGAGCTTCGACCGCGAGGACCTCTACGTCAGATCGGTGCGTCAGTTCCATGCCGCGATCCTCGGCAAGGGCCGGCCTGCCGCCACCGGCGAGGACGGCGTCTGGTCGCTCACTGCAGCCGAGGCTGCATTGCAATCGGCCAGTTCCGGCAAGGCCGTCAAGATCGACCCGAAACTCGGGAGCATGAAGTGAGCAAGGTCGTTTCCGCAGCGCGGGCAGCCAGCCTGATCAAGGACGGCATGACGGTATCCGTGTCGTCGTCGAGCGGCCTTGGCTGTCCGGACGCGGTGCTGGCCGCCATCGGCGAGCGCTTCGATAGCGAAGGTCATCCCAAGAACATCACCACGCTGCACCCGATCGCCGCCGGCGACATGTACGGCATCAAGGGCATCGATCATCTGGCCAAACCGGGCCTGTTGAAGCGCACGCTGTGCGGTTCCTACCCGTCCGGCCCCTCTTCCGCCGAGCCGCCGCAGATCTGGAAGATGATCGGCGACAATTCGGTTGCCGCTTATAATGTGCCGTCCGGCATCCTGTTCGACATGCACCGCGAGGCCGCCGCCAAGCGGCCGGGCGTGCTGACCAAGGTCGGTCTCGACACCTTCGCCGACCCACGACACCAAGGCTGCGCCATGAACGCGGCGGCAAGCGAGCCGATCGTGTCGGTGCAGCAGTTCGATGGTGAGGAATGGCTCTATTTCCGCTCGATCGTGCCCAACATCTCGATCATCCGCGCCACCACGGCCGACGAGCGCGGCAACCTCACCTATGAACATGAAGGCGCCTATCTCGGCGGCCTCGAACAGGCGCTCGCCGCCCGCAACAATGGCGGCATCGTCATCGCGCAGGTCAAGCGCGTCGTCGAGAACGGCACGCTGAAGCCGCATGATGTGCGCGTGCCAGGCGTGCTGGTCGACCATATCGTGGTGGCGCCCGAACAGTTGCAGACGACGCTGACGCCTTACGACCCGGCGATTTCGGGCGAGATCTTCCGGCCGCTGTCGACCTTCCGCAATGCGGAGATGAACGTGCAGAAGGTGATCGCGCGCCGCGTCGCCATGGAACTGCGCGACGGCATGGCCGTCAACATCGGCTTCGGCATCTCGGCCAATGTGCCGCGCATCCTTCTCGAGGAAGGCCAGCACGGCAAGGTCACCTGGGTGATCGAGCAGGGCGCGGTCGGCGGCGTGCCGCTGCTCGACTTCAAGTTCGGCTGCGCCTCCAACGCCGAGGCGATCATGCCCTCGCCGCACCAGTTCATCTATTTCCAGGCTGGTGGGTTCGACGCCTCGCTTCTGTCTTTCCTGCAGATCGACCGCCACGGCTCGGTCAACGTGTCGAAACTGTCGGCCCGCCCGCATGTCACCGCCGGCGCCGGCGGTTTCGTCGACATTACGGCGCGGGCAAAGAAGATCGTCTTCTCCGGCTTCTTCAATGCCGGCGCCAAGCTTTCGCTGGCCGAAGGCGGCATCCGCATCGACCAGGAGGGCAAGGTCAAGAAGGTGGTCAACGAGGTCGAGCACATCTCGTTCTCCGGCAAGCGCGCGGTCGCGCAGGGGCAGGACATCACCTATGTCACCGAGCGCTGCGTGATGAAGCTGACGCCGGACGGACTGATGGTGACGGAACTGGCGCCAGGCATCGACCTCGAGCGCGATGTGCTGGCGCAGGCCGAGATGCCGCTCGGCGTCGCCAACGACCTCAAGGTGACGCCGGCGGCACTCTACCAGGACCGGCCGATCGGCCTGTCGCTCAATGGCGGCGCCTCGCTCGGAGGCGCGCATGGCTGAGCGCCTCGTTACCTTCGAAAAGGACGACGCCATCGGCATCGTCACGCTGCGCCGCCCGGAAAAGTTCAACGCGCTGGACATTCCGATGCTGCGCGCTCTCGAAGCCGCGCTGGACGAGGCAGAGCTGGCCGAAGGCGTGCGCGTCGTGCTCTTGCGCGGCGAAGGCAAGGGCTTTTGCGCCGGCGGCGACGTCGAGGCCTGGGGCGCGATGAGTGCTGCCGATTTCCAGGTGCAATGGGTGCGCTACGGCCACCGTGTCTTCGACCGGCTGGCGCGGCTGCGGCAGCCGACCATCGCCGTGCTGTCCGGCCATGCGCTGGGCGGCGGGCTGGAACTGGCGGTCGCCTGCGATTTCCGGGTCGCCGAGGCGCATGTGAAATTGGGCTTCCCCGAAACCTCGATCGGCGTCGTGCCCGGCTGGTCCGGCACGCAGCGCGCCGTGCGCCGCTTCGGCGCGCAGACGGTGCGACGCATGGCCTTGGGTGGCGACATACTTCTCGCTCCCGAAGCGCTGGCCCTTGGCGTGGTGGACCGGGTCACCGAAACCGGCAAGGCGTTCGAGGATGCCAGGAGCATGGGGGAAAAGATCGCCGAACGCGGCCCGCTGGCGACGGAAGCGGCAAAGCTGATGATCGCGGTGGCCGAAGGCGAGGAAAGTGCAGCCGCTACCGAAGCGCTGGCCAGCGGCTTTATCGCACTCACCAGCGACCTCGAGGTTGGCGTCGACGCCTTCAAAACCAGGCAGAAGCCGGCATTTTCAAGAAGCTAGAGAAAAACACCCTGATGAATGCACCCCTCAACATCGCCATGCCCGCCGAGGCCTCGGCCGCGCCGAAAAATTACCGGCTGCTGATCGACGGCAAGCACGTCGATGCCCGCGACGGCCGCACGCTGGAGCGCAAGAGCCCCGGCCACGGCTTCACTGTTTCGCACTATGCACAGGCCGGCCAAGCCGAGGTGGAAGCGGCGGTGCAGGCCGCGCACAAGGCGTTCGAGACCGGCCCATGGCCACGCATGAAAGCCGGCGAGCGGGCCGCGATCCTTTTCAAGGCGGCCGACCTGATCGAGACACGGCTGGAAGACATCGCCCGGCTCGACGCGCTGGAATCCGGCAAGCCCATCGCCCAGGCGCGCGGTGAAATCGGTGGTGCCGTCGACATCTGGCGCTATGCCGCCTCGCTGGCCCGGACATTGCACGGCGAAAGCTACGCCAATCTCGGCGATGCCATGCTGGGCGTGGTCGTGCGCGAGCCGATCGGCGTCGTGTCGATCATCACGCCGTGGAATTTCCCGTTCCTCATCGTCAGTCAGAAGCTGCCTTTCGCGCTCGCCGCCGGCTGCACGGCGGTGGTCAAGCCGAGCGAAATGACCTCGGCCTCGACCTTCGTGCTGGGCGACATCCTGCTCGAAGCCGGCCTGCCCGCCGGCGTCGTCAACATCCTGGCGGGTCTCGGCGCCGATGTCGGCGCGCCGATGGTCAGCCACCCCCTGGTCGAGATGGTGTCGTTCACCGGCTCGACCCGCGTCGGCAAGATGACCATGGCGTCCGCCGCGCAGTCGCTGAAGAAAGTCTCGATGGAACTTGGCGGCAAGAACGGCCAGATCGTCTTTCCCGATGCCGATCTCGAGGCCGCCGCCGACGCGGCCGTGTTCGGCGGCTTCTTCAATGCCGGCGAATGCTGCAATGCCGGCAGCCGGCTGATCGTGCACGAGGCGATCGCCGACGATTTTCTCAGCGCTGTCAAGGCGCTCACCGTCAGGGTGAAGGTCGGCGACCCGCTCGACGAGCAAACCAAGGTCGGCGCGATGATCTCGTCCGACCATCTGGCCAAGGTAACGGATTACGTCGCGGCAGCGGCAGGCGAAGGCAGCAATGTCTTCAGCGGCGGCAAGCAGCTGGTCTCCAATGCCGGCCAATACCTCGACCCGACCATCATGCGTGGCGTCACCGAGGACATGGCCATTGCGCGTGAGGAAGTGTTTGGACCGGTGCTCTCAGTGCTCACTTTTGAATCGATTGAAAAGGCGTTGCACATCGCCAACAACACGCCCTATGGTCTGTCCGCAGGCGTGTGGAGCGCCGACATCGACACGTGCATGTCGGTGGCGCGTGGAGTGCGTTCGGGGACGGTTTGGGTGAACACATTCATGCAAGGTTACCCCGAGCTGCCTTTCGGCGGCTACAAGCAGTCCGGTCTCGGGCGCGAACTCGGCAAACGCGCCGTCGAGGACTATACCGAGGAAAAGACAATCCAGTTTCATCGCGGCCAGCGCACCGGATGGTGGGTCGGCTGAGTTGGGAAGAACCCGGTGGGCTTCCACCGGTCGTGTAATGCAACAAGGGAGGAAGTACATGTTGCGCAAACTGCTTATCGGAACGGCTCTTGCGACGAGCTTTGCCTTCTCGGCGCATGCCGCGGACGTGAAGGAAGTGCAGATGCTGCATTGGTGGACGTCGGGCGGTGAAGCGGCTGCCCTCAACGTGCTGAAGGGCGACCTGGCCAAGGAAGGCTATGCCTGGAAGGACGTTCCTGTCGCCGGCGGCGGCGGTGATGCTGCCATGACCGCCCTGAAGGCGATGGTCGCGGCCGGCAACTATCCGACCGCCTCGCAGATGCTCGGTTACACCGTGCTCGATTATGCCGCGGCCGGCGTCATGGGCGACCTGACCGAGACGGCGAAGAAGGAAGGCTGGGACAAGTCGGTTCCGGCCGCCCTGCAGAAATTCTCGGTCTATGACGGCAAGTGGGTCGCGGCTCCGGTCAACGTCCACTCGGTCAACTGGCTGTGGATCAACAAGGCCGTCATGGACAAGATCGGCGGCACCGAGCCGAAGACCTTCGACGACTTCGTCGCCCTGCTCGACAAGGCCAAGGCCGCGGGCGTGATCCCGCTCGCCCTCGGCGGCCAGAACTGGCAGGAAGCAACCATGTTCGACTCGGTCGTGCTGTCGACCGGCGGACCCGAATTCTACAAGAAGGCCTTCAACGACCTCGACGACGCTTCGCTCAAGTCCGACACGATGAAGAAGTCGTTCGACAACCTCGCCAAGCTCGTCACCTATGTCGACCCGAACTTCTCGGGCCGCGACTGGAACCTTGCCACCGCCATGGTCATCAAGGGCGATGCCCTGGTGCAGGTCATGGGCGACTGGGCCAAGGGTGAATTCCACGCCGCCAAGAAGACCCCGGGCACCGACTTCCTGTGCTATCGCTTCCCGGGCACCGACGGCTCCGTGATCTACAACTCCGACATGTTCGGCATGTTCAACGTTCCGGACGACCGCAAGGCCGCCCAGGTCGCGCTGGCCACCGCCACCCTGTCGAAGAGCTTCCAGTCGGCCTTCAACGTCGTCAAGGGTTCGGTTCCGGCCCGTACCGACGTTCCCGACACCGACTTCGACGCTTGCGGCAAGAAGGGCATCGCAGACCTGAAGGCGGCCAATGAAGGCGGCACGCTGTTCGGCTCGCTGGCCCAGGGTTACGGCGCCCCGCCGGCTGTCGCCAATGCCTACAAGGACGTGGTCTCGAAGTTCGTCCATGGTCAGATCAAGACCTCGGACGAGGCCGTGACCGAACTGGTCAAGGCGATCGACGACGCCAAGTAAGCGTAACGCTCGAAATCACCTTCCCCGCTTCGGCGGGGAAGGTTTTATCTCAGGATTGGCCGGCTCGACACCATGCCGACCGAACACCCGTAGACACGGGGCGCCTTGCCGCCTGACGGCCTCGCACGGACGACCCGAAACGGGAGGAGCTCATGAGCACAGTAGCAACAACCCAGATCAAGCTGACGCCGGAGCGGTCACGCACCTCTGTGCGCTCGCGCCTGCAGGACGCCTTGCCGAAGATCGTTCTGGCGCCGAGCTTCGCCATCACCATCGTCTTCGTCTACGGCTTCATCCTGTGGACGATCTATCTGTCCTTCACCAATTCCAAGACCTTCCCGTCCTACGTCATCACAGGTTCGCGCGCCTATCAGCGGCTGTGGGGCTGGACCTTCGACACCGACCCGCCATCGAGCTGGTACACGTCGATCACCAATATGGGCATTTTCGGCTTTCTCTACATCCTGATCTGCCTGGCCCTTGGCCTGTTCCTGGCCATCCTGCTCGACCAGAAGATCCGCGGCGAAGGCGTGCTGCGGCCGATCTACCTCTATCCGATGGCGCTGTCCTTCATCGTCACCGGCGTCGCCTGGAAATGGTTTCTCGATCCCGGCCTCGGCCTCGAACAGACGCTGCATCAATGGGGCTGGACGAGCTTCCATTTCGACTGGATCAAGAACAAGGACTTCGTCATCTACACGGTGGTCATCGCCGGCGTCTGGCAGGCCTCCGGCTTCATCATGGCGATGTTCCTGGCCGGCCTGCGCGGCATTGACGGCGAGATCATGAAGGCAGCGCAGATCGACGGCGCCACAACCTTCCAGCTCTACCGCCGCATCGTCATCCCGCTGCTGCGCCCAATCTTCCTGTCGGCCTTCATCGTGCTCGCCCACCTCGCCATCAAGTCCTATGACCTTGTCGTGGCCCTGACCTCCGGCGGCCCCGGCGGCTCGGCCTGGTTGCCTTCGAATTTCATGTACGAATACACCTTCAAGCGCAACGAGATGGCTGTCGGATCGGCCAGTGCGGTGATCATGCTGATGACCATCGTCGCCATAATCGTGCCCTATCTCTATTCGGAACTCAGGGAGAAGCCGCGATGAGCACTGTGGCCACCCCTGCCCGCCAGGCCTCCGGCGGCATCAACACCAAGCTCGTCAACCGCATCGTCATCTACGGGCTACTGGCGCTGTTCGCACTGTTCTACCTGATGCCGCTCTTCGTCATGCTGGTCACCTCGTTCAAGACCATGGACGAAATCCAGAATGGCAACATGCTGGCATTGCCAAAGGCGCCGACCTTCGACCCGTGGCTGAAGGCTTGGGGCGAGACCTGCGTCGGCCTCACCTGCGCCGGCATCAAGGGCTATTTCTGGAACTCCATCAAGATGGTTGTTCCGGCCGTGCTGATCTCGACCATGCTCGGCGCCCTCAACGGCTACGTGCTGACCAAATGGCGCTTTCGCGGCGCTACGCTGGTCTTCGGCCTGATGCTGTTCGCCTGCTTCATTCCGTTCCAGTCGGTGCTGCTGCCGATGGCGACGATCCTTGGCAGCGTCGGCCGCTTCGGCGTGACCTTGCAGAACTCCGTCGGCACCAGCTTCGGCCTCGGCAATTCGACGGTCAATCTGGTCTTCGTCCACGTCGTCTACGGCATCGGCTTCACCACGCTGTTCTTCCGCAACTATTACGAGGCCTTCCCGACCGAATTGATCAAGGCCGCACAGGTTGACGGCGCCTCCTTCTTCCAGATCTTCCGCCGCATCATGCTGCCGAACTCGATGCCGATCTTCGTCGTCACCGTGATCTACCAGTTCACCAACATCTGGAACGACTTCCTGTTCGCCTCGGCCTATGCCGGTACCGGCGATGCCATGCCGATGACGGTGGCGCTGAACAATGTCGTCAACACCTCGACCGGCGTCGTCGAATACAACGTCAACATGGCGGCCGCGATGATCGCGGCTCTGCCCACCCTGATCGTCTATGTCGTCGCCGGCCGTTATTTCGTGCGCGGGCTGATGGCGGGCGCGGTCAAGGGCTGACCAGTTCAAAGGGAACGACCATGGCTTTTCTGGAAATTGATGGGCTGAAGAAGCGCTTCGGGAATGTTGAGATCCTGAAGGGCATCGATGTAGAGCTCGAAAAGGGCGGCTTCCTGGTGCTGGTCGGACCGTCAGGTTGCGGCAAGTCCACCCTGCTCAACACAATCGCCGGCCTGGAGCAGATCACCGAGGGCGAGATCCGCGTCGACGGCCGCGCCATCAACGATCTGCACCCTTCGAAGCGCGATATCGCCATGGTGTTCCAGAGCTATGCGCTGTACCCCAACATGACGGTTGCCGGGAACATCTCCTTCGGCATGGAGATGCGTGGCGTTCCCGCCGGCGAGCGCCAGAAGGCGATCGACAAGGTGGCCAAGGTCCTGCAGATCGGCCACCTGCTCCAGCGCAAGCCGAGCCAGCTTTCGGGCGGCCAGCGCCAGCGCGTCGCCATGGGCCGGGCACTGGTGCGCGACCCCAAACTGTTCCTGTTCGATGAGCCTTTGTCCAACCTCGACGCCAAGCTGCGCGTCGACATGCGCATCGAGATCAAGCGCCTGCACGCCACCACGGGAACCACTATCGTCTATGTCACCCACGACCAGATCGAGGCGATGACGCTGGCGACCAAGATCGCCGTCATGCGCGACGGCGAGGTGCAGCAGTTCGGCACCCCGGCCGAGATCTACAACAACCCCGCCAACCTGTTCGTCGCCGACTTCATGGGCTCGCCGGCCATGAACCTGATCCCGGCGACCATTGCCACATCGGGCAATGCTCTATCGGTCGTGCTGCAGCGCGAGGCGCGGGAGCCGATCACGCTGCCGATGGCCAATGCCCCGGCGGGTCTCTCGGCATTCCAGGGCAAGCCGATCATCTTCGGTGTCCGCCCCGAGGCACTGACCGACCCGGAGGGCGCCGAACGCAACGCCTCGAACATCGCCACCGCCGACCTGCATATCGAGGTCGTCGAGCCGGCGGGTTCCGACACGTTCGCCGTCACCAATCTCGGCGGCAAGGGCGTCGTGGCGCGGCTGCGCGCCGACGCCAACATCCAGCCTGGCACCAGCACGCCGCTCGCCTTCAACCTGACCAAGGCGGTGTTCTTCGATCCGGCGACCGAGAACCGTATCCGCTGACGGCCATGACAAATCCGGACATCGTCATCATCGGCTCCGGCATTGGCGGCGCCACGATCGCCTCCGGCCTGGCCGGGGGCGGCGCTTCGATCCTGATGCTGGAGCGTGGCGAGCCCTTGCCGGCAACCCCGCACGCCCGCGACACCCGCTCGATCTTCGTCGACGGCCACTACCGGCCGAAGGAGATGTGGCGTGAGGCCGGCGGTGCCGCCTTCAATCCCGGCAATTACTACTATGTCGGCGGCAATTCCAAATTCTATGGCGCGGTGCTGATCCGCTATCGCAAGGAAGACTTTGCGGCCATGGAGCATTTCGGCGGCGTGTCACCGGCCTGGCCGTTTTCCTACGACGAGTTCGAGCCCTGGTATTCCAGGGCTGAGCAGCTGTTTCGCGTGCGCGGCACGCTGGGTGAGGATCCGACTGAACCGTTCCACTCGATCCCCTACGCCTTCAGGCCGGTGCCCGACGAAGCGCCGATCGCCCGCGCGCGCGCCGAACTCAAAGGCCTCGGCCTGCACCCGGCCTCGCTGCCGCTCGGCGTCGACATCGACACCTGGCTGACGGAAGGCAAAACCGGCTGGGACGCCTTCCCCAACACAGGCCAGGGTAAGATGGACGCCCAGACAGCGCCACTGGCGGCGGCGCTCGGCGACAGCAACGTCCGGCTCGAGACCGGCTGCCATGTCGAGTATCTCGAGGCCGCACCCGATGGCAAGAGCATCGTCGCCGTTCACTTCCGCCAGAATGGCGAACTGAAGAAGGTGTCGCCGAAACTGGTCATCCTGTCCGCCGGCGCGGTCAATTCCGCCGTCATCCTGCTGCGCTCGCCCTCATCCGACGGCAAGGGCCTCGCCAACCGCTCCGACCAGGTCGGCCGCAACTTCATGAACCACAATTCCAGCGCTATGCTGGCCATCGATCCGCGCCGCAGGAACGATGCCGTCTACCAGAAGACGCTGATGCTGAACGATTACTATTTGTCGGGCGGCAAGGGCGGCAAGCCGCTCGGCAACGTCCAGCTGCTTGGCAAGATCGACGGCAACATGCTGAAGGCCAATGTGAGGACGGTGCCGAAATTCGTGCTCGACTTCATGGCCGGCCATGCCGTCGACTGGTATTTGATGTGCGAGGACCTGCCCGATCCCGAAAGCCGCATCATGGTGGACGGCAAGGACATCGTCATGCAGTGGCGGCGCTCCAACATGCAGTCGCTCGACGGCCTGACCAAGGTGATGCGCGAAAATTTCCGCGCCTGCGGCTACCCCATCGTGCTGTCACGCCCCTTCGACAAGCGCACGCCATCGCACCAGTGCGGAACGGTCAGGATGGGAGACGATCCGGCGACATCGCCGCTCGACCCGTTCTGCCGGTCGTTCGACCACCGGAACCTGTTCGTCGTCGACGGCGGTTTCTTGCCGAACTCGGCCGCGGTGAATCCCGCGCTGTCGATCGCCGCCCAGGCGTTGCGGGTGGCTGACCATATCCGCAAGGTGGAGCTTGCCGCATGACCCGCCCCGCAGCCATCGTCACCGGCGGCGCGCGCGGGATCGGGCTGGCTTGCGCGGAGGCGCTGGCCGATGCCGGCTTTGACATTCTGGTTGCCGATCTTGCCGAACAGGCGCCTGACGGGCTCGACGCGGCCATCTCGGGTCGCGGCGCGAAATTCACCTATGTCAGCTGCGACATCGCCAATCTCGACAGCCACGCCGCGCTTGTCGGTGCAGCGATGCGCGCCTTCGGCCGCATCGACTGTCTCGTCAACAATGCCGGCGTCGGCGCCGTGGTTCGGGGCGACCTGATGGAACTGAAGCCCGAAAATTTCGACCGCACGCTGGGCATCAACCTGCGCGGCACGGTCTTCCTCAGCCAGGCCGTCGCCAAGGCTATGCTGGCCACATCGAACGGCCACACAAGATCGATCATCACCGTGACCTCGGTCAGCGCCGAGATGGCTTCGCCGGAGCGCTCCGAATATTGCATATCGAAGGCCGGGCTTTCCATGTGGGTGAAGAACCTGGCGCTCAGGCTCGCGCCCGAGAACATCGGCGTGTTCGAGTTGCGTCCGGGCATCATCCGCACCGACATGACGGCGGGCGTGACGGCCAAATACGATGCCTTGATCGACAGCGGACTGGTGCCGGCCAAACGCTGGGGCGAAGCGTCGGACATCGGCGCGGCGGTGGCGACGCTTGCCGCCGGCAGGCTCGGATTTTCGACCGGCTCGATCATCAATGTCGACGGCGCGCTCTCCGTGCCGCGGCTATAGGCGGAAACGACATGACCGACTACATCATCGTGGGCGCCGGTCCGGCCGGCTGTGTTCTGGCCAACCGGCTGAGCGAGGATCCCTTGAATTCCGTGCTGCTGCTGGAAGCCGGCGGCAAGGACTGGCATCCCTACATCCATATGCCGGCGGGTTTCGCCAAGATGACCAAGGGCATCGCGTCCTGGGGCTGGTCCACCGTGCCGCAGAAGAACATGAAGGACCGCGTCTTCTGGTACACGCAGGCCAAGGTGGTCGGCGGCGGCTCCTCCATCAACGCCCAGATCTACACCCGCGGCAATGCCCGCGACTACGACGCGTGGGAGAAGGAGGAGGGTCTCGCCGGCTGGGGCTATCGCGACGTGCTGCCCTACTTCAAGCGCGCCGAGAACAACCAGCGTTTCGCCAACGATTTTCACGGCGACCAGGGGCCTCTCGGCGTATCGAACCCGATCTCGCCGCTGCCGATCTGCGAGGCCTATTTCCGCGCCGGCCAGGAGATGGGAATTCCCTTCAACCCGGACTTCAACGGCGCCAACCAGGAAGGCGTCGGCTATTACCAGCTCACCCAGAGGGACGCCCGGCGCTCCTCGGCCTCGGTCGCCTATCTCAAGCCGATCCGTGCGCGCAAGAACCTGACGGTCCGGACCGACGTGCTGGTGACCCGCGTGGTCGTCGAGAAAGGCCGCGCCGCAGGCGTTGAAGTCGTCGACCGGCCGGGTGGCGAGAAGAGGATCCTGCGTGCCGAGCGCGAGGTGATCGTCTCGTCCGGCGCCATCGGCTCGCCGAAACTGCTGATGCAATCCGGCATCGGCCCGGCCGATCACCTGAAATCGGTCGGCGTCACGCCGGTGCACGACCTGCCCGGCGTCGGTTCCAACATGCAGGACCATCTCGACCTGTTCGTCATCGCCGAATGCACCGGCGACCACACCTACGACAATTATGCCAAGCTGCACCGCACGGCCTGGGCCGGCCTGCAATATCTGCTTTTGAAGAAGGGGCCGGTGGCCTCCAGCCTGTTCGAGACCGGCGGCTTCTGGTACGCCGACCCGACCGCGGCCTCGCCGGACATCCAGTTTCATCTCGGCCTGGGCTCCGGCATCGAGGCCGGTGTCGAGAAGCTGAACAATCCGGGCGTCACCTTGAACTCGGCCTTCCTGCGGCCGCGCTCGCGCGGCACGGTGCGGCTGAAGAGCGCCGACCCGGCCGACCACCCGCTGATCGACCCCAACTACTGGTCCGATCCCTACGATCGCGCCATGTCGATCAAGGGGTTGCGGCTGGCGCGCGAAATCATGCGGCAGAAGGCGCTTGCCCCTTACGTGCTGCGCGAAGTGCTGCCCGGCCCGTCGCTGGCGACCGACGACGAACTGTTCGATTACGCCTGCCGCAGCGCAAAGACCGATCACCATCCTGTCGGCACCTGCCGCATGGGCCATGACGAGATGGCTGTCGTGACGCCGGATTTGCGGCTGCGCGGCATCGAAGGCCTGCGCGTCTGCGACGCCTCGGTGATGCCGCGCGTGCCCTCCTCCAACACCAATGCACCGACCATCATGGTTGGTGAAAAGGGTGCCGACCTGATCCTCGGCCGCGAACCGCTGCCGCCGGCTGTATTTTCAGGAAACCGGGCTGCTTGAAGGGGGTGAGGAAATGATCAGGCACTGTGTCTTCGCCCGGTTTCGCGGCGATGTCCCCGAAAGCGAGCGCACGGCGATCCATGCCGACCTCGAGGCGCTTCGAAAGGTTATCGACGGCATGGACACGGTCCACTTCAGTGCCAATGTCAGCCCCGAGCCCTTCGCCCGCGGCTTTGGCCATGGCTTCACCATCGATTTCCGCGATGCCGCCGCCCGTGACGCCTATCTCGTCCATGAAGCCCATCAGCGCGCCGGTGCACGTCTGGTCGCCGCACTCGAAGGCGGCACGGACGGATTGATGGTCCTCGACCTCGACCTTACGAAAAAGTGACCGCCGGCTCTTCGAAAGCCGGCTGATCGCTGTTCTCTTTTGCGAGCGGGGCGACATATCGTTCCTTTGGGGGCACCAAAGGAGGACGCCTTGAGTCTCACTGCCGAGCAGAAGAAAACCGTTCTGGCCTCATTCCTGGGCTGGACGCTCGACGCTTTCGATTTCTTCCTTCTGACATTCCTGCTCACCGATATTGCGACTGAATTCCACACCGATGTCCCGGCAGTCTCAAAGGCACTGTTCCTGACCTTGGCGACGCGCTTCATCGGAGCGTTCTTCTTTGGCATGCTCGCCGACAAATATGGGCGCAAGCCCATCCTCATGCTCAACATCGTCAGCTATTCGGTGATCGGCGCGCTCGCCGCCTTCTCGCCAAATCTCGGCATCTTCCTTGCCCTGCGCGCTTTGTTCGGCATCGCCATGGGCGGCGAATGGGGGCTTGGCAGTTCGCTCGCCATGGAATCCATTCCGCCCAGCGCGCGCGGCTTCGTATCGGGCATCCTGCAATGCGGCTATCCAGCCGGCTACCTCCTGGCGGCGGTGGTCTACGGCCTGCTCTACCAGCAGACGATCGGCGGCTACACGATCGGCTGGCGAGCGATGTTCCTGCTCTCCTTCGTGCCGGCGCTGATCGTGCTCTTCATCCGCTCGCACGTGCCGGAATCGCCGGCCTTCGTCGAGGCGCGGAAATCGGTCAAGCCGGGGCTCCTGGAAACGCTGCAGAAGCACTGGGGCGTCGCGCTCTATGCCGTCGTGCTGATGATGTTCTTCAATTTCTTCAGCCATGGCACGCAGGACCTCTACCCGACCTTCCTGAAGAAGCAGCATGGCTTTGATCCGCACACGGTGAGCTGGATCACCATCGTCGCCAATATCGGCGCCATCGTCGGCGGCCTGGCCTTCGGCGCGCTGTCGGAGAAGATCGGCCGCGTCAACGCCATCACGCTCGCCTGCCTGATCGCCCTGCCGTCGATCCCGCTATGGGCCTACAGCACCACGCCTTTCCTGTTGGCCATCGGCGCTTTCGTCATGCAGGTCGCCGTGCAGGGCGCCTGGGGCGTCATCCCGGTTCATCTCAACGAGCTGTCGCCCGGCGCGGTGCGCGCGACCTTGCCCGGTTTCATCTATCAGGCCGGGAACCTTGCAGCATCCTATGGCGGTCCTTATCAGGCGGGCATAGCGGAGGCGGCCGGAGGCAGTTACGGCTACGCGCTGGCGCTTTTCGCCGGCGTGGTCGCCGTCTGCATCATCGTCGTCATCCGCTTCAGCCCGGAGCGGCGCGGCCAGGTGATGACAGTCATGGGTTGAGTGCGGCCTAACCCATCCGGAGCGCGATAACCCCGGCAACGATGCTGAGCGCGGCGGCACCGCGCCAGCCCGTCATCTTCTCGCCGAGCGCGTACACCGAGATCAGCATGGCGAACAGGATCGAGGTCTCGCGCAGCGATGCCACCGAGGCGATCGGCGCCTTGGTCATCGCCCACATCACGATCCAGTAGGCCGCGCCGCTGAGCACGCCGGTGAACAGCCCGGCCTTCCAGTCGCGCGCCAGTACGGGCAGTGACCGCGGCCCGCGGAAGATGAGGCACAGCACCAGCGCCCATGCCGCGTCGCAGACGAACAGCCAGGCGGCGTAGCTTTGCGCCGTTGCCGCCAGCCGCGCGCCGCTGCCGTCCGACAGCGTGTAGCTGGCAATGAAGATCGACGTGCCGAGCGCAAAGCCGACGGCGCGCAGGTTGAGCTTCTCCAGATGCGCGCCGCCGCGAAACGACATCACCAGCGTGCCGGCCGACAAAAGCAGGATGCCGAGAATGGCAAACGGCGCTGGCACCTCCTGCACCACCACGATGCCACCCAGCGCTGCCAGCAGCGGTGCCGTGCCGCGCGCCAGCGGATAGGTCTGGGCGAAATCGCCGGCCTTGTAGGCGCCGATCAGGAAGGTTCGGTAGCCCATGTGGAAGACCACCGAAGCGAGAATGAATGGCCAGACCCCGGCCTTCGGGAACTCGACGAAAGGCAGCACGAACAGCGCGGCAAACCCCATGCCCAATGTCATCAGCGTGATCGACAGGAAACGGTCGAGATGCACCTTGACCAGCGCGTTCCAGATCGCGTGCATGGCGGCCGCGGCAAGTACAGCGAAGAAGACGAAAGGCGTCATTGCGGGTCTATCGACCTCCTGGGCCGAGCGGCGTTTCGAGATCGATGTCGATCAGGACCGGGAAGTGATCGGATGCCACCTCGCCTATGGCGGATGCGACCGACCGCACCCGCCCGGCAAACATGCCGCCGACGAAGCAGTGGTCGAGCCGGCGCTTTGCCAGCCTGCCGTCGATGATCTTCTCATGCGTGTGGAAGTCACCAGCGGGTTCGATCGCCACGGCGGCGGCATCGACGAAGCCGTCGAGATAGGCGGCACCCCGATGATAGGGCGTGCTGCCGACGATGCGGCGGTATTCGGCGCTGCCCGGCTCCATGTTGAAATCGCCCATCCAGATCGCCGCCAGCGGATTTTCCGGCTCGGCTTCACTGCTGGTCCAGTTGCGCGAAGGCTCGTCATCGATGCCGCTCCACGGCCCGCCGTCTGACGGCGCGCGGCGGTGTTCGGCCAGCAGATAGTCGATCTGCTCCAGCCGCTCTTCCGCAGCGATATGGGCGAGATGCAAGGACAGCACCCGCACCGGGCCGGCCGGTGTGCGGATCATGCATTCGAGCGCCGCGTTGCGCGTGTTGAGCGGCCTCAGCGTCCGGCGCATCGGCAGCGCATGCAGGCGCGACCAGACGATCGGCAGCTTCGACAGCACCATGGTGCCGAACTGCCGGCGCCGATTGACTAGGCGACCTCGCTGCTGCTCGCTGGCGTCCATGTCGAAGGCCGGGCCGTAGACCCAGTGATAGTCCGGCAGCAGACGCGACAGCAGCTCCGGCTGGTCGTGGAAATGGCTGCGCTGCCAGTGCCGCTCGACCTCCTGCAGGGCAATGATGTCGGCGCCGTCGACGATCCGCGCCGTGCGCGACAGGTCATAGCGGCCGTCGCTGCCGAACCCGTACTGGATGTTGTAACTGACCAGCTTCATTGCTTACCCGGCTCACCTTCGGTGATGGCAGTAGCGGCTCGGTGGACTGCTTGCAATGTGCAGGAGGATGCAAGCAGCTTGTGCCAGAAGCGTCTCCCTGCCCCGCCGCGCGATCATGCACTGATTCCGCGCCGCCTCGGTATCCTCCGCGAAAACGCCGCGAGGCATCGAGAACGGTTCACCGTTTCGCGGAAACGGCGAACCGTTCTATCTCTTTGTTCTGACGCAATTCCGGACGGAAAACCGCTTACAGCTTTCCTGAAACTGCTCGAATGGCCGACGGCTCAGCTCCGCCGACGAACCGCCTAATCGGTGGTCAGCGGCTGGAACCGGCCCGCTGGCGACGCCGCCAGTTCCGCCCAGTCGATCTCTTCTTCCAGCCGGTGATAGGCCTCGTCGCCGATCGTGCCGTTGCTGCGCAATTCCTCCAGCGTGTCGCGCTGGCGGCTGATGGCATAGAGGCGCAGCCGGTCGTATTCGGTTGCCGCCTGTGCGTCCTCCGGGTTTTCCGCGATCACGCGCTGAGCCTCGTACTGCTCGCGCACGACAGCCGCCGCCGCGGATGTCTTGCGGCTCAACACGTCAAGTGCGGCCTGCATGACGGCAACGCGAGCCTGCGCAACCTCATTGTCGACGGTTCTGTCGGGATCGAAGTTGAGGATCCGCAGCAGCGGCTTCAGCGTCATCCCCTGCAGCACCAGCGTACCCAGAACCACCGCGAAGGCGGCAAGCACGATCGGATCGCGGCCGGGAAAGCCGGCAGGCAGGGCAATGGCCACCACCAGCGTCACCAGCCCGCGCATACCGCACCAGCCGACCAGCACGGCGCCGCCATATGTCGGCAAATCCCGCCTTCTGTCTTTAACACCGAGACGGGCAAGCCATCGGATGATCGCAACATAACTCGCCACCCAGACGAGGCGCGCCACGATGACGACAACCAGCACCGTCGCGGCAAACACAAAGGCCTCGCCCTGCCCTCCGCCAGAGAGCCGGCCAACGATCGACCGTGCTTGCAGGCCCATCAGCACGAAAGCCAGCACGTTGAGAACGAACACCGCCGACTCCCAGACCGAATAGGTGCTGACACGGCGTCGCGCCGACATGCGGCGCGGTGCACTGCGTGCAATGGTGATGGCGTAGACGACGATGGTGATGATGGCGGAAAGACCGAGCCTGTCGGCCAGTATCCACACGCCGAATGTCCCGGCGAACTGCACCACGGTGCTGCTCGCGGCATCCTCGATGCGGGTCAGCGTCAACAGCGAGAGGCGGCCAAGCAGATAGCCGGCAATCAGGCTGCCGATCGTTGACAGCAGGATCACCGGGATGGCGTTGCTCAGCATGATCGAACCGAGGGCCGCCGAAACCGCGAGCCGGTAGATCAAGAGCGCGGTGGCATCGTTGAGCAGGCTTTCGCCCTGCAGAATGGCGGTGATGCGGTGAGGCACCTTGAACTGGCTGAGCACGGCCGATGCAGCGACCGCGTCGGGGGGCGCGACGATGGCACCAAGCGCGATCGCCGCCGCGATCGGCAGGCCGGCCATCTTCCAGCCGACGAAGGCCACCACGACAGTGGTGAAGACGACAGCGCCAAGCGCCAGCAGCAGCAGCGACACCCGGTAGCGCTTCAGGTCGCGAAGCGATGTGTCATAGGCGGCATCGAGCAGCACCGGCGCGATGAACAAGGCGAGCGCCAGTTCCGGATCGATCTCGATCGTCGGCGCGCCGGGCACGAAAGCAATCGCGACGCCGGCCAGCGCCAGCAGCGACGGATAGGGGACTTCCAGCCGCCGCGAGAGCGCCGTCAGCGCGACAGCCGTCAAAAGCAGGACAAGGGTGAGTTCAAAAAGAGCCATGGCTCATCGTAGCGGTGAAGACCGACGGTTGGCAGTACCCCGATGCAGGATACTGTTGATTGTCGAAGCCTTGCCTGCCCTGGGATTAGGCGTGATCAACTGAGGCGCCGGCGGTCGCTCACTACAGACATCGAACCCATGGCATCCAGGGTTGCGAGCATCGACGACCAAGATGCGTTGTTCGGCGCGGAGACCCCCGCGGAATGATGTTCGCTGCGCTAGTGCAAGACCAGCATGTCACCCGACGAAAAGGAAATGTCGGCCTTCTCCCCGACGACGGGCGGCGGCGTGGCCGAATTGTTGAATGTGTCGAGCGACACTGTGTTGCCGCCGATGCCGACGCGCACCCGGATGACCGAGCCGAGGAAATGCACTTCGGCGATTTCACCCGACAGGCTCGTGTCGTGGCCGGGTTGGCGGTCGAGCGAGATCGCTTCGGGCCGCAGCGCCAGCGACAGCGTGTCACCGGATTTCGAGCCGTTGAGCTTGCCCTTGAGCGAGACTTCCTGCGTGTTGACCTGAACCGTGCCGGCCGCGGCATCGGTGACCTTGCCCTCGAGCACGTTGAGCGTGCCGACGAAATTGGCGACGAACTTTGTCGCCGGCCGGTTGTAGATCTCGAACGGCGTGGCGACCTGCTCGGCCTTGCCGCCATACATGACGGCGATGCGGTCGGAGATCGACAGCGCCTCTTCCTGGTCATGCGTGACAAAGATCGTGGTGATGCCGAGCTTCTTCTGAATCGAGCGGATTTCCTCACGCAGCGACACGCGTACCTTGGCGTCGAGCGCCGACAGCGGCTCATCGAGCAAAAGCAGCTTCGGCTTCGGCGCGATGGCACGCGCCAGCGCGATGCGCTGCTGCTGGCCGCCCGAGAGCTGATAGGGATAGCGGTCGGCCATCTGCGGCAGCTTGATCATGTCAAGCATCTCGGCGACGCGCTTGTCGGCATCGGCCTTGTTCATGCCGGCAACCTTCAGCCCGAAGGCTATGTTCTGCGCCACGGTGAGGTTGGGAAACAGCGCGTAGGCCTGGAAGACCATGCCGACATTGCGCTGGTTGGGCTTCAGCCGCGTAATGTCCTTTCCGGCGACGACGATCTTGCCGGCCGACGGATCCTCGAAGCCGGCAACCATGCGCAGGACGGTGGTCTTGCCGCAACCGGACGGTCCGAGGAACGAGACGAACTCGCCCGGCTCGACATCGAGGCTGAAGTCCTGGACCACGGTGTTGGAACCGTAGGACTTTCGCACGTGCTGGATGGACAGGAATGGCTCGGCCATGGCTTTTCTCTCAGGTCAATTCGGGCGGTTCGACGACTTCGGCGCGAACCGGGACAGGATCTGGATGAGCGACATACAGCCCCAGGTAATGGCGAAGGCGATGATGGCAAGGGCTGCCGGTTCATAGGCGCGGTTCGCACCGATGTTCTGCAGGTACGGCCCAAAGGCCGGGCGGTTGAGCAGGCTGGCCATGGTGAACTCGCCAATGACGATGGCGAAGGTCAGGAAGGCGCCCGACAGCACGGCGATCAGCACATTGGGCAGGATGACGCGGCCGATGATCGTGCCCCAGCCGGCGCCCAGGATCTGCGCTGCTTCCGTCAAGGTCCGCACGTCGATGGTACGCAGCCCGGTATCGACGGCACGATACATGTAGGGCAGCGCCAGCGTTGCGTAGCCGATGACCAGCAAGGCATTGGCGCCCATGTTGCTGCCAAGGAACGGCAGCGGCGAATTCGAGCCGTACATCCTGATATAGCCGAAGACGATGACGATGGCCGGAATGACCAGCGGCAAGAGCGTGATGAATTCGACGATCGGCCTGAGCTGCGGCAGACGCAGCCGGATCCAGTATGCCGCCGGCACAACGATCAGCACACCAAGGATGATGGTGAAGATCGCGGCGACCACCGAATACAGGAAGGTCGACTGGAAGCGCGCGTCGCCCAGCACGATCTGATAGGCATCGAAGGAATGGACGCCGCGGCGCATGCGGAGCGAGAATTCGACCGTCGCCATCAGCGGAATGAAGAAATACGCCGCACCGACGATGAAGACGACCCAGGCCCAGAATTTTCCCGACTTCATTTCAGCCACCTTTCGGAGCGAGTCCGGAACCAGATGTAGAAGACATTGGCCAGGCCCGTGATGACGATCATGCCGAAGGCGATGGCGTAGCCGAGCTGCGGATTGTGCAACACGTCGCCATTGATCTGCGAGTAGAGCTTGATGGGCACGATGTTGAGCGCCGGGCCGGCAAACGCGTAGGCCGTGGCAATGGCGCCAAAGGCATTGGCGAAGAGAAGAATGACGGTACCGAGGAAGCTCGGCCATATCACCGGGATGACCACCATGCGCCAATACTGCGCCTGCGTGGCGCCGAGCGTGGCGGCGGCCTCGCCCCATTCCTTCTTCAAACCATCAATGGCCGGCACGATGATGACCACCATCAGCGGGATCTGGAAGAACAGATAGACCGCGATCAGACCCGATGTGGTGAGGAAATTGAAGCCCATCGCGTAGATGTTGATGTTGAGGACGTCACGCAGAAGCGTCGTGACGATGCCGACGCGGCCGAGCGTGGCCAGGAAGGCGAAGGCCAGCGGCAGGCCGGCGAAATTCGAGGCCACTCCGGAGAAGGTCAGGGTCGCGGAGCGCGTCCAGCTTGGCAGTCCCCCGCGCACGATGGCGATGGCTATTGCCAGCCCGGCAAAGGCCCCGATGATGGCCGACCAGAAACTGATCTTGATCGACACCCAATAGGAACTGCTGATCGACGGATCGCTGACCAGCTGCAGGATGTTGTCGAACGTAAGCTGACCATCACTGTTCTGGAAAGCCCCGATCACGAGATAGATCGTGGGCAGGATCAGGAACATCAGCGCGAAGATGAAGAAGGGCGCCACGCCGATCCATTGCGTCGGCAGGCGGAATGCGGTCGCCTCGTTGGGCGGCGCGGGCTTGGAGGCAATCGTTCGATTTGAAAGCGTCAGATCGGTCATGCGCCGGCTACCGTCTTCGAGGAAAGGCCGGGCGGCCTCGCGGCCGCCCGGTGGATTTCAAGTGCTACTTGACGTTGGCGCCGACAACGGCGTCCCAGTTCTTGCTGATGGCTTCCTTGGCCTTGCCCTGCTCGTCGAGCGTCGGGAACGCGGCGGCGGCATAGGACTCCGCCGGTGGCAGCTTGGCCAGCACGTCAGCCGGGATCTTGCCGTTCTTGGCGAGATCGTTAAAGCGGATCGGGTGGCAATAGCCCTTCAGCCAACCGATCTGGCCTTCGTCGGAATAGAGATACTCCATCCACAGCTTGGCTGCGTTCGGGTGCGGCGCGAAGGCGCTGATCGCCTGCACGTAGACGCCGGCGACGACACCGGTCTTCGGCACGATGACGTCGACGGGCGGGTTGCCCTTCAGCGTGTCGCGGCCAGCAAGCGCGTTGTAATCCCAGTTGATCAGGATCGGCGTCTGGCCCTGGGCGAGCGTTGCCGGCTTGCCGACGACCGGGACGAAGTTACCGGCGGCGTTGAGCTTCTTGAAGAAGTCGAGGCCAGCCTTGCCGGCGGCTTCACCTGCAGCGGCGCCCGTCGACAGACCGGAGGCGTACACCGCCTGGATGGCCTGGTTCGAAGCACGCGGATCACCGGCGACGGCGACGGCGTTGGCGAATTCAGGCTTCAGGAGATCGGCCCAGTCCTTCGGCGATTCCTTGATCAGGTCCTTGTTCACCATGAACGACAGAACGCCGTAATAGTCGCCGTACCAGGCGCCATCGGCATCCTTGGCGCTGTCCGGGATCGAGTCCCAGCTCGACACCTTGTAGGGCATCAGCAGGCCGTCGGCCTTGGCGGTGGGGCCGAAGGACAGGCCGACGTCAATGACGTCGGGAGCCTGCGGCCCCTTGTTGTCCTTGTTGGCCTTGATCGCCTCGACCTCGTCGCCGGAGCCGGCATCGGGGTTGAGCTCGTTGATGGTGATCTCCGGATACTTCGCCTTGAAGCCGGCGATGACGTCGCCGTAACCGCACCAGTCGTGCGGCAGCGCGATGGTGGTGAGCTGGCCTTCAGCCTTCGCGGCCTTGACGAGATCATCCAGCGAAGCCGCGGACGAAATCACCGACGACACCATCAGGGTCGCGGCCGAAAGGGAAAGCACTTTCCCCGTGAATTTGAACATGTGTTCTCTCCGTTGAACTGACGCCGTTGGACGCCTGCGATGCGGTATCGTTTTCGTGTGACAGCCAGATGAAAGCTTTATGAAACCATTGGCCGGCAGCGGAAAAAGTTAACTCTTTTTAACGGGCTGTAGCAATTAGCCATCACTTATTTTTCCGGCTAATCACTTTCCGCCTTGCATTTCATCCTCTCCCCCTTGGTTTGCCCAATTTTCCAGATCAATTTCCGGCGACAGCGAGGCCGTCAGATCGTGCCGGCTATAGCGTTTTCCAGCAGCGCCAGCGCCGCCTTCTTGGTCAGCTTGACCGGGTTGCCGCCGGCCGTCGGATCGACCACCGCCATGTCGGCGATCAGCGCCTTGCGCTTCTTGTCCATGTCGAGCCCCTTGATCAGGCCCGGCAGCGCGTGCGGCACCTTCAACTCCTTGCGCAGCTTGATGATCGCCTTGGCGAAGCCATCAAAGCCGCCTTTGATGCCGCAATAGGCCGCGAGCCGTGCAATGCGCTCCTCGATGGAGTCGCGGTTGAAGGCCAGCACATAGGGCATGAACACCGCATTGGTCATGCCGTGATGGGTGTCGTAGAGCGCGCCGATCGGGTGCGACAGCGAGTGGATGGCACCCAGCCCCTTCTGGAAAGCGGCGGCACCCATGGCGGCCGCGCTCATCATATGCGCACGCGCCACCAGGTCCTTGCCGTTGGCATATGCCTTCGGCAGGTTCTCGAACACCAGCCGGATGCCTTCCACCGCGATGCCGTCGGCCATTGGATGGTAACCGGGCGCGCAATAGGCCTCAAGGCAGTGGGCGAGCGCATCCATGCCGGTGCCGGCGGTGATGAAGGCGGGCATGCCGACCGACAGTTCCGGATCGGCGATGACGATCGCCGGCAGAAGCTTCGGATGGAAGATGACCTTCTTGGTGTGGGTCTCCTCATTGGTGATGACGCCGGCGCGGCCGACCTCCGAGCCGGTGCCGGCCGTGGTCGGCACCGCGATGATCGGGGCGATTGCATCCGAATTGGCGCGCGTCCACCAGTCGCCGACGTCCTCGAAATCCCACACCGGCCGCGTCTGGCCGGCCTGGAAGGCGATCAGCTTGCCGAGATCGAGCGCCGAGCCGCCGCCGAAGGCGATGACGCCGTCGTGCTTGCCCTTCTTGAACACGGCGATGCCGGCGGTAAGATTGGATTCGACCGGGTTCGGCTTCACCTCGGAAAACACACCGTAAGGCACCTTCGCGTCATCGAGGATCTTCAGCGTCGAAGCGACGACCGGCAGTTTCGCCAGGCCCGGATCGGTGACGAAAAGCGGCCGCTTGATACCGGTAGCCGCGAGCACCTCGGGCAGTTCCTTGATGCGCCCGACGCCGAAGCGGACGGTGGTGGGGTAGTTCCATTTGGATATGAGCTTGGACATTTTGGTCTTTCGATAAATCAGATGGCTTCGCGCAGGTGGAAGGATTTCGGCCGGGTCAGATTGTCGTAGCCGATGGCCGACAGCCCCGCGCCCTTGCCCGTGTCCTTGACGCCGGTCCAGACCAGCGCCGGATCGAGGTAGTCGCAGCGGTTCATGAACACGGTGCCGGTCTCGACGCGGTTGCCGATCGCCACCGCGCGCTCGGTATCGCGCGTCCAGATCGAGGCAGTCAGCCCATAGGCGCTGTCGTTCATCAGCGCGATGGCTTCCTCGTCATTGCGCACCTTCATGATGCCGACGATCGGGCCAAAGCTCTCCTCGCGCATGACGCTCATCTGGTGGTCGACTTCGGTCAACACCTCCGGCGCCAGATAGGGCGAGCCCGCCTTGTCGTTGGCCACCTTCATGTTGATGTGCGCCTTGGCGCCCTTGCGCAGCGCTTCGGCCTTTTGCTCGCGGATCAAGTCGGCGAAACGCGCTTGCGCCATCGGCCCCATCGTCGTCGCCTGTTCCAGCGGATTGCCCACGACATAGTTCTTGGTCTCGGCGATGAAGCCCTCGACGAACTCGTCATAGACCTTCTCGTGCACGTAGACGCGTTCGATGCCGCAGCAGCACTGGCCGGAATTGTAGAAGGCGCCGTCGACCAGATTGGCCACCGTATGGTCCATCTTGGCATCGGGCAGTACATAGGCCGGGTCCTTGCCGCCGAGTTCGAGGCCGAGCGTCATGAAGGTGCCGGCCGCCGCCTTTTCGATCGCGCGGCCGCCGCCGACCGAACCGGTAAAGTTCACATGGTCGATCTTGCCCGAGCCGAGCAGCTTTTCGGTCTGCGCGTGGCTGAGCACGACATTCTGGAACACGCCCTTGGGCAGGCCGGCTTTGTCGAAGGCCTGCTGAAAACGCTCGCCGACGAGCAGCGTCTGTGCGGCATGCTTGAGGATGACGGCATTGCCGGCCATCAGCGCCGGCACGATGGTGTTGACGGCGGTCAGGTATGGATAGTTCCACGGCGCGATCACCATGACGACGCCGAGCGGATCCTTCTTCACATAGCGGCGAAACCCATCCTTCGGGTTTGAGGCCGGTACGGATTTCAGCGCCTGCTCGGCGATCTCGACCATGTAGTTGGTGCGTTCCTTGACACCGCCGAACTCGCCGCCATAGCGCACCGGGCGCCCCATCTGCCAGGCGATCTCCGGCACGATCTCGTCGGTCATCGCCACCAGCGCCTCGAGCATCGCGAGAATGTACTTGCCGCGCTCGACGATCGGCACCTGCGCCCACTTCTCCTGCGCCGCCTTGGCGCGTTCGACCGCGGCGTTGACCGCCTGGTCCGTTGCCACGGGCCGCTCGGCGTAGATCGAGCCATCGATGGGGGATTTCAACTTGACCGTTTCGGTCATTCCTTCAGTCCTCGCACTTCATGAAATCTTGATTTTCACGCCGCCCACCATTCCTGCGATGGCCAAGGGCGGCGAAGCCGGCATGGTTTAGTACCGCTCGAACCCCCTGTGCAGTTCCCAATCCGTAATGCGGCGGTCGTATTCGAGCTGCTCCCACTTGGCGGTGTGGACATAATGTTCGAGCACGTCCTCGCCGAGCGCCTGTTTCAGCATCTTCGACTTTGCCAGCGTCTCGGTGGCGTCGCGCAGCGTTTTCGGAATCTCGGGCAGACGAGACGCCTGATAGGCATCGCCGACGAAAGGTTTCTGCAGTTCGAGCTTCTCGTCGATGCCGGCGAGCCCGGCGGCGATCAGCGCCGCGAAGGCGAGATAGGGGTTGAGGTCGGCGCCGCCGATGCGGCATTCCATGCGGATGCCCTTGGTGCCCTCGCCGCACAAGCGGAAGCCGGCGGTGCGGTTGTCCTCGCTCCACATGATCTTGGTCGGCGCGAAGGTGCCGGCCTGGAAGCGCTTGTAGGAATTGATGTAGGGCGCCAGGAACCAGGTGAACTCCTTGGCGTATTTCAACTGCCCCGCCGCCCATTGCTGGCCGAGCGTCGACAGCGTCCAGTCCGCCTTCTTGTCGAAGAACAATGGCGTCCGGCCGTCGGCGCTCCACAGCGAATTGTGGATGTGGCTGGAGTTGCCGGCGAGCCCGTAATTGTACTTGGACATGAAGGAGATGGCCTTGCCCTCGGACTCGGCGATCTCCTTGGCGCCGTTCTTCAGGATGACGTGGCGGTCGGCCATATCGAGCGCCTCGGCATAGCGCACATTGATCTCTTCCTGGCCCGGACCCCACTCGCCCTTGGAGTTTTCGATCGGGATGCCCGCGGCTTCCATCTCGTTGCGAAGCCGGCGCATGACGCCTTCTTCCTTGGTGGTGATGCCGATCTGATAGTCGCCGATATAGGGCGAAGCGGTATCGAGACCCTGCCAGTGCTTCTTGCGGACGGAATCATAGGTTTCGTTGAACAGGTAGAATTCGAGCTCGGAAGCGAAATAGCCGATATAGCCGCGCTCGGAGAGCCGCTTGACCTGCTTCTTCAGGATGGCGCGCGGCGAATGCGGCAGATCGTCATGGGTGTGGTGATCGAGCACGTCGCAGATCACAAGTGCCGTCTTTTCGAGCCACGGAATGCGCCGCAGCGTGGCAAGGTCCGGCTTCATGACGAAATCGCCATAGCCCTTGGACCAGCTTGCTGCCTTGTAGCCGGGCACCGGCTCCATATCGATGTCGGCGGCCAGCAGATAGTTGCAGCCATGCGTTTCGTCATGCGCGGAATCGACGAAGTACTGCGCCAGGAACCGTTTTCCCGCCAGCCGCCCCTGCATGTCGACGATGCAGGCCAGCACCGTGTCGATCTCACCGCTGGAGACCGCCTTCTTCAACTGATCGAACGAGAAATTTCCGGCCATTCCTGTGGCACTCCAGCGCTGGGCGTTTGAAGGGATAACGAAACCATGGCCGGCACGACGCCGGCCATGGCCTTGATGGGAGATGTCAGTGACCGGTTTCGCCGACCGCCTGTTCCGCTGCCTTGATCGCTGCCTGGCGTGCCGCGATGATGTCGCCGAGCGGCGGGCCCTGGAAGCGGTTGCGCTCGAAGGCGAACCAGACGATCGCCGTCAGGATGAAGAAGCCGACGGTGATGTAGAGCGCCCAGTCGTTCGGCGGCTGAATACCGATGACGAAGATCAGGATCATCGACAGGATGGAAAGCAGACCGAACAGCATGAACACACCGCGTCCCATGTTCCACGGACCCATCTTGTCCCACTTCGGCGTGCCCCAGGCCAGCATGCCGAGCACGATCGGCACGATGAAGGACAGGAACAGGAAGATGACGGTGCAGGACACCACGATGGTGTATGCCGAGGTACCGGCGACCGAAACCAGCGTCGAACCCCAGACGAACAGCACCGACAGGATCGACGCCGTCCAAATCGCCGCCACCGGCGTGCGGTAGGTCGGGCTAACCTTGGCGAGTGCCGCCGAGCCTGGCAGGCCGCCGTCACGCGAGAAGGCGAAGATCATGCGCGAAGCAGAGGTGACGGTTGCAAGACCGCACAGAAGCTGCGCGACGAACACGACGAGATAGACGAACTCCTTGATGCCAGGGCTGACGCGCTGGTCGAAAGCCCAGAAGAACACGTTCCAGCCCTGCTTTGCGGCATCGTCCATGTTCGGGATCATCAGCACGAAAGCGACCAGAAACAGATAGCCGAAGAGCGCCGACCAGATCACCGACATGACCATGGCACGCGGCACCGAGGAGGCTGCCTTGATGGTTTCTTCCGACGTGTGCGCCGAAGCATCGTAGCCGGTGATCGTATAGATCGGCAGCAACAGGCCGAGCGCGAACACCCAGGCATTCGAGACGGACGGCCAGACGCCGGCGCCAGCGTCGCCGGAGTAGTTGTGGAAGGTGAAGAGCCGGCTGAAATCCCAGGTCTCGGCAGAGATCAAGCAAACCACGGCGATCAGAATCGAGCCGAAAAAGATGAGATAGCCTGAGAAGTCGGTCAGCTTCGCCGTCAGCTTGATGCCGAGATGGTTGATCAGCGCCTGAGCGCCGGTGATGATGACCAGGAAGATCATCTGGTTGGTCAGCGTGCCCTCGATGCCAAGCGTCGGCCCGAAGGCGCCGAGGAAGAACGTCCAGGTGCCGACATTGATGGCGCCGAGCACGGTGATCAGGCCGAGCAGGTTGAGCCAGGCCGTGACCCAGCCGGTGCCGCGGTTGCCGAGGATCGAACCCCAGTGATAGAGGCCGCCGGCAGTGGGATAGGCCGAGCTGATCTGCGACATGGCGACAGCGAAGGTCAGCGAGATGAAGCAGCCGACCAGCCAGCCGATGCCGATGCCGATACCGCCGGCGCCGGAGGTTGCCTGGGCCAGCGAATTGATGCCGCCCGACAGGATGCAGATGATAGAGAAGGAAACCGCGAAATTCGAAAAGCGGCTGAGCCGCCGCTCCAGTTCCTGGGCATAGCCCATGCTGTGGAGGTGCTTTACGTCCTCTGCCTTGTCAACGTCTGTATAACCCGGTGCTGCCATTGGAAGTCCCCTGTTTGTTTCTCAGCTGGCCGATTGGACTGACTTTCTGACTGAATGCGATCTGGGCCGCGTGGCCTCCTCTGGTTCCAGATCCGAAAAAATGCCCGTGAGCAGATCCGCCCATTTCCGCTGCCCGGTCTCCCCGGAGATTTCATCGTTGCGGATCTCGATCATGGCGCAGGGCAGCCCGCGCGAGCGTGCATGCCGTTCCAGCGTGAAATAGACGCGATCGGCCGGCGAATAGGGCTCGTTGACGCCGACGGTGATGCCGGCAAGTCGCTTGAGCGCCGATATCAGCGGCGACGCCAGCCGGCGATCCTCGTCATGGATGATGCCGATATGCCAGGGCCGGTCGTGGCCCCTGTAGACCGGGGTGAAGGAATGCACGGACACCAGTCGGGTCTCCTGGCCGCGCGCCAGCCGTTCCTCGACGATGCGTTCGATGGTGCCGTGAAATGGCTGCCATGACAGGGCGATCCGTGCCGCGCGCTGCTTTTCCGACAGGCCGGCATTGCCCGGTATGGATGTCGTCTCGCTGATCTGCGGCACAAGGTCCGGCGCGTCGAGCGGCCGGTTGCAGTCGATGATGAGACGCGAAATGCGGGTTTCGACCAGCGTCGCATCGAGCGCTTGCGCCATGCGCGTTGCCACCGGCAGCGCGCCTGGATCCCAGGCGATGTGGCGGGACAGGTCTTCGGCGGCAAGGCCAAGCGTGCCGAATTCGGCGGGCAGGAAATTGCAGGCGTGGTCGCAGGTCAGCACGAAAGGGCTCGATCCGCCCGGGTTCGTCACCCTCACGGTATCGGACGATGCAAGGCTGGCGGGCCGTGCTTTCTCCATAGTCTGCCGTCCCCGGGGAGCGCTGTACCGTATGTTACGTATTTTACCTCATTGCGTCCCTATGGATGATTTCATACAGTTTACCCGGCTTTGTCAAATGCGATCTCATGGACCAGGCCAAGGGATGGGGGAAAAGATGATTTCCAGCATTGCCGAACTGATCGCCGACCGCATCGGCACGATGCCGGCCGGCGAACGGCGGGCGGCGCAGACGCTGATTGCCAGCTATCCGATGATCGGGCTGAAGACGGTCGCCGAATTCTCGACCGCGGCCGGCGTCTCCTCTCCGACGATCCTGCGCTTCGTGGCCCGGCTCGGCTTCCAGAACTATCCGGAGTTCCAGTCGAGCCTGCAGGACGAATTGGCGGCGCAGTTGCAGTCGCCGGCGATACGCACGCTGAACCCGCCCTCGCCCGGCGGTGGCACGGTCTCGCCGATGCTGGAAGCAACCCTCGACAATATGCGCGAGACCTTCCGCCACCTCTCCGACAAGCAGCTCGCGGACATCGCGGCACGGCTTGCCGACCGGCGCGGCAAGACATTCCTCATCGGCGGCCGCTTCACCGATCCGCTGGCGCGTTACATGGCCGCCCATCTCGCCGTCATCCAGCCCGATGTCTTTCACCTCGCCGGCCAGGAGAGCATGTGGCGCGACCGGCTGATCGACATGGGCAAGCGCGACGTGCTGGTGATCTTCGACATCAGACGTTACCAGGACAGCCTCGTCCGTTTTGCCGAGAAGGCGCATCAGCGCGGCGTCCAGATCGTGCTGTTCACCGACCAGTGGCTGTCGCCGATCGCCCGCTTCGCCCGCCATGTCATCGCCGGACGAACCGCGGTGCCTTCCGCATGGGATTCCTCGGCCGCGCTCTTCGTCGTCGCCGAAACGCTCATCGGCGCGGTCACCAGACAGCTCGAGGCCGGCGGCGCCCGGCGCATCCGCGAGATGGAAGGTCTGCGTTAGCAAGGTCACCAGCCAATCGCATCCGCGCTGCCGGGCACCTCGAATTCACGTTACCGAGATTTAATGTGCACGATCGCGTGATAATTGCCATAAACCGGTGATACCGGGATGTGGCGTGGCCGGTTTTCGCCGCCAGCCCGTATCGTCGCTGCATCCGCTTCCGCCTGGAACCGGCAGGCGATTCTTGCCGCTGGAGTGTCGATGCCGAGCTGGAAACAGATTGTCCTTACGTTTGTGATCGTGGCCGCTGCAGCGGCGGCATGGGCACGCTTCTACCCCGGCGCTCCCGAAGTGGCGGCGCGCTGGGGCATCGACTGGGCCTATGGCGCCACACCCTCAACGAAGGAAGCGGCCGCGGTTGGCTCCGGGCCAGCAAGGGGCAACGGCACACGGATTGCCACCATCGTTGCATCGCCAGCCGCCTCGGCTGCCATCAACGACCGCCTCCAGGCGATCGGCACCGGCCGCGCCAACGCTTCGGTGACTGTCAATCCCTACAGTTCCGGGCGCCTTGCCGAATTGCTGGTCGAATCCGGCAGCCATGTCGACAAGGGACAGATCATCGCGACGCTCGATTCCGAGACCGAGATCATCGCGCAGAACCGCGCCAAGCTCGCCTTGCAGGATGCGCAGTCTAAGCTCGATCGGGTAAAATCGCTGCGCGCCTCCAATGCCGCGACGCCGGTCGCCGTCGCTGATGCGGAGGTAATTCTGGCGGGCGCCAAGCTGGCGCTGCAGGACGCCGAGCTTGCCCTGCAGCGCCGCTCCATTTTGGCGCCAATATCGGGCACTGTCGGCATCCTCCCGATCTCGGCCGGCAACTACGTGACAAACCAGTCGGCGATCGCCACGCTCGACGACCGCTCCTCGATCCTGGTGGATTTCCAGGTGCCGGAGCGCTTCGCCGCCGCCGTCAAGGTCGGCGCGCAACTGACGGCGACGCCGATCGCCAATCCCAGCAACGCCTATACCGGCACGGTCTCGGCCATCGACAACCACATCGACGAGAAGAGCCGCACGCTGCTGGTCAAGGCCAAGATCGCCAATCCCGCCGATTCACTGCGTGCCGGCATGTCGTTCTCCATCACCATGAAATTCCCTGGCGAGACCTACCCGGCCGTTAGCCCGCTGGCGATCCTGTGGGGTTCGGACGGCGCCTATGTCTGGCAGATCGAGGACGGCAAGGCCAAGCGCGTGCCGGTGCGCATCATCCAGCGCAACACCGAGACCGTGCTGATCGATGCCGAGATCGACAGCGGCGACATGGTGGTTACCGAAGGCACGCAGAGCGTCAGCGAGGGCGGCGAGGTCCGCATCGCCGGCCAGGACCAGCGCGCCGCCAGCACCGCCGAAGGCTCATGACCGGATCCGTCAACGCCGCCAGCGATACTGGCTTCACCGCCCTGTTCATCCGCAGGCCGGTCATGGCCTTCGTGCTCAACGTCCTCATCGCGGTGGCCGGCCTCGCCGCCTTCTACGGCGTCGAGATCCGCGAACTTCCGGATGTCGACCGCGCCGTGGTCACCGTTTCCACCACCTTCCAGGGCGCCGCGGCAGAAACCGTCGACCGCGAGCTGACGGACACGATCGAAGGTGCGGTGGCACGCGTCTCCGGCGTCAAGTCGATCTCGTCTTCCTCCTCCTTCGGCCAGAGCCGGGTCACCATCGAGTTCAACGACGGCGTCGACCTCAACGTCGCGGCCTCCGACGTGCGCGATGCCGTCGGCCGCGTCGCCAACCAGATACCGGACACCGCCGATCCGCCGCGCATCGTCAAGGCCGATGCCAATTCCGATGCGGTGATGCGGCTGGCGGTGACATCCGACAACATGTCGGTCCAGGACATGACCGTGGTGGTGCAGGACCAGATCGAGGACGAACTGGCCGCCGTGCCGGGCGTCGCCGACGTCCAGGTCTATGGCGACCGCGACAAGATCTTCCGCATCGACGTCGACCAGAACAAGCTCGCCAGCCTCGGCTTCACCGTGACCGATCTCAGGACAGCCCTGGCCTCGGTCGCTTTCGACTCCCCGGCCGGATCGATCACCACGACCAACCAGGACCTGATCGTCCGCACGACGGCCGACGTGACCACGCCCGAGGAGTTCGAAAACATCATCATCGGCGGTACGACGCGCATCCGCGATGTCGCCACCGTCACGCTCGGCCCCGATGTCGGACAGACCACGCTGCGTTCCGATGGCAAGACCGGCATCGGCATCGGCATCATCCGCCAGGCCGAATCGAACACGCTTGACATCTCGACCGGGGTTCAGGCCGCCGTCGCCAAACTGCAGGAGAACCTGCCCAAGGGCATGGCGATCAAGATCACCAGCGACGACGCCGTCTTCGTCAAGGGGGCGGTCCACGAGGTCGAGATCGCACTCGGCCTTTCGGTGACCATGGTGCTGATCGTCATCTACATCTTCCTGCTCGACTGGCGCGCCACGCTCATCCCCGGCCTGTCGATGCCGGTCGCCATGATCGGCACGATCGCCGCCATCTATCTGGCCGGCTTCTCGGTCAACATCCTGACGCTGCTCGCCATGGTGCTGGCGACGGGCCTTGTCGTCGACGACGCCATCGTGGTGCTGGAAAACATCGTGCGGCGGCGCAACGAGGGCATGGGGCCGCGAGCGGCCGCCGTGCTCGGCGCGCAGGAAGTGTTCTTTGCCGTCGTCGCCACGACGTTGACGCTGGTCGCCGTCTTCGTGCCGATCTCGTTCCTGCCCGGCCAGACCGGCGGCCTGTTCCGCGAATTCGGCTTCGTGCTTGCCATGTCGGTGCTGCTGTCCTGCATAGTGGCGCTGACGCTATGCCCGATGCTCGCCTCGCGCATGCTGACCGGGGCCTCGCTCCACCACGAGGGCGGCCACGGCATCGGCGCCCGGATCGGCGGCGTTCTGAATACCGCCTACAAACGCGCTCTGCACGCTTGCCTCGATGCGCCCTGGATCGTGGTTCTGGTCGCGGTGCTGTTTGCCGGCACCGCCTTCACCCTGTTCGGCACCATCCGCCAGGAACTGACGCCGACCGAGGACCGCGCGGCCGTGCTGTTGCGCATCAATGCACCGCAGGGCGTCAGCCTCGATTACACGACGCAGCAGATGCAGAAGATCGAAAAGCTGATCCAGCCGATGCGCGATTCCGGCGAGATCCGCTCGACCTTCGAGAATGCCGGGCAGAACGGCTCCTACAATTCCGGCTTCATGGTGATGACGCTGGCGCCCTGGAACGAGCGCAGCCGCAGCCAGCAGGAGATCATGGCCCAGATCAGCCAGCTGACCAAGCAGGTGCCGAGCGTGCGCATCTTCCCGGTGCAGCCCAACAGCCTCGGCATCCGCGGCGCCGGCAACGGCCTGCAATTCGCGCTGGTCGGCAACGACCGCAAGGCGCTCGGCGACGCGGCGGTGAAGATCATCGCCGAGATGCAGAAGGATCCGCGCTTCCAGACGCCGCGCCTGTCGATCGATCCGACGCAGCCGCAGCTGGCCGTCGCCATCGACCGCGAGCGCGCGTCAGACCTCGGCGTCGACATCACGGGGCTGGCCAACACCATGCAGGCCATGCTCGACGGCAACGATGTCGCCGACGTCTACATCGCCGACCGCAGCTATGGCGTGAAACTTGTCTCGACCACCAATCCGATCAACGATCCGACCGATCTGGAAAACGTCTTCCTGAAGACGGGGGACGGCCGCTTCGTGCCGATGTCGACCATAGCCACGCTGACCGAGCGCGCCGTGCCGCCATCGCTGTCGCGCGAACAGCAGCAGCCATCGGTGGCCATCACCTCTAACCTCTCGGGCAACTTCGCGCTTGGCGACGCGCTGAGCCGCGCCGAGGAGATCGCCACGCCGCTCTTGCCGCCGGGCAGCCGCATCCTGCCGCTTGCCGAAGCCGCCACGCTGGGCGAAACCAACAGCGCCATGGTCACCATCTTCGGGTTCGCGCTGGTCATCATCCTCCTGGTGCTGGCCGCCCAGTTCGAAAGCTTCGTCAGCGCCGTCATCATCATGGCGACGGTGCCGCTTGGGCTCGCCTGCGCCATCTTCGCCTTGTTGCTGTCGGGCACCAGCCTCAACGCCTACAGTCAGATCGGCCTGGTGCTGCTGGTCGGCGTGATGGCGAAGAACGGCATCCTGATCGTTGAGTTTGCCAACCAGCTGCGCGATCGCGGGCTCGGCGTTCGCGAGGCGATCGAGCAGGCCTCGACCGTGCGCCTGCGGCCGGTGATGATGACGATGATCTGCACCATTCTTGGCGGCGTGCCGCTGGTGCTCGCGGCGGGCGCGGGTGCCGAGGCGCGCGTGGCACTCGGCTGGGTCATCGTCGGCGGGCTTGGGCTAGCCACCGTCTCGACCCTGTTCCTGACGCCGGTCGCCTATCTCCTGCTTGGCCGGTTCGTCACACCGAAGATTCATGAGGAAAGGAGGCTGAAGCGCGAGCTCGAGGAAGCCGCCTATGT
>NZ_PNOT02000161.1 GCF_002879535.1 Mesorhizobium intechi
GCAGTATCTGGTTAGTATGTCTCAAAACGAGGGGAGCGGCGATGGCGGAACCATTTCTTTCCGAAATTAGAATCATGTCTTTCGTCTTTGCGCCGAAAGGCTGGGCGCTGTGCAATGGCCAGCTCCTGCCCATCGCCCAGAATCAGGCGCTGTTTTCGCTGCTTGGCACCACCTTTGGCGGCGATGGCAGGGTGAATTTCGCGCTGCCCGACTATCGCGGACGCGTTCCCATTCATGTCGGTGGCGGCCATACGCTGGGCGAGCGCGGTGGCGAAGAAGGTCACACGCTGTCGATCGGAGAATTACCCCAGCACATTCACATCGAGCAGGCCTCGACGGCCAATGCCGATGTCGCTGCGCCCAACGGCAATTTTTTGGGAACCGTGACCAACGTCTATACGCCGTTGGCAAATCCAACGTCCTTGAGTTCCGGAACGCTGGCGCCTGTCGGCGGCAGCCAGGCGCATATGAACATGCAGCCGTTTCTGACAGTAAGCTTCTGCATTGCCCTGCAGGGCATCTTCCCGTCGCCGAACTGAGGAAACGCGATCATGGCACAACCCTATGTTGGCGAAATCCGGATGTTTGCCGGCAACTTCAATCCAAACGGCTGGATGTTCTGCGAAGGGCAGCTGATGTCCATCTCGGAATACGAAACCTTGTTCAACCTGATCGGTACCACCTATGGCGGCGACGGTCAGAGCACGTTCGCGCTGCCCGATCTGCGCGGCCGCCTTCCTCTCCACCAAGGCAACACCTACATTCTTGCCGAGAACGGTGGCGTCGAGGAAGTCACCCTGACCACCCAGCAGATTCCGTCCCACACGCATCCGTTCCTCGCTTCGCTGGACAATGCACAGGGAAACAGCCCCACCGGCAACACGGTCGGGCAGGTCGGTGCGTCGCAGATCTATCGTGAGGCGCCGGCGGACACACCGATGAACGCGCAGACCGGTGGGCCGGCCGGGGGCAGCCAGCCGCACACGAATTTCCAGCCCTATCTCTGCGTCAATTTCATCATTTCGCTGTTCGGAATTTTCCCGTCGCCGACTTAAGAGGACCGCCATGGCCGACCCGTTCGTCGCCGAAATCCGCATTTTTCCATTCAATTTCGCACCCAAGGGCTGGGCCTGGTGCGACGGGCAACTGTTGCCGATATCGCAGAACACCGCACTGTTCTCGCTGCTCGGCACCACCTATGGCGGCAATGGCAAGAGCAACTTTGCCTTGCCCGACCTCCAGGGCAACGCGCCTATGCACCCAGGGCAAGGGCCTGGCCTCTCCTTGCACGATCTTGGGGAGACTGGCGGCAGCGAATACGTGACGCTGCTGGAATCGGAAATGCCCATGCACGCGCACACGATGATGTCGAACGTCAATCCGGCCAACCTGGCGACGCCCAGTCCGGTACGGTCCCTGGCTCGCACGTCCCCCGGGCAATCCTATACTGCGACAGCCACCCTGACGCCGCTTAACAATCAGGCGGTCGGGCCTGCCGGCGGCAGCCTGCCGCACAACAACATGCAGCCCTATCTCACCTGCTATTTCTGCATCGCGTTGCAAGGCGTCTTCCCGCCGCGTCCCTGATTCTCCGATGGATCAGCGTCGCGAGACGATCTCGGCCGGCTGGATCAGGTCCACCGAGCTGGGGTTGACTTTTCGTCCGATGACCGATGCCGACCTGCCCTTCCTGGCGCGGGTCTATGCCTCGACGCGCGCCGAGGAACTGGCCGTGACCGGCTGGACCGAGGCGCAGAAGACCGCCTTTCTGGACATGCAGTTCCGGGCGCAGCACGCGCATTACGTCAAGCACTATCCCAACGCGGACTGGCTGTTGGTGAGGTCGGGCGCCGAGGATATCGGCCGTCTGTATATCGAGCGCTGGCCAAGCCAGCATCGCGTCATCGACATCGCCTTCCTGCCGGCGTACCGGCGCAAGGGACTGGGCGCCGCGTTGCTCGGCGATCTCATCGACGAGGCGCGGGCCGTCGGCAAGGCGGTGTCCGTCCATGTCGAAAAGAACAATCCGGCCATGCAGCTGTACCTGCGGCTGGGCTTCACCGTCGCCGAGGACAAGGGGGTCTACGACCTGATGGAGTGTCCCGCCCTGATCCTGAGAAATTCAGGAGAAATGCAAGGCCGCGCCGATCTCAGGCGCCGCGATACCAGGAGACGACGGTGAAGCGTTCGTTGCGCGTCACCGGGGTTACCTCATGCGTCGTTTCCGAGCGGAACGCCACCAGCGTGCCCGGCAGTGCCGGCATGGCGACGCGCAATTCCGGGCCGCTATAGTGTCCGTGCAGCACCAGCGAGCCCCCGGCATAGGTCTGCGATGACGGATCTTCCGCCTGGCGGTTGAGAAAAATAACCGCCGAGACCTTCCTGAACCGCGATTCGTCATGGATGAGCGGCGTGTTGCCGTCCTGGTGCGGGACGAAGAAATCGCCTTCGCGATAGTGAAGGAACTGGGGTTTCTCGATCTGGCCGAGCGCAAGGCCGAAATGCCGCTCCAGCGCCGGCTTGTGCTCAACCAGCACGGCATTGATCAGCGCCTCGGTGGCGGGCGAAACCGTGGCCCGCCTGGTCTTGCGAATCTCGGGCCATGCCGGCTTCTGTCCGTCACGCCCCAGCAGCTCGGCCGCCCGGCCGTTCGCCGTCCGGATTTCCGCGCACAGCGCGCTGCATGCTGCTTCGTCAAGGACCCCGGCGATCTGGATATGGTCGATCATATGTCGAGCCGCCCCCGGGTGCCCTGATCGTCGCCTTGACCGAGCAGGCCGTCGGAAATCAAAATCAGTTGAAGACAGCCTCGTACTGATAGCCGGTCGCGTCGGCTGAAACCGGCACGATGAAGATGTCGTCGGTGATGGCATCGCCGGCGAGGTGGTAGATGGCCTGCGGCAGCCTTATGTCGCGCGGCCCCTTGAACAGAAGCGTGAAGCCACCGCCAGGGCGCGGACTGGAGGGGATCTGCCGAACGGCCGCGAGTTCGAGGGAAACCGCCCTGCCGCCAACCGCCACGGTGAAAACCGAACCGACCGCCTGTCTGAAATCCGATGCCGACGCCACGCCATTCGCCTCAATCTGCCTGCTGCCGGGCGGCACTGTCGCCGCTTCATGGCTGGCTGTCCAGAGGTCCCGGCACCGCCGGCGCTCTCCAAGACAACTGGCCGGCGCAAATACAGCGCCGCCTGTCCTTTTATACGTGGAGGAGACACTGTAGTACTTGGCTCGCGCGCGCGGTTGTTTTCCAGACCAGGATCAACGCGGCAAGAACGGGTCCCGGCCTATCGGGGTCCGGGAGGGGCGGCCGGAGCGGCTTGCGGGAGAAGGGACTGACGATGGCAGGTGTAAAGACGGAACTGGCAAGCGATGCCATGCCGCTGTTCTATTCCAGGCCCGAAGCGCTCAACCCGGCACGGCACGGCTCGCTGGGCCTGACCGCGCGCGGCGATTTTGCCTTCGCGCGCACCGCGCACGCCATTCCGGTGGTGGCCTCGGAAATGCCGGCGGCGATGCGCTCCTACCCGATCGTGTTCATCGGCCCGGCCAAATCCCCCGTCATCATTACCGGCGTGCGCCAGGGCGAAAACCTGTTCGTCGATGCCGGCGGCGGGTGGACCGCGCCGCATTACGTCCCCGCCTATGTCCGCCGCTATCCCTTCATCCTTGCCGAGGACCCGACCACGGCAGGCCGGCTGACGCTGTGCGTCGACAGGGCAAGCGAGCGGGTCATCGACCAGCTCATGGCGCCGTTCCGCGAAGACAAGGTCGCGCCATTCTTCAAGGGGAACGAACCGACCGAAGCAACCAGGCAGGCGCTCGCCTTCTGCGACCAGTTCCAGATCGACTTCAGAGCCACCCGCGAGATGATCGACAGGATCGATGCGCATGGCCTGTTTTCGCCGCGCCAGAGCAAGGTGACGCTGGAAGGCGGCGAAGTGCTCAACCTCACCGATTTCCAGGTGATCGACGAGCCGGCCTTCAACAGGCTGAGCGACGAGGCCTTCCTCGACCTCAGGAAGTCAGGCGCGCTCGGCCTGCTCTACTGCCACCTCGCCTCGACCAACAGCTGGACATCGCTGGTGCACCAGGCATCGTTGCGCAAGGCGGGTTAGAGCGCCGGGCGGTCTCAAAAACGAAAAAAAGCCGCGGCGGACCCCGACTTGCCGACAGGCCGGCGCGGCGCCGCCTGAAAATCGTTTTCGTGCGCGAATTTCAAGTCGCCGCGGGAATTTCCCGCGCACCCAGCGGAAGGCGCGGGCGAGCCCGTGCGACAGGCCAGCCGGCGACGCCCGACATCACAGATTCGCGATCCTCGGATGAATGGCGGGCCGTAAAGCGTTCCGGTCTTTGTTCGCCGGGCGCTCTTGAGACCGCGGGCGCCCTAAATCAAACCGATTTGGGAGAACAATGATGAAGCATCGCCTCATTCCCATGGTGCTGGGCCTGCTGATGACGTCCGCCGGCCTGGCTTCGGCTGCCAACGTCCACTCGGTGACGGGGGCGAAGGGTCAACCCGACCAGACGATCGGCACCGCTCAGACAGGAAGTGTCACGCCGGGCAACGCCAGCGCCGCCCCGGGTTCGGCCTTAAACCCGGACGGAACCGCGGGAACGCATTACGCCGGCACCCAGCCGCAGAACTCCAAGAACCCGAAGAGCGTATCCCAGTACGACGTTGCCGGCTTCCAGCAGTCCCATAAGTGACGTCGGCCTTTGGCGGGCGAGATTCCATCCGCCCAAAATGCGAAAAAGCCGCGGCGGACCGCGGCTTTTCGATACTTGGCTTCCCGAGGGAAACTGGAGCGGGTGAAGCGATTCGAACGCTCGACCCCAACCTTGGCAAGGTTGTGCTCTACCCCTGAGCTACACCCGCTCACACGGCGTCTTGGCCGCAAGCCGGGCCTATATGGCTTAAGAGCGCGGCGATTGCAACAGGGAAATCGCAGGCTTTTTTCAACACGCCGAACGATGCCGGCAAACCGCCCGCGACGCGCGGATTTCACCGCGACGTCGCGCGATGGCCTTGTGTCGGCCACCGCATTGGCCGTAAACGGCAAGGCGGAAAACGACGAAGAAGAAGACCGATGCCGAAGACCGAAGCCGAACTTCTTGCCTTTCTCGCCGAACTCGGCATCGCCGTTTCGACGAAACGCCATCCGCCGCTCTACACGGTCGCCGATTCGCAGGTGCTGCGCGGCGAAATCGCCGGCGGGCACACCAAAAACCTGTTCCTGAAGGACAAGAAGGACAATTTCTTCCTGGTCACCGTCGGCGAGGACGCGGTCGTCGATCTCAAGCAGATCCACCAGCTGATCGGCGCCGCCAGCCGTGTTTCCTTCGGCAAGCCGGAAATGCTGATGGAGCTCTTGGGCGTCTCGCCGGGCGCCGTCACCGTCTTCGGCGTCATCAACGACACGGCGCACCGGGTCAAGCTGGTGCTCGACGAGGATTTGATGGCGCATGCCGTCATCAACGCCCATCCGCTGACCAACGAGGCGACGACATCGATCGCCGCGCCCGATCTCATCAGATTCGTCGAGGCAACCGGGCACGATGCTGCTATCTTGAAAGTCTCGGCATGATCGCCACATGCATGGCGCAACCGACTTCCAATGACATGGCGCCGGCCGACGGGCCGGCGGCGCGACCGAAAGGGTGACAAGATGAGCGACAACAAGCCGTTTGGCGGGGCATTCGGCAGCAGTGGCGGCCAGTATGCCACCACCGTTCAGTATGGCGGAACGGGAGCCGCGCCGGCGAAGGTCGCGCTTGGCGATGCCGCGCCCCCCGCCGCTGGCGATGTCATCAAGGACACCACGACCGCCGCCTTCGCCGCCGATGTCATCCAGGAATCCCGCCGCCAGCCGGTGCTCGTCGATTTCTGGGCGCCATGGTGCGGCCCCTGCAAGCAGCTGACGCCGCAGCTGGAAAAGGCGGTCCGGGCCGCCGGCGGCAAGGTCAAGCTGGTCAAGATGAACATCGACGATCACCCCTCGATCGCCGGCCAGCTCGGCATCCAGTCCATTCCGGCCGTCATCGCCTTCAAGGACGGCCAGCCTGTCGACGGCTTCATGGGCGCCATCCCGGAGAGCCAGATCGCCGAATTCATCACCAAGGTCGGCGGCAAGGGCAATGGCGCTGCGGCCGTGGCCGAGGCGCTGGCGGCGGCAAACGAGGCGCGCGAGGCCGGCGACGTGCAGACCGCCGCCGACATTTTTGACGCCGTCCTGGCGCAGGCGCCGGAGACGATCGAGGCGATCGCCGGGCTGGGCGAGCTGCTCTTCGAGGCCGGCGACACGCAAGGCGCCGAGGCGTTGCTGGCAACGGCGCCGGAAGCCAAGAAGGACGCGCCTGTTCTCGCCGCGCTGCGCGCCAAGATGGCGCTGGCCGCGCAAGCGGCGGAACTGGGCAATCCGGCCGAGTTCGAGCGCCGCCTGGCCGAAAACCCGAAGGATCATCAGGCGCGTTTCGACCTGGCCATGATCCAGAACGCCAGGGGCGAACGCACGGCGGCGGCCGACAATCTGCTGGCCATCATCAAGGCCGACCGCGGCTGGAACGAGGATGGCGCCAGGGCGCAGTTGCTGCGGTTTTTCGAAGCCTGGGGCATGGCCGACGAGGCGACGCTGGCCGCGCGGCGCAAATTGTCGGCGCTGCTGTTTTCCTGAGCCGGCGGCTGTTTCGTCGCACGAGCTTGTGGTCGGCGGTGGCCGCGCCATTTTAGGAAGCTGACTTCGGCCACGCCGACGATCCCGGCGGCGGGCTGCGGATGAAGTCGATCGGAGGAATGTGGTGCAAGCGGGAAACGCACATTACCGGCTGTCCAAGGATCTGCCGTCGACGATCCCGCTCTTTCCGCTCGAGGGCGCGCTTCTGCTGCCGGGCGGCCGCATGCCGCTCAACATCTTCGAGCCGCGCTATCTGCAGATGGTGGACGAAGCGGTCGCCGGCCCGCGGCTGATCGGCGTGATCCAGCCTCGTCTCGACGGCGCGCTGCGCGAGGATGGCGAGCCGGAACTGTGCAATGTCGGGTGCGCCGGCCGTATCATCGCCTTCTCCGAGACCGGCGACGGCCGCTACCTGATCTCACTGCAGGGTGTGTTCCGCTTCCGCATCGCCCATGAATTGACCGTCAAGACGCCGTTTCGCCAGGCAAAGCCCGCGCCGTTCCTGGCCGATCTCGATGACGATCCGGCGGCGAACGAGATCGACCGGCCGGCACTGCTCAAGGCGTTTCGCGCCTATCTGCAGGCCAATGATCTCGAAGCCGATTGGGAAAGCGTCAGCCGCGCCGAAAATGCCATGCTGGTCAACGCGCTGTCGATGATGGCGCCCTACGGTCCGGCCGAGAAACAGGCGCTGCTCGAAGCCGCCGACCTGAAGACGCGCGCCGAAACGCTGATCGCCATCACCGAAATGGCGCTGGCGCGCGAGAATGAGGATTTTGGCTCGAGCTTGCAGTAAGATGTGCCGATATTCGGGTGATGCCGGCCTGCAAATGGCGGCTTCGCGCGCTTCCCCGTTCTACTGCGTCGCGGTAGAACTGAGCTCACGTACGAAAAGTGCGCTCCGCTCCGGTTCTGGGAAGCCACCATTTTGGTCGCTGCGCGCCCGTCTTCGACTCCGGTTCGGCCTGACCTGGGTCTTGGTACGTCCAGGCTGGAAAGCTGAGAAGAGGAACCGATGGCGGCGGATGGGCGTGACGGAAAGAAGATCATTGTCGATCCCAAGCTGCTGGAACTGCTGGCCTGCCCGCTGACCAAGGGGCCGCTGGCCTGGGATCCGGAGCGCGGCGAACTGATTTCGCGGGTCGCCAAGCTCGCCTACCCGGTGCGCGACGGCATCCCGATCATGCTGCCCTCCGAGGCGCGGACGCTGTCGGCGGAGGATGTGCTGGCGCCGCCGAAGTTGGGTGGGCCGCCGTGAGCTCCATGGCCATTCCTCGTTTTGTTCTCCCAGGCAAGAGCCACCGGGCGTAAAGGTTTGAGAGGCCGGCGCGAAGGATCACAGCGTTTCTTCAGATGACGAAGCCGCGTGTGGCGCTGCCTACTGAAAATTGCGCCCCTTGGGCATGACGCTTTCCGCCTCTTGCGACAGCGTTGCAATATCCTGTCCGACCGGCGCGTTGCCTATCGCGGGTCGGCTGTCGCGATCCGCGGCCTTGGCGGTCGGAGGGGAGGCGCCCGGCGCTCCGGCCCCGCTGACCTTTTCCAGCAGCACGGTCAGCCAGGGCGTCAGATCCTCGATCTTTTCGGCGACGATATGGATGACACCCGATTCCGACTGCAATTTGCCGGTGACCTTGACGAAGCGCGCGCCCATGACGATGGGCCGGAAGCGGTTAAAGGTCCGCTCCCAGAAGATGACGTTGGCGACCGCCTTGTCGTCCTCCAGCGTCAGGAAGATAGCATTGCCCTTGCCGGGGCGCTGCCGCACCAGCACGAGGCCGGCGACGGAAACCCGCCTGCCGTCGCGTACCGAAGGCAGGTTGGCATTGGGCGTGATGCCGGCGCGGTCGAGCCGCTCGCGCAGGAAGGCGACCGGATGCGCCTTCAGCGACAAGCCGAGCGAACGGTAGTCGTGAATGACATGCTCGCCGAGCGGCATTTTCGGCAGCTTCGTCTCCGGCTCCAGCTCGCGCAGGCGCAGCGCCGGCTGGTCGAACAGCGGCAGCTTTTCGGCCGCACTCCTGGCGCCCAGCGCGCGCACTTCCCACAGCGCGGCACGGCGGTCGAGGCCGATCGAACGAAAGGCATCGGCCTGCGCCAGCCTCTCGATCTCGTCGACATCGAGGCCGGAGCGCAGCCAGACGTCACGGACGGTTTCGTAGCCTGAACCCCGCCGCCTTACGAAATCCTCCATGCGTTCCCTGGAAAGACCCTTGATCTGCCGGAAGCCGAGCCGCACCGCATGGTTCGTCTCGATGACCCCACGCATATCGGCATGACGCGGCAGGATGCGGGCCGGATCGAAAGACGCTTTTTCCAGGGTGCAGTCCCAGACGGAATAATTGACGTCGACCTCGCGGATGTCGACGCCATGGTCGCGCGCGTCGCGCACCAGCTGCGCCGGCTGGTAGAACCCCATAGGCTGCGAATTCAGGATCGCGGCGCAGAACACGTCGGGATAGAAGGTCTTGAACCAGCAGGAGGCATAGACGAGCAAGGCGAAGGAGGCGGCGTGGCTTTCGGGAAAGCCATATTCGCCAAAACCCTCGATCTGCTTGAAGCAGCGCTCGGCGAAGTCCTTTTCGTACCCCCTGCCGACCATGCCGTCGATCATCTGCTGACGATAGTTGCCGATGGTGCCGGTGCGCTTGAAGGTGGCCATGGCGCGTCGCAACTCATCAGCCTTGCCGGGCTTGAAGCCGCCGGCGACGATAGCGATCTTCATCGCCTGTTCCTGGAACAGCGGCACGCCCAGCGTCTTGCCGAGGATTTCTTTCAGCTCCGGCTTGGGGTATTCGGCCTCCTCCTTGCCTTGCCGGCGGCGCAGGTAGGGATGGACCATATCGCCCTGGATCGGACCCGGCCGGACGATCGCCACTTCGATGACGAGGTCGTAGAAGCTGCGTGGCCGGAGACGCGGCAGCATCGACATCTGGGCGCGCGATTCGATCTGGAAGACGCCAAGCGTATCGGCGCGACAGATCATGTCATAGACGCGTGGGTCCTCCTTGGCGATTGTATCCAAAGTTAACGGCCTGCCGTAGTCGTCCCTCACCCCGTAATGATTTTCGAGCAAGGTGAAGGCGCGCTGCAGGCAGGTCAGCATGCCGAGCGCCAGAATGTCCACCTTAAGGATCTTCACCGAGTCGAGATCGTCCTTGTCCCATTCGACCATCTTGCGCTCGTCCATCGCCGTCTTGACGATGGGAACTATCTCGTCGAGCCGGTCCCTGGTGATGACGAAGCCGCCGACATGCTGGGAGAGGTGGCGGGGAAAGCCCATGATCTCATTGGCCCGTTCCATCACATGGCGCGATGTGGGGTCACTCCGGTCAAGGCGGCCGGCGCGGGCTTCCTTCTCGCCGAGCTCGGAGGTCGACCAGCCCCAGATCGAGCCGGACAGCGACGCCCGGACATCCTCCGACAGGCCCATCGCCTTCGACACTTCGCGCAGCGCCGAGCGGCCGCGATAGCTGATGACGGCGGCGGCAAGCGCGGTGCGTTTGGAACTGTATTTCTCGTAGATGTACTGGATGACGGTCTCGCGCTTCTCATGCTCGAAGTCGACATCGATGTCGGGCGGCTCGTTCCTCTCCTCGGAAATGAAGCGCTCGAACAGCGTGTCGATCCGCTCCGGCCCGACTTCGGTGATGCCGATGCAGAAGCAGACGATCGAATTGGCGGCCGAGCCGCGCCCCTGGCAGAGGATGTCCTGGCTGCGGGCGTATTTGACGATGTCGTAGACCGTCAGGAAGTAGCGGGCGTAGTTGAGGCGCTCGATCAAGGCGAGCTCTTCCTCGATGCGTTTGATCACCGAATGAGGCACGCCTGAGGGATAGCGCCTGGATGCCCCCTCCCGCGCCAGCCTTTCCAGCTCGGCCTGCGGGCCGAGGCCGGATTCGGTCGGCTCGTCGGGGTAATTGTACTGGAGATCGCTGAGCGAGAAGGTCAGCTCTTCGGCGAACCGCAAAGTCTCGGTCAGCGCCTGCGGATGCCTGCGGAACAGGCGGGCCATTTCCAACGGCGGCTTCAGATGGCGTTCGGCATTGGCGCTGAGTTCCAGCCCGACCTCGGCGACAGGCGTGTTGAGGCGGATGGCGGTCAGCACGTCCTGCAGCGGGCGGCGTTCGGCGGTGTGGTAGAGGACATCATTGGTCGCCATCAGCGGGATGCCGGTGCTCTGGGCAAACGCCGCCGCCTGCTCGATCCGGAAACGGTCATTGCCCACATAACAGGGCGAGACGCCAAGCCGCAGGGCCTTGCCGAAGCGGTCCTTGAGCTGGCCAAGCAGGGCAAGACCGTCCTGCGCGCCCGCCGCCAGATCGGGCAGGACCGCCAATGACATCAAATCCCCCCATTCGAGCAGGTCGCCGCGCTGGAGAAGGGTGGCGCCCTTTTCGGTCTCGTCGCGCAGATTGGCCTGGGTGAGCATGCGGCACAAATGCCCCCAGCCTGCCCGGTTCCTGGGATAGGCGAGAATGTCAGGCGTGCCGTCGCCAAAAACCAGCCGGCAGCCAGGGTGATAGGCAAGCTTTTCGACCTTGGCCTGCTGCCAGGCGCGCACCACGCCGGCCACCGTGTTGCGGTCGGCAAGGCCGATCGCCGAAAAACCCATGAGCTTGGCCGCGACCACCAGCTCCTCCGGCTTGGAAGCGCCGCGCAGGAAGGAGAAGTTAGACTGGATGCCGAACTCGGCATAGGGAATGACGGTCAGCGCGTTCATGCGAAGACCCCGTGCATGAACCAGCGCGGCGCGGCTTGCGAGCCGCCGTAAAGCCCTTGCCGGTAGAGCCAGTAGCGGCGGCCTTCGGCATCCTCGATGCGGAAATAGTCGCGTGTCGAGGCCGCGGCGTCGCCTGGCGCCTGGCGCCACCATTCGGCGGCGATGCGTTCGGGACCTTCGGCGCGGGTGACGCGATAGAGCGCGCGCCGCCAACGGAAATGCAGCGGCGGACCCTCCGGCATTTCGGTGGCCGGCACTTCGATGGGC
>NZ_PNOT02000376.1 GCF_002879535.1 Mesorhizobium intechi
GTTGATCCGCATCAAGTCGCGGCCGGCAACAATGACGCAGGATGAGCCGATGCCGCTCCCTGCGCGGGAACCGCAAAGTCGGCGTTGCGCTAACGGCCACGCCGCGAAGGAGGAAAGAACATGGCGCATGTTGTCGTCTTGGGTGCCGGGCTGGGTGGCACCATCATGGCCTACGAGCTTCGCGAGGGACTGGCCGGGCAACACCGGGTTTCCGTCGTCAACAATGGCAGCCACTATTCATTCGTGCCGTCCAACCCTTGGGTCGCCGTCGGCTGGCGCGACAGGCAAGCGGTCGAGATCGACCTTGCTCCGGTGCTGGCGCGTCGCAAGATAGGTTTTCATCCGCAGGGCGCCAAGCGCGTCCACCCCGTCGAGCGCACGGTGGAACTCAACGACGGCTCAACCCTCGCCTACGACTATCTGGTGATCGCCACCGGCCCCGAACTCGCTTTCGACGAGATCGAGGGCCTTGGACCGGAGCACAACACTCAGTCCGTCTGCCACGTCGACCACGCGCTCAAGGCCAGGACGGCCTTCGACGCGCTCGTCGCCAAGCCGGGCCCGGTCGTCATCGGCGCGGTCCAGGGCGCGTCCTGCTTCGGGCCGGCTTACGAATTCACCTTCATCCTCGACAAGGCCCTGCGCGACGCCAGGGTGCGCGACCGCGTGCCCATGACCTTCGTCACCTCCGAACCGTATATCGGCCATCTCGGGCTCGACGGCGTCGGCGACACCAAGGGCCTGCTCGAGAGCGAGATGCGCCAGCATCACATCAAGTGGATCTGCAACGCCAAGGTCGAAAAGGTCGAGCCCGGCACTATGTTCGTCCAGGAACTCGCTGACGACGGGTCGGTCAGGCAGGCGCATGAATTGCCGCATGCCTATGCCATGATGCTGCCGGCTTTCCGTGGCGTGGCGGCGGTGCGCGGCATCGAGGGCCTGACCAACCCGCGCGGCTTCATCCTTGTCGACAAGCATCAGCGCAACCCGGCGTTCCCCGAAATATTTGCGGTCGGCGTCTGCGTCGCCATCCCGCCGATCGGCAAGACACCGGTCCCCGTTGGCGTACCCAAGACCGGCTTCATGATCGAATCCATGGTCACGGCGACGGCGCGCAACATCAGCCGGCTGGTGGAGGGCAAGCAGCCTGACGCCCAGGGCACATGGAATGCGGTCTGCCTCGCCGATTTCGGCGATTCCGGCGTCGCCTTCGTGGCGCAGCCGCAAATCCCGCCGCGCAATGTCAACTGGTCGTCCTCCGGCAAATGGGTGCACACCGCCAAGGTCGGTTTCGAGAAGTATTTCCTGCACAAGATAAGGGCCGGCAAGTCCGAACCCTTCTATGAGCGCCTCGCGTTGCAGGCGCTTGGGATCGACAAGCTCAAGCAGATCAAGGT
>NZ_PNOT02000385.1 GCF_002879535.1 Mesorhizobium intechi
GGAAACACCTGTTTGGCCCAGGCGAGGTCAGGGTAGGCGACGATGTTCCAGTTGATGTCGAAGCCGGTGATTTTCTCCAGCGCCGGCTGGTAGGCCATGGAATTCGCCTTGTTGGCGCGCGCCACTTTGGCCGGATCCTGCGCCGACAGGAGCGAGGGATCCTCGCCGCGCACGGCAAGCCTGGCGGCGTTGTTGGAAAAAGCCTTCGCCATGCCTTCATAGAGCCAGCCGGCGGCGCGATCGAAGCTGGCGTCGGCACCGAAGCGGTAGCGCGCCAGCGTCATCTCGTCATCGTTGAAGATCGGTGTCACCAAACCGGCACCGGCCTTGTAGGCATGCTCTACGATGCGTCTGGTCAGCGGCAGGGCCGCAATCGACGAGGTCAGCACCAGATCCTGGCCGGGCTGCAACTGCAAGCCGACCTTGATGGCGACTTCCGCCAGCCTGTCGAGCTTCACCGGGTCGATTGTTGCGGAAACGCCGCGCGAATGTGTGGTCATGATCCTGCCTGCCGTGATGTGAGGTCCGGTACCTTACATAGACCGGCGCCACCCTCCTTTCCACCGCGATTGCGCTGGGCCAGTTCACGCCATCGTCCCGAAAGGCGGGAACCGGTTTCCGGATAAGATCACGGTCGACCAGAAGAGACAGAGACCCATACCGATTCCATCGGGACGAAACGGGCTCTATGCCGCGCTTTCGAGCGATCCGAACTGCGCCATCGTCACGTCGATCTCTTCCTTGATCCAGGCCTTGAAATCCCGGACCTTGCGACTCTCCGCGTTGGCCGACGCGGTTACCAGCCAATAGCCGAGCCCGCTCTGCGCGCGGATGCCGAACGGCGCTACCAGCCGCCCGTCGGCCAGCGCATCCGCCGTCAGCAACTGCCAGCCCAGCATCACGCCATGGCCGGCAATCGCCGATTCCAGGCACAGCATCGGGTCGGTGAAGCGAGCGCCTTTCTGGAAGGTGACGGGCGCGACACCGGCCGCCGCGAACCAGCTTTCCCAGTTGAACATCGCCCGCTCGTCGGTGATGGCGCAGGTCTGCGCAAGGTCCTCGATCGATTTCAGTTTCCGGGCGATGTCAGGTGCGCAGACCGGGAACACTTCCTGCGCCAGGAGCAGTTCGGCCTGCCCGCCGGACCATTTGCCGTCGCCAAGCCGGATCGCGATGTCGACATCGGAATGGTCGAGATTGGCCAACCGCACCGACGCGTCGATGCGCAACAGCACGTTGGGATGGCGGTCGAAGTGACGCGACAGCCTGGGAAGCAGCCATTTCGAAGCGAAGGCCGGTGCCGCCGAGACGACCAATGTGCATCGGGTCGCTTCGTCGGCCAGCGCCACGGCCTGAGCAAGCTCGCGAAATCCAGCCCCGAGGCGGGTCGCGAAAACGGCGCCGAACGCGGTCAACACCAGACCGCCGGCCGCGCGTTCGAACAGCGCCTGGCCGAGCTGCTTCTCGGTGCGGCTTATCTGCTGGCTGACGGCACTGACGGAAACGTTGAGCTCGCCGGCGGCTGCCGCAAGCGAGCCCAGACGGGCAACTGTTTCGACGGCGCGAAGGCCGTTGAGGTGGACGCGGTTCAGCATGGTCATTTGAGATTTTCTAAACTGGTCCCGTTGAAATCTCAATTGAAAGACGCGACAGAACGGCAGACTTTATCGATGGGAGCCATATCCGAGGAGCCGCAAATGCAAGGGCTGTTGTCGTCGCTGAAGGTTCTGTTTGCAGTGGGCACGCCGTATGGCACGGGCGTGCGGAACGACACGCAGACATGGCTGACCGATCCGCTGTCGCATCCTGTGCTGGGCGCCATGTCCGAGCGTGAATTGGGCGACGTACCGTTCAGACTGACGGCGCGGCGAACGGTGCACGAGACCGCTTCATTGCATGCCGGCTTCGGCAGGCTCTGACGGGCCGAGGGCGTGCCTTCAGCTTAACCGCAGGTCGAACCGGTCGCGCCGCTCCGCGCGCACTGGCCCAACTGATGGCGGATTGTTTCAGCGATCCCTGCATTTATTGTGCGCAGCAATGAGATCGGCCACCTCAACAGCACTGCGCTTCACCCTCGCCGGCATGATCGCGATGGCGGTGGCCATGGGCATCGGCCGCTTCGTCTACACGCCGATCCTGCCCGGCATGATGGAAGAGCTGCATCTGTCGCCGGCCAATGCCGGCTGGATCGCCTCGGCCAATTATCTCGGTTACCTCGTTGGCGCGTTCGCGGCGGCGGGCGGCTGGGCGCGCGGGCGCGAGCGTCTGCTGATGCTGGGCGGACTTGGCGCCAGCACCATCCTGGCCGCGCTGATGGGGCTGACCGACGCCATGGCCGCCTTTCTCCTCATCCGCCTTCTGGCCGGTCTGGCCAGCGCCTTCGTGATGGTCTTCATGGCCAGCATCGTCTTCAGCCATATCAATGCCGCCGGTCGCGGCGACCTGCAGGCCTGGCATTTCGGCGGCGTCGGCCTCGGCATCGCGGTCTCCGCGGCGATGATGGCGCTGCTGGTCACCGAGCATGCCGGCTGGGCGGCGGGCTGGTTGTGCTCGGCGGCGATTTCGGCTTGTGGCTTCGTGGTCGTGGCACTTCTGGCGAACGAAGGCCCGATCGCCAACGGCACAGCCGTCCGTGAGCCGGCCCTGCCGGAAGACCGGTCCCTGATAAAGATCATCGTCGCCTACGGCTTGTTTGGTTTTGGTTATGTGGTAACGGCAACATTCCTGGTCGCTATCGTCCGCCAGGGCGGCGGCAGCCGCGTCTTCGAGGCCATGGTCTGGATGGTCGCCGGCCTCGCCGGTCTTCCTTCGACCTGGTTGTGGCAGAAGATAGCCCGGCGGGTCGGGCTCAACGCCGCTTATGCGTTGGCGTGTTTCATCGAAGTGATCGGCGTCACCGCCAGCGTGGCGCTTGGCGGATATTCCGGACCACTGCTTGGCGGTCTGCTGCTCGGCGGCACCTTCATCGCCATCACCGCGCTTGGCCTGCAGGCCGCGCGGCAGCAGGCGCCACAGGCGCCCCGGCGCATCTTTGCCTTGATGACGGCTTCGTTCGGCCTCGGCCAGATTATCGGCCCCATCGCCGCCGGCCTTTTGGCGCAGATGTCGGGGGATTTCTTCCTCGCTTCGATCGTCGCCGCGGCCATGTTGGTGGTCTCCGGCGTCATCACGTGGTCGGCCGCGCCAAAATCGCCATGATTTGTGGTCTTGCTCTGCGCCGGGCATCGGGCAGGCATTTTCTTTCCCCCTAATGTGTGACTTTATGCCCGCCGAAGTCAGCTGATTTGCCCATCAAGCAAGGAATTCGCCACAGTGTTCGTATCCTTCTTCCCGCAGCCGAAGCTGTTTTTCTCTTCGGCCGCCATCTGGAGCCTTGCGGCGATCCTGTTCTGGTTTTTCGGCGGTGAGCAATTGGGCGCCGTCTTTGGCCTCCCGCCCGCGGCAGCTGGCGCGCCGCCCATTATCGGCATCGCCGTTCTCGTGTCGAAGCCGTTTCTCTGGTTCTACATCTACTTCGTGGCCTGCGTGGCGATTTTCTACGCATTCTGGAGCTGGTATTCGCCGCATCCGTGGCAGCGCTGGTCGATCCTGATGACGGCGGTCATCCTGTTCTTCATCTATTTCAATGTGCAGGTCAGCGTCGCCGTCAACGCCTGGTACGGGCCTTTCTTCGATTATGTGCAGGGGCTGATGTCAGGGACGGGAAAATCGACCAACGGTGAATTCTACACCGGATTGGCCGATTTTTCCTGGCTCGCGCTGGTCGGCATGAATGTGCAGGTCGTCAATGCCTTCATCGTCAGCCATTGGATCTTCCGCTGGCGCACGGCGATGAACAACTACTTCATCGAGAACTGGGCCAGGCTGCGCCATATCGAGGGTGCTTCGCAGCGCATCCAGGAAGACACGATGCGGTTCTCGCAGATCATGGAAGATCTCGGCTCCAGCTTCGTCCAGTCGATCATGACCTTGATCGCATTCCTGCCGGTCATGATCCAGCTGCAGGCCCACATCAGCGAGTTGCCGATCATCGGCGCGATCCCGCAGCCCCTGGTGGTCGCCGCACTTGCCTGGTGTCTGTTCGGAACGATCTCGGTGATGATTGCCGGCCTGAAACTTCCGGGGTTGCAGTTCCGCAACCAGCGCGTCGAAGCCGCTTACCGCAAGGAACTGGTCTATGGCGAGGATCACGCGGACAGGGCCCAGCCGGCCACGACAGCCGAACTGTTCGCCAATGTCCGCCACAATTATTTCCGGCTCTATTTCCACTACATCTATTTCAACGTCGTCCGGTACACCTACCTGCAGGCCGACAACATCTTCTCGCTGCTGATCCTGGGTCCGTCGCTGGTCGCGCACAAGATAACGTTCGGTGCTCTGAACCAGATCTCGAACGCCTTCGGCAAGGTGACGGGTTCGCTGCAATTCCTGCTCACCTCGTGGTCGACCATCGTCGAGCTGCAATCGGTCCACAAGCGCCTGCGCGCCTTCGAGGCGACGCTGCTGGGTGAGCCCTTGCCTGATATCGACCAGCGTTATCTGGCAAGGCACGGCGCCGAAGATCCGGCCTAAAAAAGCCGAGGTTTGGAAATCGACCTGGTTGGCGGCTCAGCCGCCAACCGACGCCTGCTTCCGGCCGGCAGCCTGCCGCGAAACGAAGTCGCGAAAACTGATGCATTCGACATCGGCCTTGACGCAGGCCTCGCCGGCAAAGCGCTCCAGCGCGTTCCAGTAGGCGCCGTCATTCATCAGCGTGAAGTGGAAGCCGAGTTCCAGCGGAATGCGCTTGCCCTGATACTGCGCGTCGAAGGCGGCGCGAAAGGCCTGATAGGCCCTGTCGGAGAATTCGCCCGCCTTGCTCGGCCGCTCGAAACCGCCGGAATGCCTGACGTAGAGATTGTAATCCATGGCGATGACCGGCCTGGATTTCGGTCCTTCCGGGATCTGCGGCAGTGAAAAGTGGGTGATGCCGTCGACGCGCGGCGGCTGGGCAGGACCTCGCGAGACGCCGCTGGCGTCGAATTCGTAGCCGGCGGCGGGCAAGGCCTCGTAAAGAGCCTTGTTTGCCGACAAATACGGCGCGCGGAAACCGACCACGGCACGCCGTGCGAAATCGCGCCAGCCAGCGGGCTCAGGCGCGATGCCGTTGATTGCATAGGCGTTCTCGAGAATGTGTTCGAACGACGCGAATTCTTTCAGCCAGTCGGCCTTGCTCCAGTCCTTGCCGTCGAAATGGCCGCAGGCATGGCTGGCGATATCGTGGCCTTCATGCGTGGCAAGGCCGATCTGCTCGAGTCGCTCGGCCACTTCCTGTTTGGAGGCGGCAAAGCCGATGTTGGATTTGCCCGATGTCTTGCCGGGCGCGGTGTATTCCTTGCGGGTCTCCGGCGACAGCAGGAAAACGCAGGAGAGAAAATAGGTGAAATGCGCGCCGGTGCGCTGTGCCAGCGCCCGGCTGCGCTTCCACTGCGAGATGTCGCGGGCGCTGTCGAAGGAGATGATCACCACCTGCTTCGGCTTGGCCGGAATTGGCGGTGCGGGCGGATCGGCAAGGGCTACGCCGGCGGTGGCGAGCGAGAGAAGCGAAAACGCGGCAACACGGGACAAACAAGGCATCGGCAAACTTACAGGCTCCGGGCGGTCAGCAAGCCGGCTATCGCCGAAATGTGGCGTGGGTGCGATTGGGCTTTTTGCCAGTTTGCCTGGACAAACATCCGTTTGCCCCCTGCGGAATAGGCGATTTTCCGGCCGAACCCCTTCCATGCCGACAAAATTTCGCTAAAACGCGGGCTCGTGAACCGCCCCGGCCCGGGGCAGGAATGGTTTTGATTGATGTCCGACGACAGTTTTATCCGTGAAGTCAACGAGGAGATGCGTCGCGACCAGGCGCAGAAGCTGTGGGACCGTTTCGGCCCGGCCTTGCTTGTCATCGCGATCCTCGTGGTGCTCGGCACCGCCGCCTTCGTCGGCTATCGCTATTGGGACGAGACGCGCGCCAACCGCTCTGGCGATGCCTTCTCGCAGGCGCTGAAGCTTGCCAATGACGGCAAGAACGACGAGGCGCTGGCCGCGCTTGACCAACTGGAAAAGGATGGCTACGGCGCCTATCCGCTGCTTGCCCGCATGCGTGCCGCCACCGTCAAGGCGAGCAAGGGCGACACTGCTGCCGCCGTCAAGGATTTCGACGATGTCGCCGCCGACACCGCCATCCCCCAGGGCATTCGCGACATGGCGCGGCTCAGGGCAGCGCTGCTGCTCGTCGACCACGGCTCCTTCGCCGACGTTTCCAGCCGCGTCGAGGCGTTGACGTCGGACACCAACACGCTGCGCCACACGGCGCGCGAAGCGCTCGGCCTTGCCGCCTGGAAGGAAGGCAAGACCCAGGACGCGCTGAAACTCTTCGACCAGATCGCCGCCGATGACGGCGCCCCGCGCAACGCCCGCGAGCGGGCAACGCTGATGTCCGAGCTGATCCGCGGCTCGGGCAATGCCTCGTAAATGCATGTCGCCCAAAAGTGTGCAGCGGTTTGGGACAATGACATGCATGACTGTAGGATCGCATGACCTTCAAAGTCGCCATCATCGGCAGACCTAACGTCGGCAAATCGACCCTTTTCAATCGGCTGGTGGGAAGGAAGCTGGCGCTTGTCGACGACACGCCGGGCGTCACTCGCGACCGTCGCGTCCATGCCGCCAAGCTTTACGATCTGCATTTCGACGTCATCGACACAGCCGGTTTCGAGGACGCCGGCGCATCGACCTTGCCCGGCCGCATGCGCGCGCAGACCGAGATCGCCATCCACGAAGCCGACCTGATCTTCTTCACCATCGACGCCAAGTCCGGCCTGCTGCCGGATGACAGGACCTTCGCCGAGATCGTGCGCAAGTCCGGCAAGCCGGTTGTGCTGGTCGCCAACAAGGCCGAAGCCAAAGGTGCGCAGGGCGGCATGCTGGAGGCCTGGGAGCTCGGGCTTGGCGAGCCGATCCCGGTTTCCGCCGAACATGGCCAGGGCATGCCCGATCTGCGCGATGCGGTGATCGCGGCCCTCGGCGAGGCGCGCGCTTTCGGCGAGGACGAAGAGGGCGAAGACGACGAGATCGCCGCCACCGAGGTGCTGATCGGCGAGGACATTGCAGACCCTGACGCCGAGGATGCCCACACTTACGATGACACCAAGCCGATGCGCATCGCTGTCGTCGGCCGCCCGAACGCCGGCAAGTCGACGCTGATCAATGCGCTGATCGGCGAGGAGCGGCTGCTGACCGGACCGGAAGCCGGTATCACCCGCGATTCGATCTCGGTCGACTGGGATTGGCATGGCCGCCGGCTGAAGCTGTTCGACACGGCCGGGATGCGCCGCAAGGCGAGGATCCACGAAAAGCTGGAAGTGATGTCGGTGCAGGACGGCTTGCGCGCCATTCGTTTTGCCGAGATCGTCGTCATCGTGCTCGATGCCACCATTCCCTTCGAGAAGCAGGATCTGCAGATCGCCGACCTGATCATCCGCGAGGGCAGGGCGCCGGTGATCGCCTTCAACAAATGGGACCTGATCGATCATCCGCAGGAGCTGCTGGCGGAGCTGCGCGAGAAGACCGAGCGGCTGCTGCCGCAGGTACGCGGCATCCAGGCAGTGCCAGTCTCGGCCGAGACCGGGCGCGGCCTCGACAAGCTGATGGATGCGGTGCTGCGGACCCACAAGGTCTGGAACAGCCGCGTCTCGACGGGCAAGCTCAACCGCTGGCTGGAAGCCATACTGGCGCATCATCCGCCGCCCGCCGTTGCCGGACGCCGGCTCAAGGTCAAGTACGTCACCCAGGCCAAGACCCGGCCGCCAGGCTTCGTGGTCCAGTGCTCGCGGCCGGAGGCGATGCCGCAATCCTATGTGCGCTATCTCACCAACAGCCTGCGTGAAGCCTTCGACATGCCAGGCGTGCCGATCCGCATCGCGCTGCGCACCTCGGACAATCCATTCGCCGGCCGGGCCAAGAAGCGCAACTGAGCGTCGCTACTCGTCCGATCAGGCGACGGCACGCAAGCCGGCAGTCCGCGCATTGCCCGGCAACGCCTGCCGCGCCGCCTCCAGCAATATGGCGGCGAGGCGGGCCGCCACCGGCTCGGGTTCGGCATCCCGGCGGTGCAGGAACAATGCCATCTTGGGCAGTGCCGGCAGGCCGGCAATCTCCGGCGTCATCGCGTTGACGCTGGACGGCAGGCCGATGTCGGTGCGGATCGTCAGCCCCAGCCCAGCCGCCACGGCCGCCCAGATGCCGCCAAGGCTCGGGCTGGAGAAGGCCATGCGCCAAGGCAGGCCAGCGCGGTCGAGCGTTTCGGTCGCCACGGTGCGCAGAAGGCACGGCGCCTCCAGCGCCACCAGCGGCAGCGGTTCGCCGTCGCGCAGGCTGGTCTCGACGCGCTTTGCCGGGCCGATCCAGCGCATGGGAACATCGGCGACATGCTCGCTGTAGGGCAGCGTCTGGCCGCTGTGCCAGGCGAGCGCGATGTCGAGGCTGCCTGACATCACCCTTTCGGCCAGCTCATGGCTGCGCGCGATCCTGGCCTCGATCTTGACCTTGGGGTGGGCGCGAGCGAAGCGGCCGAGCACGTCTGGCAGCACCGCCTCGCCAAAATCCTCCTGCAGGCCGAGCCGCACCCAGCCTTCGAGCTCGACGTCGTGGATCGCAGCCGCCGCCTCGTCATTCAGCTCGAGCAGCCGCCGAGCATAGCCGAGCATGGTTTCGCCGGCCTCGGTCAAGGCGAGACCGCGCCCCGCTTTGCGGAAGATCGGCGTCGCTGCCTGTTCCTCCAGTTTCTTCAATTGCGCGCTGACCGCCGAGGTTGACCGACCCAGCCGGTCGGCGGCCTTGGCAAAGCTGCCCAGCTCCATGCCGGTGACGAAACTGCGGAGAACGTCGAGGTCGAAGGTCACGCGTTGCATGGAAACGTCCTGATTTTCAGGATCGATAGTCAAAAACTTCCTGATTTTAAGGATGAACTTATGGCGCTAGAGAAATGCCGTCAAGGTCCAGGCGACTGGGCCACCACGGGAATGAAATCATGTCCGTCATTGTCGACTGCACCGACCAAGACACGCAGAAACTCCTGGGAGACAGTGCTGCCGGCCCTGCCGGAAGGGCGTTCAGCCCCGGCCACCGCTGGAAGGTCCTGGGCATCGGCGTCGCCGCCAATGCCAGTTTCTCGGCCACCTTCTCCGGCATACCGGCAACGGCTGTCGTGCTTCGACAGGGCTATCACTTGAGCAATGCCGAACTTGGCGTCGCGCTTGGCGTTCTCGGCCTGGGCGTTGCGCTCAGCGAGTTGCCCTGGGGCTTGCTCACCGATCGCTGGGGCGACCGCCGCGTGCTGCTGACCGGGCTTGGCGCAACGGCAGCCTGGCTTCTTGCCATGGCCATGCTCGTCGTGCCGACAAGGTCAGGCGTTCCCGATGTAATGCTCCTGTCGGCAAGCCTGCTCCTCACCGGATTGCTCGGCGGCAGCGTCAACGGCTCGAGCGGCCGCGCCATCATGGGCTGGTTCCGGGAAAGCGAACGCGGCTTTGCCATGAGCATAAGGCAGACGGCGGTGCCGCTCGGAGGTGGCCTCGGCGCGCTGGTCCTGCCGTCCGTTGCGCTCGCCTTCGGCTTTTCCGCGGTGTTCGGGCTGCTGGCCGGCGCATCCGCTCTCTCCGCGCTGTTTGCCTGGCGCTGGCTGCATGAGCCGCCCACGGCGGGTCACGTCGCTGCGTCGGCCGTGGCCGGACCAGAGCCGCTGCGCAACATCGAGGTCTGGCGCATCGCCACCGCCATCGGCCTGCTCTGCTTCCCGCAGGTGGCCGTGCTCACCTTCGCATCGGTGTTCCTGCACGACTTCGTCGGGCTGGGGACGGCGGCGATCAGCGCGAGCCTCGCCGCGGTGCAGACTGGCGCCATGGTCATGCGCGTCTGGAGCGGCCGCTTCACGGACCGCCATGGCAACCGTCGCCAGTTTCTGCGCTCATGCAGTGCGCTCAGCGGGTTGGCCTTCTCCGTGCTTTGGCTGATGGTCCTGGCCAGCCCCGCGACGCCGGGCGGCCAGTCCTTGCTGATTGCCGTCCTTCCCTTGGTGCTGATTGTCGCGGCCATCTCGGTCTCCGCCTGGCACGGCGTCGCCTATACCGAGCTTGCCACCCTTGCCGGCGCCGGCCATGTCGGAACCGCGCTCAGTCTGGCCAACACTTTTGTCTTCGTCGGCTTCTTCGTTGTGCCGGTGGCCATTCCGGGGCTGCTGCACCTCTGGTCCTGGTCCGGCGTCTGGTTGTCGGCCGCCATCTGCGCGCTGATCGCCTGGCCGGTCTTCCTGCGGCCGGCTTGTACGCTCCGGCCTTAAGACCGCCCGACTTCGAAACCACGACCTTGAGCCGGCTGAGAAAACCCGATCGATCCTGTTAACGTCCCATCAAGGTTAATGCATCATTTTGCTCTCCAGTGGGGTCAGTAGCGTTCCTGGAGAGAGTTCCGTGCATCGACGCGTCTTGAAGCGGCTTGTTGCCGCCGCCGGTGAGAAGAAACGCAATTTTGTGTCTCCTTTCATCATCGGCCTCGGCATCTGGATCGGCTTCCCGACCGTCGCCGCCTACCAGGACATGACAAGCCTCGTCTCCGGCCTCGAATCGCCGACCGCGCGCTGGAATTCCTATGTCGAGAGATCCGTCGCCGGTTCGACCCACGCCGCCGAGATGCCGTTCGTCGATTCCGACGTCACCGGCTCGATCTCCGGATCGGGTATTCACCTGGCTGGCGTCGGCAACGTGTCGTTCCGCGGCAAGGGCGGCAAGGTCAGCGGCTCGCCCGACGAGGACCGCGTGGTGCGCGCCGACAAGAAGGGCCGCATCGTCCAGGTGTCTCCCGTTGCGCCGCCGAAAAACTTCAACGCCGGTTCGATCTTCCAGCGGACCTCCTCGCTGATGCGGCCGAGCATGGACGGCGGCCTGAAGATGGCTTTCGCCAAGCCGCAGATCAAAGGCAAGGAAATCCAGATCGCCGCTGAATTCCATGCGCGTGAGGACAAGAAGCCGGATCCCGGCGTGCCGGCCATGCTTGCCGCCCTGGTCAACAACGATCATCCCGATGTTCTGGCGACGGCCTATGCGCAATCGGAGCCGGACTATGCCAAGGCTTCGCCCTTCGAAGCCCTGCTGCAGGACGAGCAGCCCAGCAGCGGCCGCTTCATTCCACCGATGGCCAAGGGCGACCATTGGTGGATCCAGAACCCGCTTCCGGCCAGCGTCTTCTCCAAGAACGAACAGGCATGCCTGGCCAATGGCATCTATTTCGAGGCCAGGAGCGAATCCGTTCGCGGCCAGGCCGCGGTTGCCCAGGTCATCCTCAACCGCGTCCGCAACCCCGCTTATCCCAATTCGATCTGCGGCGTCGTCTACCAGAACGACAGTTGGTTCAACCGCTGCCAGTTCTCCTTCGCCTGCGACGGCAGGAAGAAGCGCATCGAAAGCCCGGCCGCCTACAAGACCGCGCAGGATATCGCCATGGCCGTCACTGCCGGCAAGATCTTCATTCCCGAGGTCGGATCGTCGACCCACTACTATGCCCAATATGTCCATCCGGGCTGGGCCCGTACCATGCAGAAGATGACCAAGATCGGCCTGCATATCTTCTACCGCACCTATGGCGGCGGCTGGAGTTGAGAGCTTCCCCAGCCGATGGTCTTTTCCATCGGCCACAGGCTCGATCAGGGAGCCATTGCCTGGAGGATTCGCACAGCGCATCCCCATCATCGCGACGGGCACGATGTCGCACCTCGCTAATCGTTTGATTTTGTTGCCTAAAATACATGGCAATGATCTTCCGCCCGTGGCTTGACGGGCGCAAACCCTCTAACTATGTTGCCGGCGACTTTAGAAGCGGACGGACGGTGACGGTCTGACCGGGCAGGGGGGTTGCGATGGCCGATAAAAGCAGGCCAGACGGAACCGGAGAAACCGGCCGCGGCAAGCAGCATGAACCTGACATCCGCGACGACGATCTTGAGCGACGTCGGCGTGAACTTGAAGCATCGCTTGCGACAAGGCTGCCGAACCGGCTCGAGGGGAAAGACGACGCGAAAGCGGGCAGTGCGGCCGGATATGGCCAGGCGGTCAAACTCTCCAGTGAATTTATCGCTGGCGTGGTCGTGGGCGCCGGCATCGGCTGGATCATCGACCGTATGGCGGGGACATCGCCGTGGGGTCTGATCGTTTTCCTGCTGCTCGGTTTTGGCGCCGGCGTGCTCAATGTCATGCGTTCGGCAGGCGTTGTGGCAGAATTCGGACAGGGCAATAAATCGCGCTCTGGCCGGGACGACAGCAAATGACCGTCTTTCAGGCGGCATTCGGAAATAGCCGCCCTCACGCGGCAATGGTAATTTGGCCGTACGCGGCATTGACGGGGTTAGAACGTGGCAGCTGACAAGGTCGATCCGATCCACCAGTTCCATATCATCAAGCTGGTTCCGATTAACATCGGCGGCTACGACCTGTCCTTCACGAATTCGGCACTGTTCATGGTCGCGACCGTGGTCGTCGCGGCCGCGTTCCTGTTCCTCACGACATCGAGCCGCAGCCTGGTTCCCGGCCGGCTGCAGTCGATCTCCGAGATGGCCTATGAATTCGTCGGCAACATGTTGCGTGATGCCGCCGGCACGCAAGGCATGAAGTTCTTCCCCTTCGTGTTCTCGCTGTTCATGTTCGTCCTGGTCGCCAATCTGCTGGGCCTGTTTCCTTATTTCTTCACCGTCACCAGCCACATCATCGTCACCTTCGGCCTCGCCGCCTTGGTGATCGGAACCGTGGTGGTCTATGGCTTCATGAAGCACGGCCTCGGCTTCCTGAAACTTTTCGTGCCGCATGGCGTGCCGGTGTTCCTGCTGCCGCTGGTGGTGCTGATCGAAGTCATCTCCTTCGTCTCGCGCCCGGTCAGCCTCTCGGTTCGTTTGTTCGCCAACATGCTTGCCGGTCACATCACGCTGAAGGTGTTTTCGGGCTTCGTCGTCAGCCTCTCCGCGCTCGGCGCGGTCGGCGTCGCGGGCTCGGTCCTGCCGCTGGCCATGGCGGTAGCGCTGACGGCGCTTGAATTGCTAGTCGCCTTCCTGCAGGCCTACGTCTTCGCGGTGTTGACCTGCATGTATCTCAACGACGCCCTGCATCCCGGGCATTGAGGAAGAGTTTCCGGCCCAAGGACATTGGCGCCGGATGGAAACGCAACGGAATTTCAGATCCAAAGGAGTCGAACAAATGGACGCAGAAGCAGCAAAGTACATCGGCGCCGGCATCGCTTGCCTGGGCATGGGTGGCGCAGGCATCGGCCTGGGCAACATCTTCGGCAGCTACCTGTCGGGCGCGCTGCGCAACCCGTCGGCTGCTGATGGCCAGTTCGGCCGCCTGATCTTCGGCTTCGCCGTGACCGAAGCTCTGGGCATCTTCTCGCTTCTCATCGCGCTGCTGGCCCTGTTCGGCTGAGCCAGGCTTTGGGAAGATTGGACAGGCCGGCCGCGCAAGCGGCGGGCCTGATATCAGGGGATAGTCCATGTTCGTGACATCTGCCTTCGCGCAAGAGTCCGCGCCATCAGCCGATACCAGCCATGCCGCGACCGGAGCCGATACGCACTCCGGTACCAGCGTGCCTGCCGAAGCGCATGGCGCATTTCCGCCCTTCGATCCTGCGACCTTCCCGTCGCAGCTTCTATGGTTGGCGATCACTTTTGGGCTGTTCTACCTCTTCCTGAAGCGGGTCGTGGTCCCGCGCGTCGGCGGCATCATTGATGTCCGCAACGATCGCATCAGCCAGGATCTCGATCAGGCGGCGAAGTTGAAGGGCGAGGCCGACGCCGCCGTTGCTGCTTACGAGCAGGAACTGGCGGAGGCCAAGAGCAATGCCAACTCGATCGGCCAGCAGGCCGCGGATGCGGCCAAGGCGGAAGCCGAGGCCGCGCGCAAGAAGATCGAGGCCTCGCTCGACGAGAAGCTTGGCGAGGCCGAGGCGCGCATTTCTTCCATCAAGGCCAACGCCATGAAGGAAGTCGGCAGCATCGCCGAGGACACTGCTTCGGCGATCGTCGAGGCCCTGGTCGGCGGCAAGGCCAGCAAGGCCGAGGTCGCGGCCGCGGTCAAATCCGTGGCCCGGTGAGGAGCGCATCATGGACGCTACATCTCTCGCAACGCTTTGGGCCACGATTGCCCTGATCATCTTCCTGGGCGTCGCCATCTACATCAAGGTGCCCGGTCTTATCGCCAAGGCGCTCGACGCCCGCGCTGCCAGGATCAGCAGCGAACTCGACGAGGCACGCAAGCTGCGCGACGAGGCCCAGCAACTGCTCGGCCAGTACAAGAAGAAGCGCAAGGAAGCCGAGCAGGAGGCGGCCGACATCGTCGCGGCCGCCAAGCGCGAAGCCGAAATGCTCGCCACCGAAGCGCACAAGAAGACCGAAGACTATGTCGCCCGCCGCACGGCACTCGCCGAGCAGAAGATCGGTCAGGCCGAGCGTGACGCGGTCGCCGAGGTGCGCGCCAGCGCCGTCGACATCGCTGTCGAGGCCGCCCGCGCGCTGCTCGCCGCCAAGGTCGACGTCAAGGCGGGAGCAGACCTGTTCAAGGCTTCGCTCGCGGATGTGAAGGCCAAGCTGAACTAGGTTGACATTTGAATATCAAAAGGCCGCCCGGGCAACCTGGCGGCCTTTTTTGTTGGGTGCTACGTCAACGCTGCCGATCTCCCCATGAAGGCGGAGATCGCTCGCGCGGCCGGTCTCCTCAATCGAGCTCGGCGAAGCTCTCTTCCTCGGTCACTTCCGCGCCGTTCAGCCTGAACGGCGCGAACGAGACGCGGTGCAGCCGTGCCACGGGGCCATGCGTCTCGATCGCCGTGCGGTGCCGGGCCGTGGCGTAGCCCATATGGACCTCGAAGCCGTAGCGGTCGTGGTGACTGCCGCAGCCGCACATCATGCGGTCGCGCATGACCTTGGCGACGATCGAGGCGGCGGCGATCGACTGCGAGCGCTGGTCGCCCTTGATCAGCGCGCGTCCGTCGCATGGCAGTCCGGGCGGCACGTCGCGGCCGTCGGCAAGCGCGAGCTTCGGGCGAACCGACAGCCCGACCAGAGCGCGGCGCATCGCCTCGAGGCTAGCCTTGAGGATATTGCTGCCGTCGATGCCCTCGGCGCTGATCGAGGCCATCGAGACCGCGTGCGCGGAGCCAAGAATGCGAAGGAACAGCGCCTCGCGCTGCAAATGGCTGAGACGTTTGGAATCGTCGAGGCCTTCGGGGATGTTGGCTGGGTCAAGCACGACAGCGGCCGCGACCACCGGTCCGGCCAGAGGACCGCGCCCGGCCTCGTCCATCCCGGCCACCGGCCACAGGCCGTCAGCCATCGCCTTCGTCTCGAAGGAGAAATCGGGTCKCTCGACGATTTCGAAGAGAAGCGGAGAATCGGAACGCGCGCGAGCCATGTTGCGGCGAGGTTCGCATCGGCTCCGATTCTCCGCAAGTCCCTCCGGGTCGGGTGGGGCGCCGGACCGGGAGGGCACCGTCTGCAGGCCGGGGCAGGCCGGACGGGATTTTGTGCGCCGTGGCAGCTCAAACCGCCGCGCCGAATTGCAGTCTCACAGCAGCATCAGCTGTTCCTGGTCTTTTCCGGCGGCGATGAACTGGTCGGTGCGCAGCGTGCGCCGTTCGATATTGAGGCCGAGCCGCCTTGCGGTGATCTCGAAGCGGCGGCCGATCTGCCAAGCATAGGGTCCGGCGCCCTTCATGCGCTTGCCCCATTCCGAATCGTAATCCTTGCCGTCGCGCATTGACCGGATCAGCGACATCACGTGGCGATAGCGGTCTGGATAATGGCGCAGCAGCCAGTCCTTGAAGATCGGGCTGACCTCCAGCGGCAGGCGCAGCACGACGTAACCCGCCTCGCGCGCACCGGCGGCGTACGCCGAATCGAGGATCCGCTCCATCTCCTGGTCGGTGAGGCCGGGGATGATCGGCGCCACCATGACCGAAGCCGGAACGCCTGCGTCGGAAAGCTGCCGGATCGCTTCGAGGCGCTTGGTCGGCGTCGACGCGCGGGGCTCCATTGTCCTGGCCAGCATGCGGTCCATTGTCGTCACCGACAGCGCCACCTTGGCCAGCCCGCGTTCGGCCATGCGCGACAATATGTCGATGTCGCGCGTCACCAGGGCGGATTTGGTGACGATGCCGACCGGATGGCCCCGCGCTTCCAGCACTTCGAGGATCTCGCGCATGATCCGGTACTGTTTCTCGATCGGCTGGTATGGATCGGTGTTGGTGCCGATGGCGATGGTGCGCGGCTGGTAGCCGTCCTTGGACAGTTCCTTGTCGAGCAGTCGAGCCGCATCCGGCTTGGCGAACAGCTTGGATTCGAAATCCAGCCCCGGCGACAGGCCCATGAAGGCGTGCGTCGGCCGCGCGAAGCAATAGACGCAGCCATGTTCGCAGCCGCGATAGGGGTTGATCGACCGGTCGAAAGAGATGTCAGGCGATTCGTTGCGAGTGATGATGGTGCGCGGCTTTTCCACCTGCACCTCGGTCTTGAACGGCGGCAGTTCCTCCAGCGAACTCCAGCCATCGTCGAAGACATGCCGGCTGACGGGTTCGAAGCGGCCGGACGGATTGATGCCCGCCGACCGGCCGCGATTGCGGTCTGGACGGATTCGCATGCCACTCTGCTCGATCATCGCATTGGCCATTTCGGCTCGTCCTGCCCCGAAGGCTGCAATGTCGGCACGCACGATCGGTTCCATCTTGGCCCGCTCCCAGGGACTGTCCATGTTGTTTCGAATCGCTCTGTTCATGAAATTATTCCTATTTTGTCGATGAGAACAAAGCAAGAACTTTTTGTGCTGCGCCGCAAAAACTGGCGCTGTGCGCGGCTTTCCGCTATTCGGCTGAATATGCTCAGTGTTCTCATCGAAACCCGCAATGACGAGGAGGCTCTCGCCCGCACGCTCGGCTCGCTGATTGGCGGCGCGGTCGAGGGCGTGGTGCGCGAGGTCGTCGTCTGCGACACCGGCTCCATCGACCAGACGCATCATGTCGCCGAGCATGCCGGCTGCCACTATGTGGCAAGCGGCGGCATCGCCGCCGGGATAAGGCAGGCCAAGGGTGATTGGCTTTTGCTGCTGGAGCCGGGCGCGCGTCTGGGGGAGGGCTGGATCGACGCGGTCGTCGCCCATACGGCGAGGCAAACCACGGCGGCGCGGTTTTCGCGCGCCCGCGGCAGCCGCACGCCCTTCCTGGCTCGGGTCTTTTCAGGGAACCGCGCGCTCGCCGACGGGCTGGTGATCAGCAAGCGCCAGGCGGCGTCCTTGTCGAAAAATGCCGGCAGCGCCGAGGCGCTGGCGCGCGGCCTGGCGACGAAGAAGCTTGAAGCCGAGATCTGGGTGGCGCCGCCGAAGCGGCAACACCGGGCGCCGACGTGATTTTTTGCATCTGCTCTGTTCATTGTGCATTGCACAAAATCCGACGCGAGGTTAGCCTTCCCCGAGGTGGGTGAATAGGGTTTGGGTCATGCGAGTGGTGGGCACCGATGCGGCATCGGTGTCACCCTCATGGACGAGGACCCGATGACCGTTTCAACGCCTGACAAGTCCGGAGCCGCCAGTCTCGAGGCCATTGCGCGCGACGGCAGCCTGCTGCGGCGCATCGCCGTTCGCATTCCGACCTATCTCACGGATCTGCGAGAAAACCCCGCCTGGTTACCGATGTTCATGCTGGCGCGCACCATGGCTGGGCGCCGGATGCATTGGTTGGGCGCAAAACGCGCCCGTCCTGCCGACAATGTGGGGGACACGATGTTCGCAGGCGTCGAGCGGGCGGCGGTGGTCGATGCGCTGCGTTCCGACGGCCTGTTTTCAGGACTCATCCTGCCGCCGGCGATCCATGAGGAGATCGCGGATTTCGCCGGGCGCACGCCTTGCTTCGGCAATTTCGACCGCCGTCTCGAATTCATGCCGGGCGACCATGCGCAAGCCGAGAAACGCCTGGGCCGCTCTCTGCTCAGCGGGCACTATTTCGAACGCATCCTCGACTGCCCGGCAGCACTCGCCATACAGCACGATCCGCTGCTTCTCGACATTGCAGCGCACTATCTCGGCGCTCAGGCGAAACTGATCACGACGCGCGTCTGGTGGAGCTTTCCGACCGGCAAAGCCTCGGACGCCGACAAGAACCTTGCCTCGCTCGGCAAGTATCACTTCGACCTCGACGACTGGCGCATGCTGAAATTCTTCTTCTACCTCAAGCCCGTCGACGCCGACACCGGCCCGCATGTCTATGTCAAGGGCAGCCACAGGCGCCGCGCCATGAAGCATCAGTTGACCCTGCTGGTAGGTCATCCCGCCCAGGAGGTGCTGGACGTCTATGGCGAGCAAAGTCCGGTGACGCTGACCGGCGAAGCCGGCCTCGGCTTCGTCGAGGATCCTTTCGGTTTCCACATGGGCACCGTGCCGGCGCGCGCGCCGCGGCTGATGATGGAAGTCGGCTTCGGCGTTTCGCGCCCCTCGCGCCGGCGTTTTCACGGCGAGCCGGTCATCCGTTGAAGGCCGATTGAATCTCCACCGGCATCCAGCGCGCCTGTCGCCGGGCAACACGGCCTTCCCGGCTCTCGGCATCATAGTCCACGGCGACCGGTTCGCGGCTGAACAGTGGCCGGTCGTCCAGGGCATTGACGATGACGATTGCCCTTGGATTCCTGTCATCGCTGGTGACCGCCGCGACATAGACGCCGCAGTCACGGCAGATCAAATAGTCGGCCGTGCGCAGCCCGAACCGGTATCTGTGCAATCGGGCTTCGTCCTCGACCGAGACGATCAGCCTGCCATCCGGATCGGCGACGGCGCGCGAGCCGTGTTTGATGCAGAAAGCGCATTGGCAGGCGCGGACTTCGATTTGCGTTGGATCGAGCTCGGTTGAAAATCGAAGACCTACGTTGCCGCAATGGCATCCACCGGTATGCTCGTTCATCGCATCTTCCCTGTCGGATCGGCTATTGCCTTCCGCGAGAAAGTACTTTCGCCGGTATGCGGTTTGGAATGGCTTTTCGAAGGCAAAGGCGCCGTTTTGCCTGGCAAACACGGCGTGGAACCCGGGCTTCACCTTCGGTTTTACGGAGCCGACTTGCCGCGCCGCAGATGTTCGTCAAGGCGCGGCATGATCTCGACGAAGTTGCAGGGCATGTGGCGATAGTCGAGCTGCGCCTTGAGGATGCCGTCCCAGGCATCCTTGCAGGCACCGGGCGAGCCCGGCAGCACGAAGACGAAAGTGGCGTTGACGACGCCTCCGGTCGCCCGGCTCTGGATCGTCGAGGTGCCGATCTTGTCGTAGGAAATGCGGTGGAACACTTCCGAAAACCCGTCCATGCGCTTTTCGAAGATCGGCTCCAGCGCCTCCGGCGTCACGTCGCGTCCGGTAAAGCCGGTGCCGCCGGTGGTGATGACGACATCGATGGCCTTGTCCCGCGACCATGCCAGGACCGTGTCGCGGATCTTGTCGCGGTCGTCGGTGACGATGTCGCGGGCGGCCAGGATGTGACCGGCCTCGGTGATGCGGTCGGCCAGCGTCTGGCCGGATTTGTCGTCGGCAAGGCTGCGCGTATCGGAAACCGTCAGCACCGCGATGCGCACCGGAATGAACAAACGGCTCTCGTTAAGGCCAGCCATCTCACTCAGCCTCTGATGTCATGCTTCGCGTCGCCGCGACGAACCAGTCGGGCTGGCGGCCGCGGATCTCGGCCGCCGCGCGCTTGGCGACATTGCCGGTCTCGAACAGGCCGAAA
>NZ_PNOT02000118.1 GCF_002879535.1 Mesorhizobium intechi
GGCGAAAAGATCATGGAGCTGATCGCGAAAAACATCCGTCCGCGCGACATCGTCACGCTGAAGGCGCTGGAGAATGCGGCGACCGTGGTTTCCGCCACCGGCGGCTCGACCAATGCAGCGCTGCATCTGCCGGCGATCGCGCATGAGGCGGGCATCAAATTCGATCTCTTCGACGTCGCGAGGATTTTCGAGAAGACGCCTTACATCGCCGATCTCAAGCCTGGCGGCAAATATGTCGCCAAGGACATGTTCGAAGCCGGCGGGATTCCGCTCCTAATGAAGACGCTGCTCGATCACGGCTATCTGCATGGCGATTGCCTGACGGTCACTGGCCGCACTTTGGCCGAAAACATGGAGCACGTTGCCTGGAATGAACATCAGGATGTGGTCCGCCCGGCCAACAGACCAATTACCCAAACCGGCGGTGTCGTGGGCTTGAAGGGAAATCTGGCCCCCGAGGGCGCGATCGTGAAGGTCGCGGGCATGGCGGAGTTGAAATTCTCCGGCCCGGCGCGCTGCTTCGATTCGGAAGAGGAATGTTTCGAGGCGGTGACGCATCGCAACTACAGGGAAGGCGAGGTTCTGGTCATTCGCTACGAAGGGCCGCGCGGCGGTCCGGGCATGCGCGAGATGCTGTCGACCACGGCAGCGCTCTACGGCCAGGGCATGGGCGGCAAGGTGGCGCTGATCACCGACGGCCGCTTCTCGGGCGCGACACGCGGCTTCTGCATCGGCCATGTAGGGCCGGAGGCGGCGGTGGGTGGCCCGATCGGCCTCATCCGGGATGGTGACGTGATTTCGATCGACGCCGTGAACGGCACGATCGAGGTGGCGCTGTCGGAAGCCGAGCTGACGGCGCGGGCCAAGACATGGAAGGCGCGCACGACCGACTATCAGTCGGGCGCGATATGGAAATACGCACAGACGGTCGGGTCTGCCAGGGATGGCGCGGTCACCCATCCTGGCGGTGCGAAAGAAACACACTGCTATGCGGATATCTGAGTTGTTGAGGTCATCTGTCCTTCCGGCACTGGTCGCTGCTGCGATCTTTGGCGCCGTTGGCCAGGCTTTGGCTTTTGACGACAAGGTGTTCGACGACAAGACGGGCGTGAAGCCGCAGTCCAGCCCTTGGGCGGTGTTCCAGTTCGGCTTCTCCGCCTACAAGAACGGCCACAAGGAACAGGCCGCCGAAGCCTATAAATACGCCGCCGAAAACGGCCAGATCGGCGCCACCTGGAAGCTTGCCCGCATGTATGCAGAGGGCGACGGCGTGGAGCGCGACGACTACGAGGCGTTCAAGTTCTTTTCCGAGATCGTCGACCAGGATGTCGAGCCCGGCTCGCCTGAGGAAAGCTACGTCTCCGACGCGCTGGTGGCGCTCGGCGACTATCTGCGCAAGGGCATTCCCGGCAGCCCGGTAACCGAGAACGAGGTGGCGGCACAGGAATATTACATGCGCGCCGCCGCCAACTACCGCAACCCGAACGCCCAGTTCGAGATGGGCCAGATGTTCCTGAAGGGCGAGGGCGGCGTGAAGGCCAGCGTCAAGCAGGCCGGGCGCTGGTTCCAACTCGCCGCCGAAAAGGGCCATGCCGGCGCGCAGGCGACGCTTGGCCATCTCTTGTTCCAGAGCGGCAAGATCGTTCGCGGCCTTGCGATGATGACCGCCGCGCTCGAGCGCGCGTCGCCGGCCGACCAGCCCTGGATCCGTGGCATGCAGGAAGAGGCTTTTGCCGCCGCCGGCGAGGCCGACCGGCGCACGGCGATTTCGCTGGCTGATGACATCCTGACCAAGGGCACCACCAACGCAGACCAGTAAGGTCGTCTGCCGCTCTCCCCACGGGGAGATCAGCCAGTCAGAGAAATCAGTTCTCGGTTGGCTCCGTCGGCACCATGCTGGGCGCGGGCGTCGAGATCGGCGTGACGTGCAGGTGCGGCGCCATCATGTTTCCGGGGCAGCTGCCGCCGATTTTCGTCCAGGATGTGTTGTTGAGCACCATCTCGCAGCGCGCCAGATGGCTCTGGTCGGCAACCGTCAGGCAGGCGACCTGACCGACCGGGTAGGACTTTCCATTGGCGAGACATTCGGGCGCGGCAAAAGCCGGCACCATGGCGGCCGTGGCAAATGCCAAGCCGATCGGACAAGCAACGAATCGAATGGTCATGGGAACCCCAGCCGCCATGATGATCTTCCATCAAGCGCCCGATTTGTGGCGATACAAGGTCGGGCGATTCGCGGGCAGAAGGGCCCGGTCAGGCCGGCTGAAGCGTGAGATCGATCGCCACCGGGACGTGATCGGACGGTTTTTCCCAGGCGCGTACATGCTTTTCGATCGAGGCCGACGAGAAGCGATTGGCGGCTTCCGGCGACAGCAGCAGGTGGTCGATGCGGATGCCGTTGTTCTTCTGCCAGGCGCCGGCCTGATAATCCCAGAAGGTGTAGGTGTCGGGTGCATCGGTGACCGCGCGCACCGCTTCGGTGAAACCGAGGTTGAGCAGCCGGCGGAAGGCCTGCCGCGTCTGCGGCTGAAACAGCGCGTCGCCCAGCCAGTTCTCCGGAAAACGCGCGTCGATCGGCTCGGGAATGACGTTGTAGTCGCCGGCCAGCACCAGCGCCTCTTCCAGCTTCAGCCGCTCTTCGGCCCAACGCTCCAGCCGCGTCATCCATGAGAGCTTGTAGGGGAATTTTTTGTCGTCATCGATCGGATTGCCGTTCGGGAGATAGAGAGAGGCGACCCGCAGCGCGCCCTTGTCGGTCGAGAACACACCTTCGATAAAACGCGCCTGCTCGTCGGCGTCGTCGCCGGGCAGTCCCCGGATAACTTCGTCAAAGCGCAGCTTCGACAGCAGCGCCACGCCGTTGAAGCCCTTCTGGCCATGGGTCTCGACATTGTAGCCCAGCGACTCGATCTCGGCGCGCGGGAACTGCTCGTCGATCGTCTTGATCTCCTGCAGGCAGACGATGTCGGGCGCGCTCTCGGTCAGCCAATGGGTCAGGTTGCCGATGCGGGCGCGAACGCCGTTGATGTTCCAGGTGACGATTTTCATGACGGTCTTACTCTTCCTGCGACGGGTGGCGTTCGACCAGGCCGATCGTATTGCCCGCGGGGTCCTTTAGGAAGGCCATCCACTCGCTTTCCCCCGGTGGTCCGAAGGTGCCTTCGGTATCACGATGCACAAGCGCCGGTGGTGCGGTAAAGGGGACGCCGGCGGCTTTCGTCTCGGCGTGGAAGGCTTCGAGGCCCGCCATGTCGAGATAGACTATGCCGGCCGGAACGCCGTCGGTGAACAGCAGCCTCACATTGCCGGCGATGATGAAGGCGATGCCCGGCGGATCGTAGCGGGCATGAACGCCCATGCCGAGCACATCGCGCCAGAAGGCCAGCGTCGAATCAAGATCGCGTCCGGCCGACAGCGCGACCTGACGGACCGCGCCGATGGCAGGCATGCGGTTAGACGGAGAAGCTCGTGCCGCAGCCGCAGGAGGCGACGGCGTTCGGATTGCGGATCTGGAAGGACTGGCCCATCAGATCATCGACGAAGTCGATCACCGAGCCGCCCATATAGACCAGCGACAAATCGTCGATCAGCACCGTGGCGCCGTCTTTCTCGATAGCGACATCGTCCTCGTTGCGGGTGTCGACCAGATCGAATTTGTAGGAGAATCCAGAGCAGCCGCCGCCTTCGACGGACACGCGCAGCGCCGTTTTGCCGGCCTCGCCAGAGACAATCTTGGCGATCCGCCTGGCGGCGGCCTCGGTCATGTCGACTTTCATGGCGGTCTTGGCATCCGCGCCCATGGGCGTCACCTTGCTTTCGGTTTCACATGATAGGTATGAAGCGCAAAGGGCCAAGTCAACTGCGGCAGCATCAGCCATGACCAATGAGTTGGGCGACATCGGGTTCGGCTATCGGCCGCGCGCGGCCTACGCCACAGATCCGGCGCGCTCGCGCGGGCGGCTGTTCGACGAGGTCGAGAGCCCGACCCGCACGCCGTTCCAGCGCGACCGCGACCGCATCATCCACTCGACGGCGTTCCGACGGCTCAAGCACAAGACGCAGGTCTTCATCGCGCATGAAGGCGACCATTATCGCACCAGGCTGACCCATTCGATCGAAGTGGCACAGATCGCGCGTGCGCTGGCGCGGGCGCTGCGTGGCGACGAGGATCTCGCCGAAGCGGTGGCGCTGGTGCATGATTTCGGCCACACCCCCTTCGGCCATACAGGCGAGGACGCGCTGAACGACAAGATGGCGGCCTGGGGCGGCTTCGACCACAATGCGCAGTCGCTGCGCATCGTGACGCGGCTGGAGGCGCGCTACGCCGAATTCGACGGGCTGAACCTGACCTGGGAGACGCTGGAGGGCCTAGTCAAGCACAATGGCCCGTTGACGGACAGCAGCGGCAAGGGCTTGAAAGGGCCGGTGCCGCAGGCGATCCGCGACTATTCGCAGCTGCAGGATCTCGAACTGGACCGGTTCGCCGGCATCGAGGCGCAGTGTGCCGCGATCGCCGACGACATCGCCTACAACACGCATGACATTGACGACGGGTTGCGGGCAGGGCTGCTGACGCTCGACATGCTGAAAACCGTCTCGCTGCCGGGAAAGATCCTGGAGGGCGTGCGCCAACGCTATCCCAGGCTCGACGACGTGCGCACCGGTCACGAACTGATGCGGCGGCAGATCACCGCCATGGTCGAGGATGTCATCGTTGCCGCGACCGCAAATCTGGAACGCGCCGGACCGCAAAGCGACGATGCGGTCAGGGCGGCGGGCGAAACGATGGTGACCTTTTCCGCCGAGATGGCCGCGGCCGAGAAGGAACTGAAGGCCTTTCTCTACAAGCACCTCTACCGGCACGAAGAGGTGATGCGGGTGCGCGCCAGCGCCGAACAGATCGTCAGGGACCTGTTCGACGTCTATTTCGCCGATCCGCGCGCCATGCCGGACGGTTGGCGCGAGGGGCTGGACCGGGCCGAGGATCGCATCAAGGCGCGCAGCGTCGCTGATTTCCTGGCAGGGATGACCGACACCTATGCGCTCAAGGAACACAGGCGGTTGTTTGACCGCACCCCGGATTTGAGCTAGGGCGAGCGCGATTTTGCCGGCTGACAAGCCGGATTCGCCTAAACCGCCAGAGCAGTACCCATGAACATCTTCGCCGATTTCACCGCGCGAGTCACAAAGGCTGTCGAAGCGCTTGATCTGAAAGACAAGGACGGCGTTTCGCCCGACCTGTCGCGGATTGCCGTCGAACCGCCGCGCGACGCAAGCCATGGTGACCTCGCGACCAACGCGGCGATGGTGCTGGCCAAACCCACCGGCCAGAACCCGCGCGCGCTGGCTGAAAGGCTGGCGCTGGCGTTGCGCGATGACAAGGATGTCGCCGCCGCCGAGGTTGCAGGCCCTGGCTTCGTCAATCTCCGGCTCAAGGACGGCTTCTGGCAGGCGCATCTGTCGGCGCTTCTGGGCGAGGGGCGCAAATATGGCCGCTCGACGATCGGCGCCGGCCGAAAAACCAATGTCGAATATGTCTCGGCCAACCCGACGGGGCCGATGCATGTCGGCCATTGCCGGGGCGCGGTTGTCGGTGATGCGCTCGCCAATCTGATGGCGTTTGCCGGCTACGACGTGACCAAGGAATACGTCATCAACGATGCCGGCGGACAGATCGACGTGCTCGGCCGCTCGGTCATACTGCGGTATCGGGAGGCGCTGGGCGACGACATTGGCGAGATTCCGACGGGCCTTTATCCAGGCGATTATCTGGTTCCTCTCGGCCAGGCACTGGCGAAAGAGTTCGGCCGCGGCCTGCTCCAAATGCCGGATGATGAGGCGCTGGCCATCGTCAAGGACCGCGCGATCGACGCCATGATGGCGATGATCCGAGAGGATCTGGCGCTGCTCAACGTGCATCACGACGTGTTCTTCTCCGAGCGCACGCTGCACGCCGACAATGCCAGGAAGATCCGCTCGGCGATCAACGACCTGACGCTGAAGGGCCATATCTACAAGGGTAAGCTGCCGCCGCCCAAGGGTGAGAAGCCGGACGACTGGGAAGACCGCGAGCAGACGCTGTTCCGCTCGACCGCGGTCGGCGACGACATGGACCGGGCGCTGGTGAAGTCCGATGGCGCGTTCACCTATTTCGCCGCCGACGTCGCGTATCTGAAGGACAAGGTCGATCGCGGCTTCGTCGACCTGATCTACGTGCTCGGCGCCGACCATGGCGGTTACGTCAAACGGCTGGAAGCGCTGGCGAGGGCGATCGCCGGCGACGAGGTGAAGCTCACTGTCCTGTTGTGCAATCTGGTCAAGTTGTATCGCGACGGCGAGCCCATACGCATGTCGAAGCGGTCGGGCGACTTTGTCACGCTGCGGGAAGTCGTTGAGGAGGTTGGCCGCGACGCCATCCGTTTCATGATGCTGTACCGCAAGAGCGATGCGCCGCTCGATTTCGATTTCGCCAAGGTCACCGAACAGTCCAAGGACAATCCGGTGTTTTACGTGCAGTACGCCTCGGCGCGCTGCCATTCGGTGTTCCGGCAGGCAAGCGAGCAGCTGGGCGAAGCCAATTTCGATCGCCAAAGCCTGGCTGCCGCCGCGGCTATGCTGACCGACGAGGGCGAGATCGGCCTGATCCGCAAGCTCGCCGAATATCCGCGCCTGATCGAATCCGCCGCACTTGCGTTGGAGCCGCATAGGCTGGCATTTTACCTCTATGATCTGGCTTCCAGTTTCCACGGACACTGGAACCGGGGTACGGATAATCCGGACTTACGTTTTGTTAAGGTTAACGACCGACAATTGACGCATGCCAGACTAGGGCTGGTGCAGGCTGTTTCGGACGTTCTGACGTCCGGCCTGACGTTGATCGGAGCCGCTGCGCCCACCGAAATGCGTTAGGTTTGACTAAAAAACCTGTCACCTTTTGCCCACATTGCGCTGGTAAGGGCCAACCCTGCGCGACGTCCATGGCGTCCGAATGAGTGCGAGTTCGGGAACAATAATGGCAGACAGAACCCAGCTGAGAGTAGCCGACAACAACGACATCGCTGACGATGATCCGTTCGCGGAACTGACCAGGATCATGGGATTCGACCCACGCCAGCCGGTCAAGCAGCAGGCGCGGGTCGAGCCGCAGGCCGCTGCCGCCAGTCAGCCCGTGCACGAGGACGATTTCGACATCGACCTCGAAAAGGAATTGATGGGCGAGTTCGACGCTGGCGACAGCGTCGCCGCTGCGGTTGTCGAGGCTCACGAGCCGACATTCGAAACGGCCGCCACTCACGCGGCCGACGACGATCTTGCGCTGTCGCTCGACGACGATTTCCATCTGGACCTCACGGGTGCCGACGAGCAGGGACTCGTCTCCAGCCATGCCCACCCCGATGCTGCCGAAGCCGTGCCGTCCGTCGAATCTGGCTTCGACGCCGATTTCGACAATGCCATCGCTAGTTCGCTCGAAGACGTTTCGCCCTTTGAGGATGACCTGCCGATGGAGGACGAGCTTGCCGCGTCGCTCGATCAGGACTTCCACATCGAGGACCACGCAGCCAAGATCGAGGACGAACCCGTCGAGACCCAGCATGGCGTTGCCGAAATGCCGATGGCTGTCGAGCCGGCCGCCGCGCATGAATTCGACGATGCGGTCGCGGTTTCCCTCGAAGATGAGCTGATGCTTGACGACTATTCGACGGATCAGCGCCAGGCGGCTGCGGCCGCGGTCAACGATCCGGAGCCGGTGGCCGCCGCGAATGAAGCCCAGGCGATCGCCGACCAGGATTTCGAGGGGCATTTCGACGCCGCCATGGCGGATGTCGACATGAATTTTGACGTTCGGGCGGACCAGCCGGTGGCCTTTGATGCGGCGGAAGCACACGAAGTGCCCGCTCATGCCGTGGATGCGAGGGACGAGTTCTCGAATTCCGAGGCCGTTTCGGAAGATGATTTCGATCTGAACCTGGACGGCTCGTTCGCCGAGCCTGCCGAAGAGCCGGTCGCCGAGGTTGCCGCTGCCGCGGTCCAGCCGGCAGCTCCAGTAACCCCGCCGACCGTCATGGCC
>NZ_PNOT02000090.1 GCF_002879535.1 Mesorhizobium intechi
CATTCGCACCCTGCCGCTGTCGACAATGGGGCCTTCGCGTGAAGACGCGTCTCATCATGCTGACGCCTGCTGCCACCTTGCTTCGGCGGCGCCTTCCGCAACCGCGCAGGAGAGCCGGGCATCACCAAGCCCGACGCTCGACATGGCCAGAGGCCCCTCCGAATGGGGCAAGATCCATGCGGTGTTCTCACATCCGCGCTGCGCCGATTGTCGTGTCGCGGACGACCGGCCGCGGTGGTCGGGTGCGCATGACGGCGCCGCATTTGTGCACGCCTTCGACGTCCAGCGCGGAACCGACGGAGCGGGCCTCGGCAATCCGGGCCTGCGCTGCACAATCTGCCATTTCTCCAGTAATTCCAAGGCATTGCCCGGACCAGCCGGTGCCGACGGCCGGCATTTGGCGCCGACCGAGATGGCCTGGTTCGGTAAATCCTCGGCCGAAATCTGCGCCCAGATCAAGGATCCGGCGCGCAATGGCGACCGCAAATTGACCGATGTCGCGCTGCATGTCCGCAACGACAAACCTGTCGCCTGGAGCTGGGCGCCGGGCGCGGATCGTGAGCCGGCTCCGGGTTTGGCCGAAGCGGCCCATCAAGCAATCGAAAACTGGACGGCTGCGGGTTCACCTTGCCCGATGCCGTAATGGTCTTGCAACTTTAAGGCTATATTGCAGTGCAACTTTGATGTAGAAGCGCGCTCGCCGATCACGGCAATTTGAACACGGTCAGGCGCGCACCCATATCGGCGACGCGCCCGCGTCATGAAGGGCGCGGTGCTGGCTGAACCCGCAGTGGAAAAATGACGATGCCTAAAATCAGGTTTCACAAGCTTGCAGCCATTGTTGTGCTTATAGGTTTCGCGGCGTGGATGGCGACAGGCGAATTCTCATCGGTCGGCAGCGTAGCGGCCAACAAGGCCAAGGCGGCCGAGGTCCAGCAGGACAAGGCGCCGGACGCAAGCAAGCCGAAGACGGCGGAAGCCGAACCGAAGGCTCCGTTGCGCACCGTTGCCGTGGTGACGCCGCCGCGCAAGACCTATGCGCGCGCCATCCGCATTTCCGGCCTGACCGAGGCCGACAAGCGCGCGGTTCTGGCAACCCGCGTCGCCGGCGTCATCGACAAGCTGCCGGTCAAGCAAGGCGATCACGTCAAGACAGGCGATCTGGTGCTGATGCTGGCGGCGGAAGAAAAGATCTCGAACGTCGACAACGCCAGGCAGTTGCTGGCGCAGCGCAAGGCCGAGCTCGACGCCGCGGAACGGCTCGCCAGGACCGGCAATCTGCCCAAGCTGCAGCTCGACACCGCCCGCTCCAACCTGACCCAGGCGCAATCCCAGCTGGATACGGCGCAGGCCGAGCTCGACCGCAACGAGGTCAAGGCACCGTTCGACGGCGTCATCGACCGGGTGCCGGTGGAGCTTGGCAGTTCGGTCATGCAGGGCGGCGAGGTGGCCACCATCCTGAAACTCGATCCGGTGATCGCCCGCGGCGAGATCAGCGAGCGCGACCTCGGCTATCTCAAGATCGGCGACAAGGCCAGCGTCCGGCTGGTCAGCGGCCAGACCGTCGAAGGCACCGTGCGCTACATCAGCCGCGACGCGTCGTCGGCGACCCGCACCTTCCGCGTCGAGGTCGCCATACCCAACGCCGACGGCTCGGTGCCGGCCGGCATGACGGCGGAAATCCAGCTCAGCGCGCTGCCGACCGACGCGGTCCTGCTGCCGCGCTCGGTGGTGACACTGGGCGACAAGGGCGATCTGGGCATCCGCGCCGTCGGCGAGGACAACAGGGTTGCGTTCTTCCCGATCGACCTGGTCGACGACACCCCCACCGGCCTCGTGCTTGGCGGCATCCCGGCCGATGCGCGCATCATCGTCGCCGGCCAGGAACTGGTGAAGGAAGGCGATGAGGTCAAGCCGGTCGAGGCCGATCAGGCGACCATCAACAAGCTGATCGGCGAAGCCACCGCAGGGACGCAGTAGCGCAGCGACGCCGGCGCCGGGCTCTGCCCGCGACGTCAGTCCGTTCGCCACTCCTGAAAGCAACAGGCATAAGTCATGGATATCGTCAGACTCGCAATCAACAATGCCCGCCTGACCATCTCGGTCCTGGTCTTCCTGCTGATTGCAGGCTGGGTCGCCTATCAGTCGACGCCGAAGGAAGCGGAACCGGACGTTCCGATTCCGATGATGTATGTCAGCCTGATCTATCAAGGCATCTCGCCGGAGGATTCCGAGCGCCTTCTGCTGCGGCCGATGGAAAGCAAGCTGAAAAGCCTGAAGGGCCTCAAGGAAATGCGCTCGGCCGCCTTCCAGGGCGGCGGCTATGTGCTGGTCGAGTTTCAGCCGCAGACCAATCTGGCGACGGCGCTGCAGGATACACGCTCCAAGGTGCAGGACGGCAAGGCCGATCTGCCGCAGGCGGCCGAGGAGCCTGTCGTCACCGAGGTCAACATTTCCGAATTCCCGGTGCTCGTCGTCACGCTGTCGGGCGAATTGCCCGAACGCGTGCTGGCCGCCGCGGCACGCGAACTGCGTGACCGCATCGAGGAGGTGCCCGGCGTTCTGGAAGGCTCGCTGCAGGGCTCCCGCGACGATCTCGTCGAGGTCGTCATCGATCCGATGAAGCTGTCTTCCTACGGGCTGCAACTCGACCAGCTGATCGGCGCCGTCGGCGCCTCCAACAGCCTGGTCGCCGCCGGCAATATCGAGGGCTCGCAAGGCAAATATGCCGTCAAGGTGCCGTCGCTGATCGAGACGCCGGAGGACGTGGCCGCGCTGCCGGTGGTTGCCGGCCCCAATGCCGTGGTGCAGGCCAAGGACATCGCGACGATCCGCTCGACCTTCGCCGATGCCACGACGATCACGCGCCTCAACGGCAAGCCGGCCATCGCCATCGAGGTCAAGAAGCGCATCGGCGCCAATCTGATCGACACGCTCACCAAGGTGAGGGCGGTGTCCGATGCCTTCGTCAAAACCATGCCCGAGGGCATGCACGTCACCTACACGCAGGACAAGTCGGTCTTCGTCAACCAGCTGCTGGGTGACCTGCAGAACCACGTGATGATCGCCGTCATCCTGGTGTTCATCGTCATCCTCTACGCGCTGTCCGGCCGTGCCTCACTGCTCATCGGCCTCGCCATCCCGTCGTCCTTCCTGATCGGTATCCTGCTTCTGGCGATGATGGGCTACACGATCAACATGATCGTGCTGTTCAGCCTTATCCTGGCGGTCGGCATGCTGGTGGACGACGCCATCATCGTCACCGAATTCGCCGAACGGCGGATGAGCGAAGGCATGCCGAAGCAGGAAGCCTTCGCGCTTGCCGCCAAGCGCATGGCCGGCCCGGTCATCGCGGCGACGATGACGCGTATCGCCGCCTTCTCGCCGCTGCTGTTCTGGCCGGGCATCATCGGCGATTTCATGAAGTACATGCCGATCACGCTGATCGTCACACTGTCGGCGTCGATGCTCTATGCGTTGGTCTTCGCGCCGACGCTTGGCGCGATCTTCGCCAAGGCGCCGGACCATCACGCCGACGACAATCGCGACGGCTGGTACATGGCGGTCGTCAAGCAGGCGGTGCGCTTCCCCATCACGGTGATGGTGCTGACCGTCATGTTGCTGGTGGGCATCTTCGTTGGCTATTCGAAATATGGCGCCGGCGTCGAGTTCTTCCCGAGCGTGGAGCCCGATTACGGCCTGCTCTATGTGCATGCCCGCGGCAACCTCTCGCTGGCCGAAATGGACACGGCGACCAAGATCGCCGAAAACCGGCTGCTCGGCTGGCCGGGCCTGAAGTCCGTCTATACCCGCGTCGGCAAGTCGCAGGGCGGCGGCCAGGATGTGCCCGAGGATGTCGTCGGCGTCATCCAGTACGAATTCATCGACTGGCGAGAACGCAAATCGGCGAACCAGATCCTGAATGACCTGCGCGGCGTCATGGCCGGTATTCCAGGCGTCGACGTCGAGGTCCGCGTGCCGGAGGCCGGCCCGCCGACCGGCAAGCCGATCCAGATCAGGCTTTCGGCGATCGACCCCAAGGGATTGGACGAGAAGGCGCGTGCGGTTGCGGCGCGCATCGCCAAGGTGCCTGGCGTCATCGACGTTTCCGACGGCCTGCCGCCGCCCGGCGTCGACTGGGCACTCGAGGTCGACCGCGCCAAGGCCGCGCAGTATGGCATCAGCCCGACCTCGGTCGGAACGGTGGTGCAGCTCGTCACCAACGGCCTGAAGCTCTCGGAATACCGGCCTGCCGGCGCCGACAAGGCGGTCGACATCCGGCTGCGCTTGCCGGAGGACCGGCGCACGCTGTCGACGCTCGACGAGCTCCGGGTGCAGACCTCGCAGGGGTCGGTGCCGATTTCGAACTTCGTCGTCCGCAAGGCCAAGCCAAGCGTCGGCATCCTCAACCGCATCGACGGTGCCCGTACCGTTGTGGTGCAGGCCAACGTCGCCGCCGGCAAGCAGGTCGCCGCCGTGCAGCAGGAGGTCACCCAGGCCGTCACCGACATGAATCTCGGCAGCGGCATCCGCTGGAAACTGGCCGGCTCGAACGAAGACAGTGCCGAAGCCAGCGCCTTCCTCAGCAAGGCCTTCGGTGCGGCGATCTTCCTGATCTTCCTGGTGCTTTTGGCGCAGTTCAACAAGTTCACCAGCGTCTGGCTGGTGCTCTCCTGCGTGGTCATGGCGACGATCGGCGTGTTCCTGGGACTGCTGATAACAGGCGAGACGTTCGGCATCGTCATGTCGGGCATCGGCGTCATCGCGCTGGCTGGCGTGGTGGTGAACAACAACATCGTGCTGATCGACACCTATGACCGGTTGCGCGAAGAGGGCTGGGACAAGATGGATGCCGTCCTGCAGACCTGCCGCGAGCGCGCGCGGCCGGTGGTGCTGACGGCCGTATCGGCCATCCTCGGCGTGCTGCCGATCGCCTTCGGCCTTGGGCTGGAGATCTTCCATCACGAGACGACGATCAACGCGCCGTCGACGCAATGGTGGATTTCGCTGTCCTCGGCCATCGTTTTCGGCCTGTCCTTCGCCACGGTTCTCACACTGGTGGTGACGCCGTCGATGCTGATGGTGTTCACGCGCGCCAAGGTCAAGCCAGGCGCACGGCGCGGCTTGATCAGCCGGCTGTTCCGGCGCGGCAAGGGCGAGATCTCGTCGGACGCGCCCACGGTGGATGCCGCGGAACCCGCGATCGCCTTTCCAAAAGCCGCCGAGTAGGCACGCTTCCCGATCTGAACGGCAAGGGCCGCCCGGAACAACCGGGCGGCCTTTTGCATTGTTCCTTTGTGTGGGGTGCGAAGCATCGCCCTCGAGTGAACTCAATGCGGGGAATTTCTCATGCCGATCAGCACACTTGTCATCGTCGTCCTGATCCTTGTCCTGATCGGCGCGGTGCCGGCATGGCCGCATTCGCGCTCCTGGGGTTATGGACCCTCCGGCATTGTCGGTGTGGTTCTGGTGGTGGTTCTGGTGTTGCTTCTGATGGGGCGGCTCTGAGCAGCCTTTTCGGCTCGGGGCAGGCATGGCCCGGCGCGTGACTCAGGCGGCTTTCATGCCCTTCCCAGTGGCGATGCCGATGTCCTCGAGGGATCGGGCGACTGCCTGATCGAGCGGCGTGTGCGGGATCTCGCCGATGATGCCCTCCAGCCGCGTCGAGGCCAGACGGTGCGGCTCGAAGCGCAGATACGACATCGAGACGATCTCGCGCCACATCGCCACGAACGGGCTGCCGGCGCGCAGCACCCACCAAGGCATCGAGGTCATCTTGAGCGGTCGGCCAAGCGCCTTCTCGGCGGCGGCCTTGATCTCAACATCGGTGACGGCATGGCCTGGAAAGTTCAGCGCTTCATAGGAGCCAAGCTTGTCGAGATTCCTGGCCAGGGCGACGAAGCCCTCGGCGAAGTCCGGCAGATACGCCCATTCATGCACGAGGTCGGCCGGACCGGGCGCGGTGTAGACGCCCTTGCCGATCTTGGCGGCGACGACCAGGTCGAACCAGGAGCCGCTCCCGGTGCCGCCGAAGAAATCGCCGGCGCGCAGCAGAATGGTGCGGACGCGCTCGGCATCGGCCTCGCGGCGGAACAGCTCCTCCATGGCGCAGCGGATGCGGCCCTTCTCGGTCGTCGGGTGGAACGGCGTGTTTTCCGTGATGACCGCCGGCATAGGCGAGCCGTAATTGTAGACGGTGCCGGGGAACAGATGCAGCGCGTTGTTGGCATGGCAGGCGGCCATGACGTTTTCGGCCATCGGCAGGCATTTGCCCCAATCGGTATAGATCGGGTTGAGGCCGTTGAAGATGATATCCACGCCCTCGGCGGCACGGATCAGCGATTGACGGTCCAGCGCATCGCCGGCAACCGCCGTGGCGCCTGCCAGTTCGGCCGGCACCTTGCCGGTGCGGGTGACGGTGCGGACGTCGAAGCCGGCGTCGATGAAGGCCTTGGCAACCACGCGGCCGAGCCGGCCATTGGCGCCGAGAATTGCGATCTTGGTCATTGTTCGGCTCCTTATTTAATTTGAAGCGACGGGGGTTTGGGGCGGCGGGACGAGCCCGCCGCTTCTGGATCTTCCGCGGACCGCCGTTCAGCGGCTGCCGAAGAGGTCACGGTTGCTGCCCTGCGGCTTCTGATAGGTGATCTCGGATTTCTCGATCGACGCGGTGGTCGTGGTGTCGGTGCCGGCGACGACCGGCTGGCTGGCATCGTTCGAGCCGAACTTGTCGCTACCGGCGAAAGCGGTGCTGGCGGTGATGAGGAGGGCGGCGGCGGTGACAGCGATCTTGGTCATTCTGAACTCTCCTGGTTCGTGGTTGCAGTCCGTATCGGGTGTTTGCAGGGCGAATATGATTGCTGCATCGATGAATTGAAATTGACCATGAATGCAGTTCTGATATTCATTTTTGAATGAATGACATCGACTGGAACCTGATCAAGAGCTTCGTCACGGTCGCCGAAACCGGCAGCCTGTCGGCCGCCGCGCGCAAACTGTCGGCCAGCCAGCCGACGCTTGGCCGCCACATCGGGGAATTGGAACAGGCGCTCGGTGTCACCCTGTTCAGGCGCGGGCGTAGCGGCTATGCGCTGACGGAAGCCGGCGCCACGCTTTTCGAACGGGGCAAGGCGGTCAGCGAGCAGGCGAGTGCTTTTTCACGTCTTGCGATGGGCGCGGTCGAGGCAATCGAAGGCACCGTGCGCATCGCCGCCAGCGAAGTGGTGGCGGCATATGTGCTGCCCCGCATGACCGCACGGCTCGGCATCGAGGAACCCGGCATCGAGGTCGAGATCGTTGCCTCGAACCAGGTCGAGAACCTGCTGCGGCGGGACGCCGACATCGCCATCCGCATGGTCAAGCCGGCGCAGAACGAACTGGTGGCGCGCAAGGTCTGCGACATCCCACTTTGCGCCTGCGCTGCCATTTCCTATCTCGACCGGCGCGGCCGCCCGCTCGGGCCAGCCGACCTTAGCGATCATCCCTTGATCGGCTTCGACCGCAGCGACGAGATGATCCGCGGCTTTACGCAATTCGCCCTCCCGGTCACCCGGAGCAGTTTCCGCTTCAGGGCCGACAACCAGATGGTCCTGTGGGAGGCGGTGCGGGCGGGAAACGGCATTGGCCTCGGCCAGGAGCCGCTGGCCGATCGCGACCCGCTGGTGGAGAAGGTGCTGCCCGGCCTGCCGCTGCCAAGCCTGCCGGTATGGCTGGCGATGCATCGCGATGTGCGCAGCAGCGTGCGCATCCGCCGCGTGGCGGATTTTCTCCACGAGGAGTTGAAGCGCTATTCGGCGGGCACGGGGGCGAATTCGGCGCGGTGAGCGAGGCCCGCCATCAGCAAGACGACGATCAGCAGCACCGACATGGCGATGAAGATCGGTCCGAAGCTGGAATGCTCGGCGACGAAGCCGATCGCCGACGGCGCCACCAGAATGCCGGAATAGCCCATGGTGGTGACGACGCTCATGCCGGTGCCCGATGACATGCCTTCCTGGTTGCCGCCGGCCGAGAAGATGATCGGCACCATATTGGCGATGCCAAAACCGCAAAGGGCAAAGGCGGCGATGGCGAGCCAGGGCGAGGGCGACAGGCCGGCGACCAGCATGCCGGCGGCGGCGACGACAGCCGAGCCGCGCAGCGTCATCACCGCGCCAAAACGGTTGCGCACGCCATCGCCGAAGAAGCGCATGATCGCCATGACGCCGGAGAAGGCGGCATAGGCAAGACCGGCGACGGCAAGGTCGGCGCCGAGTTCCTGTCGCAGATACAGCGCTGCCCAATCGAGCACCGCGCCCTCGGAGATCATCGTCAGCAGAGCCATCAGGCCGATCAGGTAGACCAGCGGGTTTGCCGGCAGCGTGAATTTGTGATGCTCGGCCGCCTGTGGCCTGTCCTCGGCGACGAGATAGCCGACCGCCATCGCGATCGCAGCGAAGGCGAGCACGGTCACGACCGCGGCATGGGCGAGGTGGCCATAGTGCTGGATGGCAAAGCCGCCGAGGCCGCCGCCAGCGAAACCACCGAGGCTCCAGAAGCCGTGCGAGGAGGACATGATGGCGCGGGACATCTTTCGTTCCACCACCACTGCATTGGCGTTCATGGCGACATCCATGCCGCCGATCGAGCCGCCGAAAATGAACATGGCGATGGCCGCCAGCGGCACGTTGGGCGCCAGCGCCACGACCAGGAGGCCGAGGCTGCCGCAGAGACCGAACCAGCGCAGCACGGTGCGCGATCCATGTTTCGAGATCAGGTGGCCGCACCAGGTCATGGCGGTGACCGCGCCGGCGCCGAACAAAAGGATCAGCAGGCCAAGGGTGAATTTCGAAATGTCGAGCCGGGTCAGGAACACCGGAATCTGCGGCGCCCAGCTGCCGGTCAGAAAGCCATTGGCGAGGAAAATTGCCGCCACGGCCCATCGCCCGCGAATGGCAGTCTGCATGGCGTTCGACACGTTCATAGGCGAATCCGGTCAAAAAATGGCTTTGCGCGGCAAATTAGATCGATTCAATTTTCAGTCAAGCGCCGGTTTCAGGAAGCCTTTGGACCAAAGGCTGAAATAGAACCACCATCGTTCTGGCGAACTTCCCTACGTCGGAAATTGGCGAAAAAGCCTCTCCCTTCGTCATCCACGGGCGGAGCAAGGCGCGCAGCAACGTCGCGGAAACCCTGGGATGGCGAAGTCGGAGAGCCTCGCCCATCGCAGATACCATAGCCGGAGGCCGCTCGCCTTATAAGGTTCAGTGATCTTTCGGCCGGCTTGCCTCGAATTCAGCCTTCTTGGCGTCCGACGCTTCGGTCTGGTTGAGAGCCTGCCACTCGGCATAGGGCATGCCGTAGACGATCTCGCGCGACTGATCCTTGGAGAGATCGACACCCACGGCAGTGGCCGCCTCGCGATACCAGTTCGACAGGCAGTTGCGACAGAAGCCGGCGAGGTTCATCAGGTCGATGTTCTGGACGTCGCTGCGCTCCCTGAGGTGCTCGACCAACCGGCGAAAGGCGGCGGCTTCGAAATCGCGCTTCTGCTCGTCGCTCAGTTTGGTCATCGAAACCTCCGTCACAGCGGCCCGGTGCGCGAGCCGAATATTTTTACCGCATGTATATCGGGACGGCGGTCTATCGCGTCAACGATTGGCGCCAGGCGCTCGGCCCAGGCAAGCGCGCCTTTCTGGTCCGCTATCAGGTCCTGTCGGATCTCGATCAGTGCGTGGGCATAGCCGTTGACGATGGCATGCCTGAACATGGTGTCGCCACGCAGCGCGCCGTCATAGGGTTCGTTGTCGCCGACGATCAGGTTCTCGTCCTGCGCCAGCATATCGATCAGCGGCCGCGCCACCCGGTCATCCAGATCCCACAGGATGCCGACATGCCAGGGGCGTTGCCTGCCCTGCATCACCGGCGTGAAGGAATGCACGGAGAAGATGAAGGGCGCCCGGCCGGACGCCTGCGCGACCGAGGCGATCACCGCGCCGACGGCGTCGTGATAGGGCCGGTAGAAGCGGTCTAGCCGCCTTTCGCGCTCTTCCGGCGCGATCGGATAGTTTCCCGGTACCACCGTGCCGTCATAGAGCTGGCGGATGAGTGTCGGATCGTCCTCGCCGCGATTGGGATCGATCAGGAGCCGCGAAAAATTGGCGATGACCGCCGGCACGTCGAGCAGGCCGGCAAGCTCGCGCGTCACCGCTTCGACGCCAATGTCATAGGCGATGTGTCGATCGAACTCCGCCGCGGGCAGGCCGAGGCTGCCATAGTCGTCGGGCAGGTCGCGGCGGGCATGATCGGCCAGAAGCACGATGCCCCGCTTGCGGTCGCCCTCGACAATGTCGAAAGGCGCGAAAACTGTGGATCGGGTCATTGGCGGGAAATGGTCTGTTCGCTGGCTTCCGGGGAGGGTGCTATCGTCATTCCACGAAGACGACGCGTGCGCAATGCCGTTGTTTGGCCAAGGTTTATCGGGAAATCTGGCAAAGGGCGACGGATAGCGCGCCGGGAGCCTTCCTAAATCGATTGGAATTGATCAAAACGGCGCGTTGACATGCGCCCGGACTTTTCCGAAAAGGGGCGCAGAGAGATGCTGATGTGGTTCTTGAGGGGTTTTCGGATGGGTTCCGCCGGCAGGCAGCGCATGCGCTCTGCCTTTGCCATGCCGCTCCTGACCGTGGCCGTTGGCCTGTCGGCGGTAGTCATGGCCTCGCCGGCGCGTGCCGATTTCCGCGTCTGCAACGCCACGCAGAACCTGGTCGGCGTCGGCATCGGCTATCGTGCCAAGGCCGGCTGGATCACCGAAGGCTGGTGGCACATCGAAGGATCGAGCTGCAAGACGTTGATCGAAGGGCCGCTGTCATCAAGGTTTTACTATCTTTATGCAGAAGACGCCGAGCGCGGTGGACGCTGGGACGGCCCGATCAACATGTGCGTGGCTGAAAAAGAGTTCAAGATCGCCGGCGTAAACGACTGCGTCGCCCGGGGCTTCCAGCGCGCCGGATTCCAGGAATATGACACGGGCGAACAGGCGAGCTGGATGGTCCAGCTGACCGATGAACCCGCAACGGGAGGCGCACCAGCCGCCCCGGGAACCAATAGTCAATGAGACGCAGCCGCAAGGTCAAGATCCTAGCCACAATCGGTCCGGCATCCTCCTCCGAGGAGATGCTGCAGAAATTGTTCGAAGCGGGCGCCGACGTGTTCCGCATCAATATGAGCCATACCGACCACGAACTGATGCGCACGCTGGTCGGCCGTATTCGCGCCGTCGAGGAAAAGGTCGGCCGGCCGATCGGTATCCTCGCCGACCTGCAAGGGCCCAAGCTGCGCGTCGGCAAGTTCGCCAATGGCAAGGAAGTTCTGACGCCAGGCCAGACCTTCACGCTCGACGACAATCCCGAGCCCGGCACCTCGACCAGGGTCTATCTGCCGCATCCGGAGATCCTGAGCTCGGTCGAGCCCGGTCACCGTCTTTTGATCGACGACGGCAAGCTCGAGCTGAAGGCGGTGAAGAGTGACGGCAAGTCGATCGTCTGCACGGTCGTCGCCGGCACCACGATTTCCGACAAGAAGGGCGTCAGCCTGCCCGATACCGACCTGCCGGTCGGCGCGCTGACCGAGAAGGACCGCAAGGATCTCGACGCGGTGCTCGCCACGGGCGTCGACTGGATCGCGCTGTCCTTCGTGCAGCGGCCCGAGGATCTGGCCGAAGCGCGCAAGATCGCGCGTGGCCGCGCGCTGATCATGGCCAAGATCGAAAAGCCGCAGGCCGTCGCCCGGCTGGCCGAGATCATCGAACTGTCCGACGCGCTGATGGTCGCCCGCGGCGATCTCGGCGTCGAGATGCCGCTGGAAGCCGTTCCCGGCATCCAGAAGCAGATCACGCGCGCGGCGCGCCGCGCCGGCAAGCCGGTGGTGGTCGCCACGCAGATGCTGGAATCGATGATCACCGCACCGGTGCCGACCCGCGCCGAAGTCTCCGACGTTTCGATCGCCGTGTTCGAGGGCGCCGACGCCATCATGCTGTCGGCGGAATCGGCGGCGGGTGCCTATCCCGTCGAAGCGGTGGCGATGATGAACCGCATCGCCACCAAGGTCGAAACGGACCCGACCTATGCCGGCATCATCAACGCCCAGCGCTCCGAACCGGAAGCGACCGGCGCCGACGCCATCTCGCTGGCTGCCCGCGAGATCGCCGAGACGCTGAAACTGTCGGCGATCATCACGTACACGGCGTCCGGCACCACCGGGCTGCGCGCCGCGCGCGAACGGCCGCAAGTGCCGATCATCGCGCTGTCGCCGATCCTCAACACCGCGCGGCGCCTGTCGCTGCTGTGGGGCACGCACTGCGTCGTCTCGCCCGATGCCACCGATCTCGACGACATGGTCAACCGCGCCTGCCGCATTGCGCTGGAAGAAGAGTTCGGCAAGCCGGGCGACCGCGTCATCATCACGGCCGGCGTGCCGCTGAGGACGCCCGGCTCGACCAATATGCTGCGCATCGCCTATGTCGGCTCCGAAGCGCAGGGCGGCCGCAGCAGCTGATTTCGCGGCTGAAGCGTGTCGCGCGGTTTCGTGCGGCTCGCTGTGACTGGAATGCAGCAAAGGCGCGGGGCAATGATCCCCGCCTTGATCTAGCCTCCGGCCGTCGCGATTCCGAGCGCTCTTGCAGCGGCTTGCGCGTGGTCCATGCGCTGAAGAAACCGACGTGCTCGCGAAACTGTGTCATATAGGTACTGATCCGGGCCCAGCATCTTTCGCTGATTTAACTCGGCCGTGTCGAGCAGGTCGAAATCGACTTTCTCGATCAGGCAGTGCCAACCGGTACTGTGAGAGGACCAGCCCCTGCGATGGTGCTCCAGGAGGCGCTGGCGGCTGGAGTAGCCGTGGTAGTCGAAAGCGATGATGCCGTTCGTCACATAGATATGGTTTCCCGAAAAGCCCTCGGCCGGGATGATCCGCTCCGCATGAAATCCTGCAAGCGGGGGATGCTCGAGGAAAGTGCCTGCAAGAATGTGGCATGCGCCGTAGCCGAAGAAGATGCGATCCGGCAGCGCCCATCGCTTTTCCGGGTTTTTCTTGATGCCGTGCTTGAGGACATACATCTCAGCTCGGCGCGAGTTCGGTTTGGGGCTCCTTGATGTCGGCGCACTTGCCCACACCATAGGTATCGCCTGCGATCCGCGCCTCGACCGTTCTGGCTATCGCTTGCAGATCGGTATCCTTGCCGGCTGCCTTCTCGATGGCGCCGACGACGAGGTCCGAGGCGATCCAGTCCGGCTTGTGGCCGAGATTGTGCACCCAGACGAGCTCGGCACCCGGGATGTCGCGCACCAGGCCGACGGAATGGATATGGGCATAGACGACCTTGTCGCGGTCGCCTGAAATGACCACGGTCGGCGCGCGTATCTCTTTGTAGCGCGGCGCGGCGCCAAGCGTATAGCGATAGAGGCCGGCGACGTCGGTGGCGTTGGCGCGAAAGGCCGACGGCCGCAACACCAGCGGGATCGCGGCCGTGCCGAGATAGTCGTCCGGCACCTTGTTGGGCGAGAATACGCAGGTCGTCGAATCGGCCATCTGAAACGTGCCGGCGAGGTAGGTGAGTGTTTCGGAGAAGAGCCTGCCGATTACCGGAACGGTGGTCAGGTCGTAATACCAGGATGTCGCGCCGCCCGGCCAGGGATGGGTCGCCGGCGCCAGGAAGACGAGACCGAGCGTCCTGTCGGCATGCTCGCGGCCGAAAGCCGCCGTCACCACGCCGCCGAAGGAATGGCCGACGATGATTGCCTTCCTAATGCCGAGGCGGTCCATCAGGGCGGCGAGGGTATTGGCCTGCGCCGACGGATCCTCATTGTTCCCAGGCCCGCGTCCCGACCAGCCGTGACCTGGCCGGTCGAAGAACAGCATTTCGGCGCGCCCCTCGAGCAGCGGCCTGAGCGGCAGCATCTGATCGCCGAGATTGGCGCTGGCGCCATGGATGAAGACGATCGGCGGCAGCTCCGCATTGGCGGGTGCGGGAATGTGGACATAGTGGATGCGGGCGCCGCCTATGGAAGCGAATTCGCCAATGGCCGGATCACGGCGTTCGATCAGCCACGAGCCGACGCGGGTAACGCCGATCAGGACGAAGATGAGTGCAAAGAGGAAGGCGAACGCGGCGTAGATCAGGTTCATGCGAGTATATACGGGCTGGGACGGAATAAGTTTGGGTGGGGAATAGACAGTAGACAGAACGATTGCGTTCTCCAATCGTTACCTGCTGCCTAGTCCTACCCGCGTGCACTAAATTCCTTCGCCGGCGAGCTCTTCCGAAAGCGTCGCGACCTGGTCCTGGGCGCTGCGCATCATCGGATAGATAGCGAGCACCTTCTGCCAGGCTTCGAGGGCCGACTGCTTGTGGCCGGTCAGCGCCATGATCTGCGCCAGGCCCGACAGCGCGCCGAAATGGCGCGGCTCGAGTTGCAGCGTGTGGTCGATGTCGGCCATCGACTTGCCGTAGTTCTTCATCATGAAATGCACCGTCGCGCGCCGGTTCCAGCCTTCGGCATAGGTCGGCTGCAAGGTCACCACCTGGTCGAGAAAATCGAGCGCGACGTCGAATTTCTGGTTGTCCATCGCTTTTTGCGACCACAGCATCATCAGGTCGATCGAGGCGCTGCCGGACTGGAACCATTCGCCCCAGATGTTGCCGGCGATGCGTTCGGCCGCCTTTTCGTTGCGTTCGCGCTTGAGGTCGGAAAACAGCTTGTCGAGCCGGGCCTGTTTCGTCATCGGCGCGGCCGGAGCGTCAGGGGTGGCCGGCGCTGCCGGCTGATCGTCCGCGGCCGTGGCCGGCACGCTTATGGCGCCGGAAACAAGCAGGGCTGTCAAAAATGCAAAAAGAATCCGCATCGCCCGATCCTAGTCCCGGGCGGCGGAACAGCAAAGTGATTTTAGCGTGAGAAGGCCGGCAGGCCGACAAGCACCAAGGGGCGGAGGCGAAAAGCCTCCGGCCGAAAGCTCAGCCCTGGCGCGCCTTGTAGCGCGGGGCGGTCTTGTTGATGATGTAAACGCGGCCCTTGCGGCGAACCAGCTGGTTGTCGCGGTGACGCGCCTTCAGCGCCTTGAGCGAATTCTTGATCTTCATGGTCTTGCCTGTCGGTGTGGACCCGGTTCCGGGTCGAAATTTTAAGGCGCGCCAGAAGACGCGCCTTTTCAACGGTGGGTGGCTCATAAACGAGGAGCCTTGCCCATGTCAACCGCAAGCATGCTCCACACCTCCATATCGTCAAATATCCGCCATGTCGGGCCTTGCGGCATTGCGCGGCCACGAGCGGGCTGGGATGATGCGGCGCATTTCAAGTGATTTGGGGACGATGATGCGCCGAATATTGTTGTCCGCCTGCCTTATCGTCCTGGCGGGAACGTCGATCGTGCGCGCACAGGAATGCGACCGCTCCGACGACAGCCAGCAGATGATGAACATCTGCGCCGGCGAGGACTACCAGGCCGCCGACGCCAGGCTCAATGCGGCCTATCAGGACCTGATTGGCTCGGATGATGCGGACGGCAAAAGATTGCTGCAGGCGGCGCAACGCGCCTGGATCGCCTTCCGCGACGCCGAGTGCGCGCGCAGCACAGCCGCCAGCGTGGGCGGTTCCATCCACGCGATGGAAGTTTCGCAGTGCCTGACCAGGCTGACCAATGACCGCATCAAACAGCTTGCGGCCTCGGCCAATTGCGAGGAAGGCGATGCGAGCTGCGCCAGCCCCAACGAGGGCGACGCGGTGCAATAGGTCCGGTTCCGGCTATTAGGCGCGGCGGCTGATGCGGGTGAAATGGCCCATCTTGCGGCCGGGCCGTGCCTCGGCCTTGCCATAGAGATGCAGCATCAGATCAGGCTCGGCGAGCAGGGTCGGCACGCGCAGCACGTCATCGCCGATCAGGTTCTCCATCACGCAATCGGAATGCCGGCCTGGGCTGCCGAGCGCAAGACCGGCCACGGCGCGGATGTGCTGCTCGAACTGCGAAACGATGCAGGCCGCCTCGGTCCAATGGCCTGAATTGTGGACGCGCGGCGCAATCTCATTGACCAGCAGCGAGCCGTCGGCCAGCACGAAGAACTCGACACCGATGACGCCGACATAATCGAGCGCCGAGAGGATTGTCGCCGCGGCCGTTCGCGCCGCTTCAGCCGTTTCAACTTTGACGCCGGCCGGCAGCGTCGAAGTGTGGAGAATGCCGTTGCGGTGGACATTCGCGGCCGGGTCGTAGGCAGCCACGGCGCCATCCAGGCCACGCGCCGCGATCACCGAGATCTCGCGCTCGAAGGGCACGAAGCTTTCCAGGATCAGCGGCACATTGCCCATCGCCTCGCAGGTGCCGGCGAAGCCGCCCGCTTCCATGTTGCGGAAGACGCGCTGGCCCTTGCCGTCATAGCCCATGCGCCGCGTTTTCAGGATGCCGCTGCCGCCGAACGTTTTCAGCGCCGCCGTCAGTTCCTCGTCGGTATCGACCGGACGAAACTCGGCGGTGGCAATGCCGATGCCGTTCAGGAATGTCTTTTCGCTCAGTCGGTCCTGCGCCACATCGAGCGCGCGCGCCGGCGGATAGACGGCAACCTTGGCCGCAAGCGCTTCTGCCGCCGTGACCGGAACGTTCTCGAACTCGTAGGTGACGATGGCACTTGCCGCCGCCAGCTCGGCAAGGGCGGCCGGGTCGTCATAGGCTGATGTAATCTGCCCGTTGGCGACCTGGGCGGCCGGACAATCCGGCTGCGGCTCCAGCACGATGGTGCGGTAACCGAGGCGGGCTGCGGCCATTGCCAGCATGCGGCCGAGCTGGCCGCCGCCAATGATGCCGATGGTCGATCCGGCGGGCAGGCTCACGGCGTGTCCGTCGGTTCGCCGGCGACCTTGGCGGTCTGCGAGGCGCGCCAGGCATCGAGGCGCTGGGCAAGCTTGTCGTCGTTCAGCGCC
>NZ_PNOT02000032.1 GCF_002879535.1 Mesorhizobium intechi
CGCCTGCACCCTGTCCGGTCTTTTCGGCGGCGTGGTCCGGCGCGGCGCTTCGCTGAAGGGGACGATGGCGACGGCGCGCTCCGGCAGATGGCTTTCAACCGCGACCGGCTGCAGCACGGCACCCTCGCCGAGCCGGGCGCGGATGCGGTCGGCGAACAGTGCGATGTCGGCGCCGTCGTCGGTCACCTCGCCCGTCAGATCGGCCTGCGCCATGTCGAAAGCGGCGGCCGCCAGCACCGAAAGCCGCACCAGGTCGAAGCCGTAGCCGGCATCGATGTCCTGCTCGAGGGCGGCCAGCCTTTCATGGAAGAGTTTCTGGATCAGCCGGGGATCGCGCATCGGCCGCGAGGTGCCCAAGGCGATGCGGCTGACGGCACCGTCGACACGAAAGAGCAGCAGCGCCAGCGTCCGCGCGCCCTCGCCGCGGCGCTCGAGATCGGTCTTCAAGGTCGTCGCCAGAAGGCCGACCAGCCGCTCGATGTCCTCGGTGAGCGTGACGGGTTCGGCGAGATGCCGCTCGACCGAAAGCGGCGCCACGGGAAGGCGCGGCGAGACCGCTTCGTCGAGACGGCCAAGCGCCTGGTCGAGACGCAGCAGCAAGGAGGCGCCGAAGCGGCGGGCAAGCGGCGCGCGCGGGGCGGCCATGACGGCGCCCGCCGTGCGCAGGCCGACACTTTCCAGGCTGGCGCGGGTTTCCGGCGCTATGCGCAGTGCGGCGAGCGGCAGAGGCGCCAGCAGCGCTTCCTCCTCGCCGCCATCGACGATGCGGTCGCCGCAGAAGCGGGCCGCCGCCCAGGCCGCGCCCGGCGTCGAGGCAAGGCCGGTGCGGACATCGAACCCCTGGTGTAAGAAGCGCGACAGGATGTCGTCCAGCATGGCGCGTTCGCCGCCGAACAGATGGGTGCAGCCGGTGACGTCGAGAAACAGGCCGTCCGCCCCGTCCAGCGCCACCAGCGGGGTGTAGCGGTCGCACCAGTCGGCAAGGCCTTCGAGCAGGCGCCGGTCTGCCTCCGGATCGGCCTCGACGATGTCGATCGAGGGATGCATGGCACGCGCGTCGGCAATGCCCATGTCGCGCTTCAGGTGCAGCGCCTCAGCCCGCTCGTCGAGGGCTGAGATGCGCTGCGCGTTGCCCTGGCGGTGGCTGATCACCAGTGGCGGATGAGATGGCGTCGGATGATCTTGGGGTCGGGAACGCCAGGACCGCCCCAGGCGCTGCCGCAGGATCCTTTCGGCCGCCAGATAGGGAAACCACAGGGACAGGATCCTTTGCCCGACCTGTCCGTCCTTCCTCGCCCCTTCTTTCGTTGAATACGCGTTCATCGGGGTTCCACTCCAGTGTGAATTGTCCAGGCAGGGCCGTGCGGCTCTTGCCGATGCTGATGGTGAAGGCCGGGCGGCCGATCGATCCGGCGAGCGGCCCGGCGACGGTTTCGCGCGGCACGGCCGGCGCCGGCGAGACGATGAGGCGGACGGGCGCCGCCGTCGGTTCGGGCTCGGCCGCCTGCCGCAGCAGAAATACGGGGCGGCCCGCACTTTGCGCCCTCGCATGCAGCCGCCGCGTCGCGGTCAGGTCGAGCCGCTGCGGATTGCCGCGGATTTCAAGGATGACGGCGGCGAGCGCCATCATCCGCGCTGCTTCCTCGGCGACCCACAGCGCATCGGCGAGTTTCGGCGCCTCGGAAAACAGCAATTGCCCGGGCCCGATGCCGAAGGAGGCCTGCAGTCCCCTGGCATAGGGAAAGCCCGCCTCGCGGAAGATTTCCGTGGTGCCGATCCACAACACCGGCAACCCTTGCGCCTGCTTGAGGATCAGGCTGGTGAGCGACAGGGCAAAACCGGCGACGGCTCCGGCATCGCGGGTTTCCAGGCCATGGATTTCGCTGAGCGCCGCTTTCGGCAAGCCACCGCTCAGGGCGGCATCGAGGGGTTCGATGCCGACCGGCAGGAAGGCCTCCGGCAAGGCGGCGGCAAGACCGCGCCGGACGATCGTGAGATCGGCGCTGGCGTCGGCATCAAGCGGCGCGCCAGCCGGTGCCTGCAGGCGCTCGGGCAGCGTTCCCTCGATCTTCGCGATCTGGCGGCGCAGGGCAAAAACAGTCTCCCGCGCCACGGCTGATATCGCCATGACGGTCAGTGTCCACTCACAATTGTTCCTGTTATGTTCCTATAGATTCCAGAGGCGGTCCGAAGAGTCAAGCAGAGTCACGAGGAATTTATTCCTGCGAACCCTGCACGACAGGGCGTATCGGCCGCTCCATTTGCCTCGCCCGGTGCGAAAGCCTATATGCCGGTCAAAGGACAAAGCATGGCCCGCATCTACAAGACCCGCACCTGGCACGGCGAACTCGCGCCCTCGATGGAGGAGCTGGAGTTCCTGGCGCTGGAGGCCTACGCCCATCTGCCGGAGGATTTTCGCAAGCTGACCGGCGAGATCGTCATCCAGATTGCCGAGTTCCCGACCGACGAGATCATGGACGACCTGTCGCTGGAGACGCCGTTCGACCTGCTCGGCCTGTTCGAGGGCCGCGGCATCGCCGAACGCTGGAACCCGCAGACCGGCGAAGGCCCGAACCGCATCACGCTCTACCGCCGCGCCATGCTCGACTACTGGGCCGAAAACGAGGAGACGCTCGGCGACATCGTCACCCATGTGCTGATCCACGAGATCGGCCACCATTTCGGCCTGTCGGATGATGACATGGAGCGGATCGAAGAGGCTGCCGAGTAGAGCCAACACTTCGTCATCCCAGGGTCTGCGCCGCGTCGCTTCGCTCCTTGCTTCGCCCCAGGATGACGAAGAGAAGGAAGGCCTCGGCGCCTGGCCTACCAGTCGCTGAGCTTGGTATCCGGCCCATATTCCTGGCCGTCGACGTCCTTCACCACCGCCTGGCCGCAGCGCATGGCCTTGGCCTTCTTGTCATAGGCATAGGTCGGCGAGCCGAACAGGTGCCAGCCCTTGTTCAGCGCCGCCGTCACCTTGTGGCAGAAGCTGGCGTCGTCCGGGCCAGTCAGAAAGCGGTAGAGTTTCATGTCTCAAGTCCTGTCGTAAGTGCCGTAGCCCGCGAGCATAGGGCCGATATCATGCGCCGATGGCGGCCGCCTTCGCCAGCAGTTTTTCGGCCTGTGCCAGATGCAGCCGCTCGACCATCTTGCCGTTCAGCGCGATCACGCCCTTGTCCGTGTTTTCCGTGAGCGCAAAGGCATCCTTCACCGCGCGTGCTTCGGCGATTGCCTCCGGCGAGGGCGCGAAGGCGCGGTTCGCGGCGTCGATCTGGGCCGGATGGATGAGGGTCTTGCCGTCGAAGCCCATGGCGGCCCCCTCCGCGCACTCGCGGGCAAAGGCGTCGAGATCGCGAAAATCGTTGGCAACGCCGTCGAGCATGTCGAGGCCTCCGGCGCGCGCGGCCAGCACCATCTGCATCAGCCATGGCACGAGGTAGCGCCGGTCCGGCGTCACGAGCACGCCGGTGTCCTTGGCCAGATCATTCGTTCCGGCAACGAAACAAGTGAGCCGCGATGCCGGATCGCGGCCCAGTTCAGCAATGGCGCCGATGTTGAGCAGGGCCTTCGGCGTCTCGATCATCGCCCAGAGTTTCACGCTATCGGGGGCAAAATTGTCGTCGAGCACGTCGCCGACCTCGAGGATGTCGCGCGGCGTGGCGACCTTGGACAGTAGGATGCCGTCGGGCTCGACCTTCGCCACGGCTACGAGGTCGTCGTCGCCCCATTCGCTGGCCAGCGCATTGACGCGCACCACCATCTCGCAGCGGTGGCCGCGATGGTTGGCGGCCGGGCGGCTGGCGAAGATCGCGGGCAGCTTTTGGCGGGCGGCAATCTTGTCGGCCGGGGCGACGGCATCCTCGAGGTCGATGATGATCGCGTCGCAGGACAGAAGCGCGATCTTGGCCAGCGCCTTGTCGTTGGAGGCCGGAACGTAGAGCACCGAGCGGCGCGGACGGTAGGATTCGGTCATATCCGATCTATGCCGTCTGGGGTCTGTCGAGGCAAGTGGTCCAAGTCCACACGAAAACTGGCCCGCATGAAAACTGGCCTGCATGAAAACTGACCTGAATGAAAACTGGCCTGAATGAAACTGGCCCTGCACCAAAACTGCACAGGCCTGCGGAAAAGCTCCTCGGATCCGCCCTGCCACCTCCCTGCCGGCCTGCGAAACAGGCGGCATGCACAAGCGAGCAAAACCCCGTTGGTCCGTGCCACAGCGCCTGCGCAGCGAAGGCTGGTGGCTGGCCGATCCGCCGCGCGGCGATCCCGCGGCGATCCTCATTCCGTTTGTCCGCAAGAGGCCGCCGCCATGGCGAACGGACGCGATCAAACCAGATGCCAGCAGGAAGGTCAGATCATGACGTCATTTTTCACAGCGGCACCAAGCTATTGCCGCCGCTTCGGTGTTGCCGTGCTGCTGGTCGTGCTGGCGGATTTCCTGTTCTACGGCCAGCCCGCCGGCATCACCGTCTTCCTGTTCGCCATCCTGATCGCCGCCGCGGTCGTGGCCATGCATCCCACGGCCTTCAGCGACATCAGGGTCTGGCTCAAGCCCGCCGCCTTGCTTGTCGCCCTGCTTCCGCTCGCCGAAAATGTCAGCCCCCTGTCCGTCTCGACAGCGCTTGCGGTGCTGGTCGTGTTCGCGCTTTCGTTGAGCGGTCGCTTGCGGCACGGTATGGCGCGCATTGCCGGCCAGATCGCTTTGTTCGGGCTCGCGGCGCCGTTCCGGTTCGTCCGCGATTTCATCCGCTGGCGCAAGACGGTGCGCCGGTCTGGCGGACGAACTGTGCGGCTGGCGACGGTCGCCGTCTGGGTGATGCCGCTGACACTGGGCGCCGTGTTCCTGGCACTGTTCGGCGCCGCCAACCCGGTCATTGAATACTGGCTGTCGCTGATCGATCTCCTAAAATTGCTCGATCTCATCCAACCGGCGCGCGTCGCCTTCTGGCTGTTCGTGCTCGCCGGCGTCTGGGCCTTTCTGCGGCCACGCCTGCCGGGTCTTTCGCGGCGCAGCGCCCGGCCGAACCATGCCCTTGCCGCGGCTCAACCGGCGATCAATCCGCAAAGCCACGTCATCGAGGACATCGTGTTCGGCAAGGCCGCCATCCTGCGTGCCTTGATCGTCTTCAACGTGCTGTTTGCGCTGCAGACCGGGCTCGACGCCACCTATCTCTGGGGCGGGGCAGCCCTTCCCGACGGCTTGAGCTACGCGGCTTACGCGCATCGCGGCGCCTATCCCCTTGTTGTCACCGCGCTGCTTGCCGCGGGATTCGTGCTGGCGGCGCTCAGGCCGGGCAGCGAGACCTCGGGGGATCCCGTCATCCGCCGGCTGGTCTATGCCTGGGTGGCGCAGAACATCATGCTGGTCATCTCGTCGATCCTGCGGCTCGACCTCTATGTCGACATCTATGCGCTGACCTACTGGCGCATCGCGGCTTTCGTCTGGATGGGGCTGGTGGCGGCAGGGCTTGCGCTGATCATCGCCCGCATCGCTCTCGGAAAATCCAATGAATGGCTCTCCTGCGCCAATCTTCTGACGTTATCCCTGACGCTTTATGCCTGCTGTTTCATCAATTTCGCCGCGACGATCGCCAATTACAATGTCGACCATTCCTTCGAAATGACCGGCCAGGGCATCCCCCTCGATGCCTGGTATCTGCGCTCGCTCGGCCCGGGCGCGTTTCCGGCACTCGACCGTTTCTTCGATCATCAGGCAAAGACCGCCGAGGCCGGCGCCACACGCGAACTCGCGCGACTGCGTGGCATCGACGAGGGTTGGTACCGAACCGTCCAGGAAAACTGGCGGGCCTGGAGCTTTCGCGACTGGCGCCTGCTTGCCTATCTCGACAGCAAGGGGTCGCTCGTGCTTCCTCAGCCTTCGCAACCCTCCTTGCCGGGCCGCTGACCGATGCCGCATCACATCCTCGTCGCCGACGATGACCCGCACATCCGCGAAGTGATCTGCTTCGCGCTGGAAAAGGCCGGCATGACGACGCTTGGGGTGGCCGACGGCGCCGCCGCCTTGCAGGAAGTCGGACGCCGGGCGCCCGACCTGGTCGTGCTCGACATCGGCATGCCGGAGATGGACGGGCTGGAGGTCTGCCGGGTCCTGCGCCACACCTCGGACGTGCCGGTGCTGTTCCTGTCCGCGCGCGACGAGGAGATCGACCGCATCCTCGGGCTCGAAATGGGCGGCGACGACTATGTGACGAAGCCGTTCAGTCCGCGCGAACTGGTCGCGCGCGTCAACGTCATCCTGCGCCGCGCCCGCCCGGCGGCGCCCGAAGCGGCCGACGACCGTCAGTTTTCGCATGGCAAGCTCACTCTGGCGCCGGCCAGCCACGCCGCCAGCTTCGACGGCAAGCCGCTTGCCCTGACGGGGATAGAGTTCTCGATCCTGAAAGGGTTCTTGGCGCGACCGGCGCATGTGCTCGACCGTGACGCGGTGATGGCAAACGCCTACGCCGGCAAGATCCATGTCGCCGACCGCACCGTCGACAGCCATATCCGCAACATTCGCGCCAAGCTGGTTGCGGTGGGCTGCGTGGACGCCATCGAGACCGTGCATGGCGTCGGCTTCCGGCTCGGCCGATGCGGCTGACGACATCCAGCAAATGGATCGGCCGCAAATGGCGGCCACGGCTTGCCACGGTCGTCGTCGCCATCCTGATCCTGGTGATGGCGCTACCGCTGGTCGGCCTGTTCTTCTTCCGCCTCTACGAGAACCAGCTGATCCGCCAGACCGAGGCGGAGCTGATCGCGCAGGGGGCGGCCATCGCCGCCATCTATGCGCGGGAGGTGCGCGACGCCGGCGTTCCGCCGGACAAATTTGGCGCGCCGATGCCGCAGGCCAATGGCGATGCCGGCCGAGCCGCAAATCCCGACGGACCATACCGGCCGATCGAGCCGCGCCTCGATCTCGCCTCCGACGCCGTGCTTCCGACCCGGCCGGCCGCCATACCCGGCACCGCCGATCCGGCCTTTGCCGCGATCGGCACGCGCCTGTCGGGCGTTCTCGACGCCACGCAGAAAACCACGCTGGCCGGCTTCCGGCTGCTTGATCCGAAGGGTGTCGTCATTGCCGGGCGCAGCGAGGTCGGGCAGTCGCTTGGCGAGGTCGGCGAGGTGCGCACCGCGCTTGGCGGCCACTATGCCAGCGCGCTTCGTCTGCGCATCCCCGACCAGCCGACGCCACCGCTCTATTCGGTCAGCCGCGGCACCAAGGTGCGGGTCTTCGTCGCCCTGCCGGTGGCCGTCGCTGGCCGGGTCGCCGGCGTGGTCTATGTCTCGCGGACCCCCAACAACATCATCAAGCATCTCTATGGCGAACGCGGCAAGGTGACCCTGGCGGCGATCGCCATTCTCGGCGGCACGCTGCTCATCGGCCTGGTGTTCCTGCGCACCGTCAGCCGGCCGATCTATGCGCTGATCGACCGCACGCAGCGCATCGCCGCCGGTGAGCGTGAGGCGATCCGGCCGCTCGACCACCATGGTACCTATGAAATGGCGGAGCTGTCCGCCGCCTTCCTCGACATGGCCGAAAAACTGCAGGCGCGCTCGGACTCGATCCAGACTTTCGCCACCCATGTCTCGCACGAGCTCAAATCGCCGTTGACTGCGATCCAGGGCGCGGCCGAATTGCTGCGCGATTCCGGCAGCGCGATGGATGACGAGGAGCGGCGGCGCTTCTCCAACAACATCGTCACCGATGCCGGGCGGCTCAATCTGCTGGTGCGGCGGCTGCTCGACCTGGCCAAGGCCGAAAATCTTGCACCCAGCGGCGAAAGCACTTCGATCGGTGCGGCGCTGGCGCTGCTGCCCGCCGACACCAGGCTGGCGGTCCGCATCGAATCCGGCGGGGATCTCGCCTTGCGCATCTCGGCCGAAAACGCGGCGATCGTGCTTGCCAATCTCATCGACAATTCCGCCATGCACGGCGCGACGCTGGTTTCGATCACCGCGACAAGCGCCGGCGGCAAGGCGACGGTTCTGGTCGGCGATGACGGGGCCGGCATTTCGCCGAGCAACCGGGCGCGTATCTTCGAGCCGTTCTTCACCACGCGGCGTTCAACCGGCGGCACCGGCATGGGCCTCGGCATCGTGCTGGCCCTCCTGAAAGCGCATGATGGTATGATCCGGCTGGTTGACAGCGAGCGCGGCACGCGCTTCGAGATCACACTGCCGGTGGTATGAGAGGGAGCATGATCCCTTCCGAGGACCGGCGGCCACTTTTCGGATCATGCTCTAGGTTTGGAGAGACATTAAGCGTGCGCTACGACATCGTCATCATCGGCGGGGCCATCGTCGGGTCCTCGATTGCCTATTATCTGCGCGAGGAAGGGTTTTCCGGCTCCATCGCGCTCATCGAGCGCGATCCGCAATTCGCCCATGCGGCGACGACGCTGTCCATGGCCTCGATCCGCCAGCAATTCTCGATCCCCGAAAACATCCGGCTGTCGCAGTTCACGCTGAAGCTGTTCCGGCGGCTGAAGGAGACGTTCGGCACCGATGCCGATATCGGTTTTCGCGAAGGCGGCTATCTTATCCTGGCCGGCGAGAACGGCCTGCCGGTGCTCAAGGCAAACCATGATGCGCAGGTCGCCGAGGGCGCCGACATCGTGCTCGAGGACGCCGAGCAGCTGACGCGGCGCTTTGCCTGGCTGTCGACCGAGGGCATTTCCGCCGGCGCCTATGGCCGGACCGGCGAAGGCTGGTTCGACGCGCATGCGATGCTGATGCTGTTCCGCAAGGCGCTGCGCGACAAGAAGATCGATTTCATCGCCGCCTCCGTCACCGGCATCGCGCGCGACGGCAACCGCGTCACCGGCGTCTCGCTCGACGACGGCCAGACCCTGGAGGCCGGCATCGTCGTCAACGCCGCCGGGCCGAATGCCGGCAAGGTCGCCGCGCTTGCCGGGCTGGCTCTGCCGGTCGAGCCGCGCAAGCGCAACGTCTTCGTGTTCGAAGCGCGCGAGAAATATGCCGACATGCCGCTGCTGGTCGATCCCTCCGGCATCTATGTGCGGCCGGAAGGCTCGGTCTACCTCACCGGCGGTGCCGAGCCGGAAGAGGGCGACGGCCCCGCCGACCCCACCGATTTCGAGGTCGACTGGCCGCTGTTCGAAGAGGTGATCTGGCCGGTGCTGGCGACGCGCATCCCTGCCTTCGAGGCAATCAAGGCGACCCGCGCCTGGGCCGGGCACTATGACTACAACACCCTCGACCAGAACGCCGTGATCGGGCCGCATCCGGAGGTCGGCAACTTCATCTTCGCCAACGGTTTTTCCGGCCACGGCCTGCAGCAGGCCCCGGCGGTTGGCAAGGCGCTGGCCGAGTTCCTGGTGCATGGCGGGTATCGGACGATCGATTGCTCGGCGTTTGGCTATGGGCGGGTGGCCGAGGGACGGGCTTTCCGGGAATTGAACGTGATCTGAGACGCGCCCAGTCAACCATCGCATCGATCGCGAGGGCATTGCCGAGCGCGTGGCCGGCGGCCGTGTTGTCGAAGATGCCCCAGACCTCGGCGCCCGAAGCGGCCGCTGCCTGCACCTGCCGGCCGATTCGGTCGAGACTTTCGGCGTCGTAGTCCGAGTGGTAGACGCGCGGCACGCCGTGCCAGCGGAAATAGGCAAGGCCGGCCCAGCCGCCCGGCACCGCAGCAGCCGGCACTCGAGCGGGGTCGGCGGCAACGCGCGCGATCCGCCGGTCGGCAAGCAGCGCTTCCGCCTCCGCTTCGAACCAGCTCGGATGGCGTGGCTCGCATGCCAGCCTTGCCTTTGTACGCTTGCCCAGCATGTCGAAGAAACCGCCGGCGATGTCCGGCTCGAAGGACAAGCTGGGCGGCAGCTGCACCAAAAGCACGCTCAGTTTTTCGCCGAGACCTTCGACCTGCCGGATGAACGTTTCGGCAACCGCATCTCCATCCGCGAGACGGTGCTCATGCGTCAGTGCCTTGGGCGTCTTGACGGCAAAGCGGAAGTGCTCCGGCACGGAGCGTGCCCAGCGCTCATAGGTCTCGCGGCGGTGCGGCTTGTAGAAGGACGTGTCGATCTCGACGATCGGAAAGTGCCTGGAGTAGCGTTCGAGATGCGAACCGGGTTGCGGCAAGTCTTCCTTGTATCGGGTTGGAATTCCCCAGCCGGCCGTGCCTATGAAACATCCCTGCTTTGCCATGCATGGGATGTGGCCCAGACAAGGGGCAGGTCAAGGCGTGGGTGTGACAGCCGCTCAGGCCGCCGCCAGTCTCCCGGCCTCGACATGAGCCTGCAGCCAGGCCAGCACCCGGCCCCAGCCCTCGGCATGCTCGGCCGCCGCATCGCTCAGGCCGGCAAAACCGCCATGGCAGACGGTGAGGCGCGTGCCGTTGGCGCTCGGCGCAAGCAGCCAGGCGACCGTTGTTTGCCGCCGGCCAAGCGTCGGATGATCCCAGGCATAGGCCCGCGTCTGCACGATCCGGCGCGGCGCTTCGATCTCGAGGAATTCGCCGCCGGCCGGCAGGTCCCGGCCGTCGGTCGTGCGGGCGACAACCGTCCAGCGGCCGCCGACGCGAAGGTCGGCCGACCAATCGGCCATCCGGTAGGTGTCGGCGGATCCCCACCATTGCTCGATTTCTCGCGTGACCAGCGCCGCGAAGATGCGATCCACAGGCGCTTCGATCTCGGCCGACGCCATGATCGTCTCGCCATTGGTCATGCTCCGTACCCCGAAGTGTATCACCGGCGCCTCCGCATCCGTTTTTGTTTCGGTATCGAAACGACTTCACTCTTTCGATGGCGGGCGCTCGAAACCCTTGCCGGTCTCGAGCAGGCTCTTGAGGCTGGCCAGCACCAGCGGCCAGCCCTTGGCGACATTCGGGATCAGCCGGTGCGCGCCGTCGGCCTCGTGGGTGACGACAAGCTTCATCAGTTCGCCGTCCTGTTCGATGGCGAAGGTGCAGCGCGTATAGCCGTCTTCCTTGATCTCCGGCATCCATTCATTGCGCCATTTGATGACCAGGCGCCTCGGCGGGTCGATCTCCAGGATCTCGCCCGAGTCGGCGACGCGGCCGTCGGGGAAGATCAGTTTCCAGCTGGAGCCGACCTTCCAGTCGCTTTCCTGATGGGAGCAGAGGAAGAACTGCCGGTTGAACTCCGGGTCGGTCAGCGCCTCCCAGAGTTTTTCGGGCGTGGTGCGGATGTAGGTGACGTAAACGAAGCTGTTGCTCATCAGTCTTCCCTTTCGAGGCGTTTCTTCAGATCACTCAATGCATCCAGCCGATGGCGCTCGAACTTGCCGATCCAGCGCTCGGCGATCTCGTTGATCGGAACCGGGTTGAGGTAGTGCTGCTTCTCCCGTCCCTTGCGGAGCGTGGTAACGAGGTTGGCTTCCTCCAGGATCGCCAAATGCTTGGTCACCGCCTGGCGCGTCATGTCCATCTGCGCGCACAGCGCGTTCAGCGTCTGCCCGTTCCGGGCATGGAGGTTGTCCAGCAATTGCCGGCGTGTCGGGTCGGCCAAGGCGCGAAAGACTGCATCCATGCTCATGGCCTTAATATGCAACCATTTGGTTGCATGTCAAGCGACAAGGTCGCACGCCAGCGGTTGGGCGGCTTCAGGAGAAAAAGTCAGTTCTTGCGGGAGAACCAGAAGGCGTCGGCCATGCGTTTCATGCCGATGCGTTCGTAAAAGCCGACCGCGTCGGGCATTGAAATCAGGCTGATGGCGATCGACGGCCCGAGCTGCCGGCGCGCCTCGTCCATGAGGCCCTTGCCGACGCCGAGTCCCTGCGCCGATCGGGACACGGCGAGCTCCGAGATGTAGCAGACCCAGGAAAAGTCGGTCATGGCCCTGAGGACGCCGATCAGCGGTTTGTCCGCTATGTCGAGACGCGCGGTCAGCACAAGATTGGCGCCGGACAGCATCGCCCGCAGCCTGGCGGGATCATCGACGGGCCGTGTCTCGCCGAGGCCGGATTCCACCAGGACGCGGCGGAATTCGGCGACGTCGAGCGCGGGCTCGCTTGCGTAGAGGACATGGGGGTTTTCTGCCATGCCGCCAGACTGCACCATCGCTTCGCGAATTCGAAGCCGTTTTGCGCTACGCCCCTTGTGCCAGCGCGCACGAACAGTTGCCTTTTATTTGCCCTCGGCTTTGTGTAAACGGGGCGTCAGCAAATCCCCCGCAACGAAAACACGGGCCAAAGCCATGGAAAAATTCACCAAGCTCACCGGCGTCGCCGCTCCGATGCCGATCGTCAATGTCGACACCGACATGATCATCCCGAAGGACTATCTCAAGACGATCAAGCGCACCGGCCTCGGCACCGGCCTGTTCGCCGAGATGCGCTACAATGACGACGGTTCTGAAAATCCGGATTTCGTTCTCAACAAGCCGGCCTACCGCAAGGCGCAGATCCTCGTCGCCGGCGACAATTTCGGCTGCGGTTCGAGCCGCGAGCACGCGCCGTGGGCGCTGCTCGACTTCGGCATCCGTTGCGTCATCTCGACCTCGTTCGCCGACATCTTCTACAACAACTGCTTCAAGAACGGCGTGCTGCCGATCACCGTCAGCCCCGAGGATCTGGAGAAGTTGATGGACGACGCCTCGCGCGGCTCGAACGCCACTTTGTCGGTCGACCTCGAAGCCAAGGAAATCCGCGGCCCGGATGGCGGCGTCGTCAAGTTCGACCTCGACGACTTCAAGCGGCACTGCATGCTCAACGGGCTCGACGATATCGGCCTGACCATGGAGAAGGCCGGCGCCATCGCCTCGTTCGAGAAGCGCAACGCCGAACAGCGGCCCTGGGCCTGAGCGGCACCGTCCGACGATAGGCCCGACCGCTTTCCGGCCGGGTTTGGTGGCGACTGAGGGGAGGGACAGTCATGGCACGTTCGCTTCTTGCCGGCGTTTGCGGCCTGGCCTTGTTGCTGGTGCCCAGCGTGAGCGCCTTTGCGCAGACGCAGACGCCCGCGGCAGCCCAGAAGCCGGCCGACCAGCCGGCGACCGACCAGGGATCGTCGAGCACCAGCGATGCGGCGCCCGCCGACGACGACAAGCAGGCGCCGATAGCGTTCGAGGGCGGCCAGCTGACCATCACGCAGCCGGAGCAGGATGGCGAAAAGGTGCTCGCCTATGACGGCAAGCCGCTGGCCAGCAACTACGATGTCTTCTTCGACAAGGTCGTGAAGATCGGCGACGTCAACGTGGCGCTGGTCGATGTCGGCGACGGCGGCAATCAATGCGGCCCGGCCAAGGTCATCGTCTGGAAGCCGAAGGACGGCGAGATCAAGACCACGACGGTCGAGCAGGACGAGTGCGGCGCGCCGCCGGCGGCGATCTCCGACAGCGCCATCTATTTCGTACCCTATCTGCTGCCGGGCGATCAGAAGCCGGCCCTGCAGTGGTCGCCGACATCGGGACTGACCACCTCCGGCAACCTCGCCTACACGCCGGAGCCTGGCACCGACTGGAAGGACATCGACCCGTCGACATACGACAACATCATCGACGCCTTCCACAACGAGGCAGTCTACAAGGAAGCCGAAAAGCTGCTCGGCAAGGACATGCCCGACATGGCGACCAGCCTGCTGGTCGGCGGCGGCACGGAAAAGACCGCGTCGGGCGCCTTCTACGCCAGCGGCTGCGTGCCGCATGATTGCGGCGGCAATGACGGCTTCATGGCGGTCGATCCGGCCAGGCACAAACTCTACTTCGCCCGCCGCGGCGACAATGGCGAGCCGCAGGCCTGGCCGCCGACGGCGACATGGCCGGCCGATGTCAAGGAAGCGCTGGACAAGGCGGTGGGGTCGGCGAATTAGGGCGGCCCTACGTCCGCTCCTTGCTTGGCATAGGATGACGACGGGAGGGAGGCACCACCTCGCCGCATCGTGACAATGGTCCGCTCGGCTTGGCCCACGACCGGATCGCCCTCCTCTGCTAGACGGACGCTCAGCAAACCCAAGGGGGCCCCTATGCGCAAACTGATCTCCACCGGTTCGCCCTTCGAGAAGACCGCCGGCTATTCGCGCGCGGTGGTGCAGGGGGATTGGTGCTTCGTGTCCGGGACGACCGGCTACGACTACGTGACGATGACGATGCCGGAGACGGTCGAGGCGCAGACGCGCAACTGCCTGACGACGATCGGCAAGGCGCTGGCCGACGGCGGCTTCGAGATGTCAGACGTGGTGCGGGCGCATTACTACATCACCGACCAGGCCTTCGTCGACGTGGTCTTCCCGATCCTGGGCGAGACATTCGGCGACATCAGGCCGGCGGCGACGATGATCGTGTGCCAGCTCAACAAGCCGGAAATGAAGATCGAGATCGAAGTCACGGCGCTGCGGCGCTCGGCTATGGGATCCTGAGGAAGCCCATGAAGGTCCGGCGCATCGTGGCCAATATCGCGACGCGGGATGCGGCGGCGGCGAAACGTTTCTACCATGATGTGCTTGGCCTCGACGTGCTGATGGATCAGGGCTGGATCGCCACCTACGGCTCGGAAGAACAGATGCAGGTGCAGGTCTCCTTCATGGCGCAAGGTGGCTCCGGCACGCCGGTGCCGGACCTGTCGATCGAGGTCGACGATGTCGAGGCAGCACTTCAAGGCATGAAGGCCGCCGGCTTCGCCATCGAATACGGCCCGGCCGACGAACCGTGGGGCGTGCGGCGCTTCTATGTGCGCGATCCCCTGGGCCGGCTGGTCAACATTCTCTCACATCGGTGATCGCGGTTCCGAACCGCAGGCTTGCGCCGCAAGCGCTTGGCGTTTAGCAAGGCCGCGGTTCAAATCTTTCTGGGACGGTTTCTCCATGGCAACGAAGCATCTTTTCCTGCTCCCCGGCGACGGCATCGGCCCCGAGGCCATGGCCGAGGTCAAGAAGCTGATATCGGCCATGAACGGAAAGCTAGGCAGCGGCTTCGCCACCGATGAGGGCCTGGTCGGCGGCTGCGCCTACGACGCGCACGGCGCGGCGATTTCCGATGCCGACATGGCCAAGGCGATGGCGGCGGACGCGGTGCTGTTCGGCGCCGTCGGCGGACCGAAATGGGATGCCGTGCCTTACGAGGTGCGCCCCGAGGCCGGTCTGCTGCGGCTGCGCAAGGATATGGAGCTGTTTGCCAACCTGCGCCCGGCCATCTGCTACCCGGCACTCGCCGCGTCGTCCTCGCTCAAGCAGGAAGTGGTCGAAGGCCTCGACATCCTCATCGTGCGCGAGCTGACCGGCGGCGTCTATTTCGGCGAGCCCAAGCAGATCATCGATCTCGGCAACGGCCAGAAGCGCGGCATCGACACGCAGGTCTACGACACGTTCGAGATCGAGCGCATTTCGGGCGTCGCCTTCGAGCTCGCGCGGACGCGTCGCAATCACGTCACCTCGATGGAAAAGCGCAACGTCATGAAATCGGGCGTGCTGTGGAACGAGGTGGTCACCCAGACCCACAAGGCGCGCTATTCCGACGTCAAGCTCGACCACATGCTGGCCGACGCCGGCGGCATGCAGCTGGTGCGCTGGCCAAAACAGTTCGACGTCATCGTCACCGACAATCTGTTCGGCGACATGCTGTCCGATATCGCCGCCATGCTGACCGGCTCGATCGGCATGCTGCCGTCCGCCTCGCTCGGCGCGCCCGACGCCAAGACCAAGAAGCGCAAGGCGCTCTACGAGCCCGTGCACGGCTCGGCGCCCGACATCGCCGGCAAGGGCATCGCCAACCCGATCGCCATGATCGCTTCCTTCGCCATGTGCCTGCGCTATTCCTTCGGCATGGTCGATGAAGCCGACAGGCTGGAAGGCGCGATCGCCGCCGTGCTCGAGCAGGGCCTGCGGACGAAGGACATTTTCTCGCCGGGCATGACCGAGGTCGGCACGGTCGAGATGGGCGACGCGATCATCGCCAAGTTCCTGGGTTAACCCGCTCTAACTCTTTGTCTTGACGCAATTCCGGACGGAAAACCGCTCACCTTTTCCCGGAATCGCCCTAGCTCCGCCTAAAGGTGCTCACGGTCGCGGGATGCAGGCTCAGCTTATAGCCTGACCCCCGCCGGCACAGGCCCCCACTGGTTTTCGTGTCCCTGTGTCGGGATCAATGCGAAGACCAGGATGATCAGGCTGCCGAAGGTCGGGATCAGGATGAGCAGGCAGAGCCAGCCGGTCAGGCCGAGGTCGTGCAGGCGGCGCACGATCATGCCGAGGCTGGGCAGGAAGGTGGCCAGCAGGAAAAGGCCGAAAAGCCCCACCGTCATCGCCGGCACCTCGGCGTTGTCGAAATTGCCTATCTCGGCATCGGTGAAAACGCCGATGCCGACGATCACCAGCAAGGCGATCGTCCAGAACAGGCAATAGCCCCAATATTCCTTGCGGCGGGCGCGGCCGGCAAAATTGAAGTAGTTCCGGGTCAGGCCGCCCCAGAAATAGGACCAGAGATCGGTGGGCTCTGCCGGCTCGGCCGCCCGACCGAAATGCTGCGCCGGTGATGCGACCGCCGCGGGCGCGGGATTGGCTTGAGCCGGTGCGGGGCTTGCACCGGCGGCCGGGCCTGCGGCCTCTATCGTGAAAACGTCACGCGCCTGGCCGCCGCCCGGCTGGAACTCGACCGCGGCGCCCTTGGGCACCGCGGTTTGCCGGCGAAGGTCTTCGCGGGTGAATGTGTAGCGGTTGCCGTCGGCTCCGGTGATGAAGCCGAAACCCTGGCCCTCGTCATAGTGAAGCACTTCGCCACGCATCGCCCACCCCCCTGTCGCCGCGTCCCCGCCAAGGTGTGGCACAGGGCCGATCCCGCGGGCAAGACCGTACGGCATGGCTACCATACTAGCGGCAAATCAAGCATAAGGCTTCAGGTGCGGCCGCCTTCGCCGAAGCAGATCATGACAACAGAAAATTCCGATGCCAGCGCCGGGACCGAGGACAGGCAGGCCGCAAGGCCGCCGAGGTTCACCCCTTCGCTGGCCATCGATGCCACCGGCCTGATGTTCTGGCCGGCGGGCAAGGGCCTGGCGGGCATTCCACGGGTGGAGAGCTTTCTCGTCAACGCGGCCTTGGCGGATCCCGACCCCGACGTGGAGGTGGTGGCGTTCAGGCCAGGCGAAGGCCGGTTCCGGCCGCTTGCGCCTTTCGAGCAGGACCATGTCGCGGCGGGCGAGATTTCACCGCATCGTGTCAAGGGGTGGCCGGGAAGACGCGCGGCGCTGTCGCGGGCTTTCGAGGCGGTGCGCCAACGGCCCTGGGACAAGCGTGACGCGGACCGCCATCTGGCCAGGACGGTGACCAATGGCGGCATGGGGATCGCCTGGCGGGCGACGCGGCTGTTGATCCGCGCCTATCGCCTCTACGAGCGCGCGCGGATCCGCTTTGGCCTGCGAGAGGCCCCGGCCCAGCCGGCCGAGACGGAGCCGGACCTTGTGCTGATCAGCCATCACATCCTGACCCAGGAAGACCGGTTCGCCGTTTCGGGCGGCGCCGGCAAGGTCGCCTTCCTGTGTCACGACATCATCCCGGCATTGCGCCCCGACCTGCTTGGCTCGAACACAGGGGAGCGCCGTTTCGGCTCCGATCTCGAGCAGCTCGTGCGCGCCGGCGCGCCGGCATTCTGCGCCTCCGACGAGGTTGGCGCGACGCTGACCGAATATATGCGCAAGGCCGGCATCGGCGCGCCGGTTGTGTACCGGTTTCCGATGCCTTCCATCCTGCACGAGACGGCTTCGCGCATCGGCGCGACCTCACGCATCGAGGCCGGCGAGCCGTTCGTGTTCTATTGCTCGACCATCGAAGTGCGCAAGAACCACATATTGCTGGCGCGGATCTGGCAGCAGGCGCGGGAAGAGGGCGTCAAGCTGCCAAGGCTTGTCTGCGCCGGGCGCTGGGGCTGGATGATCGAACCGCTGCGCGCTTTTCTCAAGGCGCATCCCGAACTGCTCCAGTCAGTCACCTTCACCGGACTGGTGAGCGACGAGCAGCTCATCGGCTATTATCGCAGCGCCACGTTCGGCGTTTTTCCCTCGCATATAGAGGGCTGGGGCTACGGCGCCTCGGAATGTCTCGATTTCGGCGTCCCGGTCATCGTGTCAACGGCGCCGTCGCTGATCGAGGCGAGCGGCGGGCTGATGCCGGCGATCGATTCCGAAGACCAGGCCGGCTGGTACGCCGCCATCCGCAGGATGGCTGAGGATCATGCCTGGCGTGCCTCGTTGGCGGAGCGCATCGCCCAAAACCATCGGCCGACGCCGGCGGCCGCTAGCTGGTCGGCCATCAAGGCCGGTCTGAAAGAGAGCGCGTCCCGGCGTTCATAGGGATTACGAAGGCCGCTTCTTCGGCTTCTTGTGCTTCGGCGGGCCGGCATTGTCGAATTTTGCCTTGCCCGACTTTTTCGCCCACGGCTTTGCCTCATGCGCGGCTGCCGGGCGCTGGTCGGCCGAGGCCGGTGCGCGCTTCTCGAACTTGCGTTTCGGCGCGTTCGGGTCGAATGGCGCCTTGCCGCGATGCGGCTTCTTGTCGGGGCTGGGCGGCTGATAGCCGGCCCGTGACAGATCCGGCGTGCCGTCGAGCCGCTTGACCCCGATATTGCCCTGCAGTTTGCGGTCGGGGCCGATGGCGGCGAGAAAACGGTCGGCCCAGTCCGCGGCGATCTGCACGAAGGTTTCTTCCGGCTGCATCTTGATGGCGCCGATCTCGCGCTTCGAGATGCCGCCGGTGCGGCACAGCATCGGGATCAGCCAGCGCGGCTCGGCATTCTGCCGGCGTCCGACCGACAGCGAGAACCAGACGCTGGCGCCGAAATCGTCACGGCGGCCCGGCGCTTCGTCGCGCTGCGCGAATTTTTCGCCCGCGGGTCTTTCGCGTGAAGGCGTGAACGGCGCGACGTCCATGAGATCCTCGGGCGCCGAACGGCTGGCGCGGCACTGGCGCACGAAGGCGGCCGCCACTTGTTCGGCGCCATGCTTGGCGAGAAGCGCGTCGATGAACGCGCGCTCGTCGTCCTTCACCGGCTCGTCGAAGGCCGGATCGGCGAGGATGCGCTCGTCGTCGCGGCGGATAACATCGTCGGCGGAGGGCGGGCTCGCCCATGTCGCCTTGAGGCCGGCGTTCTGCAACAGCCGCTCGGTTCGCCTGCGGGCGCTGCCCGGCACGATCAGTGCGCTGACGCCCTTGCGCCCGGCGCGGCCGGTGCGGCCGCTGCGGTGCAGCAGCGTCTCGGGATTGGTCGGCAGGTCGGCGTGGATGACCAGTTCGAGGTTGGGCAGGTCGATGCCGCGCGCCGCGACGTCGGTGGCGATGCACACCTTTGCGCGACCGTCGCGCATCGCCTGCAGCGCGTGGCTGCGCTCGTTCTGGCTGAGCTCGCCCGAAAGCGCCACGACCGAGAAATTGCGGTTGTTGAAGCGCGCGGTCAGGTGATTGACGGCGGCACGCGTGTTGCAGAACACCAGCGCATTCTTCGCCTCATAGAAACGCAGCACGTTGATGATGGCGTTCTCGCGGTCGGCCTGGGCGACGTTGAGCGCCCGGTATTCGATGTCGAGATGCTGCTTCTCCTCGCCGGCGGCGGAGATGCGCACGGCATCGCGCTGGTAGCCCTGCGCTAGCGTGGCGATCGAACGCGGCACGGTGGCCGAGAACATCAGCGTGCGGCGCTCGGCCGGCGCGGCATCGAGGATGAATTCGAGGTCCTCGCGAAAACCGAGATCGAGCATCTCGTCGGCCTCGTCGAGCACCACCGCCTTCAGCGCCGACATGTCGAGCGATTGCCGTGTGATGTGGTCGCGCAGGCGGCCGGGCGTGCCGACCACGATATGGGCGCCACGCTCCAGCGCGCGCCGCTCGGTGCGCATGTCCATGCCGCCGACGCAGGACGCCACCGTGGCGCCGGTCGGCTCGTAAAGCCATTCGAGTTCGCGCGTCACCTGCAGCGCCAGTTCGCGCGTTGGCGCCACCGCCAGCGCCAGTGGTGCCGTGGCGGCGCCAAAGCGCTCGGCGCCGTCGAGAAGCGTCGGCGCCATGGCAAGGCCGAAGGCCACGGTCTTTCCGGAGCCGGTCTGCGCCGATACCAGCGCATCGGCGGACCCAAGTTCCAGCACCGCCTTCTGCACCGGCGTCAGATCGGAATAGCCGCGTTTTTCCAGCGCCTGTGCCAGCGCCGGTACGATACCTTCAAAGTTGGACATCTCGCTCTTTCGGAATTCAGGGTTCTGCGCTCATCATGGAGCACATCGGGGCCGGCGCCGCGCCAGCCCAACAATCTTGGCCGTTCGTACTTCCTGCCGCCGCTCTTGTACAGGGCGCGCCATGAAGGCCATGCGACGCACCGCGCATTGACTCCTGCCGCAAACCGCGTAAAAGCCCGCTTCGAACGGGATCGTTTTTCGATGCGCGGCCTTTTGATGGCTCTTCTTGCATTCGATGCCCCCAGCCTCAATGCGAACCATTGGGCGGGGCGCCTCGGCGCGTCCCCTCGTTCCAGCAAAACCACGGCCAAAAAAACCACCACCAAAACGGTGTGATTCCCTTGGCCTAACCACCCTCTCCCGGGTCCGGCCCGGGGGACGGAACCCGCATTGGCCGGCGGGTTTTCTCCAAAAACCAAGCGGAGAGGGACAGGAGATCTTTATGAGTTTCAAGGTTGCAGTCGTCGGTGCCACGGGCAATGTGGGCCGGGAAATGCTCAACATACTGGAAGAGCGCGGCTTTCCGGTAAGCGAAGTTGTGGCGCTCGCGTCGCGGCGCAGCCAGGGCACGGAAGTGTCGTTCGGCGACCGCACGCTGAAGGTCAGGGCGCTGGACAGCTACGACTTTTCCGACACCGACATCTGCGTCATGTCGGCGGGCGGCAACGTCTCCAAGGAATGGTCGCCGAAGATCGGCAAGCAGGGCTGCGTCGTCATCGATAATTCGTCGGCCTTCCGCTACGACCAGGACGTGCCGCTGATCGTGCCGGAAGTGAATCCGGACGCGATCTCGCTGTTCACGCGCAAGAACATCATCGCCAACCCGAACTGCTCGACCGCGCAGCTGGTCGTGGCGCTGAAGCCGCTGCACGATTTTGCCACCATCAAGCGCGTCGTCGTCGCCACCTACCAGTCGGTGTCGGGCGCCGGCAAGGAAGGCATGGACGAGCTGTTCACGCAGACCCGTGCCGTGTTCGTCGCCGACCAGGTCGACGTCAAGAAGTTCACCAAGCGCATCGCCTTCAACGTCATTCCGCATATCGACGTCTTCCTCGACGACGGGTTCACCAAGGAAGAGTGGAAGATGGTCGCCGAGACCAAGAAGATGCTCGACCCCAAGATCAAGCTGACGGCGACGTGCGTGCGCGTGCCGGTGTTCATCGGCCATTCGGAAGCGGTCAACATCGAGTTCGAAAAGCCGATCAGCGCCGACGAGGCGCGCGACATCCTGCGCGACGCGCCGGGCTGCCAGGTCTTGGACAAGCGCGAGGACGGCGGCTACATCACGCCGCTGGAATCGGCCGGCGAGGACGCCACCTTCATCTCGCGCATCCGCGAGGACTCGACCGTCGACAACGGCCTGTCGATGTGGGTCGTCTCCGACAATCTGCGCAAGGGCGCGGCGCTCAACGCCGTGCAGATCGCCGAGCTGCTTGTCGAGCGCGGCCTGATCCAGCCGAAGAAGAAGGCGGCCTGACGGCGGTTTGATTAGCGCTCACGGGCCGTATCGCCGCTGCCGCGGCGGGCCCTTCGCGGGGGCGCCGAAAGATCGGCGGCCCGCAGTCGCGGGCGCGGCCTTCGGCCGGGGCGCTTCTTCCTTCTCCCCCTGTGGGAGAAGGTGGATCGGCGCGAAGCGCCGAGACCGTTGAGCCGTGTTCCAGCGGAGTGAGACGTTGGCGTTCCCTTCATGACTAGCACTCAGCTCGCAGGTGCCGTCCTGCGCCCCGCTACCGGCGCGGATGCCGCTGCCATTGCCCGGCTCATGCGGGCGGCGCTCAACGCCTTCGACTGGATGCCGGTCGTTCACACGCCGGCCGAGGATCTCGCCTTCATCCGCGATATCGTGCTGCCACGGCAGCAGGTGACGGTCGCCGAAGTCGTCAGCCAGATTGTCGGCTTCATTGCCGTCGGCGGCGATCGGGTGGAACAGCTCTATCTCGACCCGGCCTGGACGGGACAAGGCATAGGCAGCCGGTTGCTGACGGACGTGACCGCTGGGCTGTCGGTCACGAAACTCCATTGCTTCCAGGCCAACACCGGTGCCCGGCGTTTCTACGAGCGTCATGGGTTCCGTGCGGAAGCGTTCGGCGACGGCACGACCAATGAGGAAGGCCTGCCGGATATTCTGTATGTTAGCAGGCGTTGATTTCAGCCGGCACTGTCCTTGGCCAGCTCATGAAGCAGCCGCAGCGCCTCTTCCGCCCGCTCCGCCGGCACGAACAGATGGTCGTGGTAGAACGCCGAGACCGGATTGACGCCCATGCCGGCGGCGGCGAGCCGCGTGGTGATGGCGGCGAGGAAACCGACCGCTTCCAGCGATGAGTGGATGTTCAGCGTGATCATCCGGCAGCGGAACGAGGCGGTCAGTCCGGCTGCCCTTGCCACGTCCTCGGTCACGATCAGCGTCGTGCCCTCGCGCTCGCGAAACACCATCACCGGGTCGAGGTCCTTCGGCTGGGAAACGCCGGGCGCGAGCGTGGCGAAGACATGGATGCCATCGAGCAATTCCGGCGTCATGGACGCCAACAATGTCTTCAGATCGGTCTCGCCGGTCATTTCTCTCGCCTGAACAGGAACGGGCACAGGCTTCTCAATATCCGCAACCGGCACATGCCGATAGGGTGCACGGCGCACGACATGGCTATGTCGCTGGCGGCCGGGCTTGCGGGTCAGTCACATCGCACAATAGGGAGCTGAGGGCCGATGCCGGTCCGTGAAAGGCCCGTCCAATGATCGTTCGCCCGCGCCCAAACTTCCTGCAGCTGTTCTTCATCATGCGCGGCTCCGTGGTGCCGCGCATCCTGCCGCAGATCTTCGGGTTCGCCGTCTATTCGGCGGTCATCCTGGCCCTGGCGCGATGGTTCGAGCTCGATCTCGGCGTCTTCAACATCACCCCCTTCGGGCTGGTGGGCGTGACGCTGTCCATCTATCTGTCATTCCGCAACAACGCCGCCTATGACCGCTGGTGGGAAGCGCGCAAGCTGTGGGGCACGCTGGTCTTCGAGATCCGCAACCTGGCGCGCGCCACGACCAGCCTCATTCCCGATCCGGTCGAACAGCGAGCCTTGCTGATGGAGGCGCTGGCCTTCTGTCATTTCCTGCGCGGCCAGTTGCGCAAGACCGACAGCATCAAGGACGCCGGCGCCTTCATCGAAGCCGAGGCGGAGACGGTCGTGGCCTTTGCCAATCCGGCCGACGAGATGGTCCGGCGCATGGGGCGGCGCGCCAATGCGCAGCGCCGGTCGGGCGACGTCGATCCGATCGGCTTCCGCATCCTCGATGAGAGGCTGGCGTCGATGTCGGCCATCCAGGCCGGCTGCGAGCGGATCGCCGGCACGCCCTTGCCCTTCGCCTATACGCTGCTGGTGCACCGCACGGCCTATATCGTCTGCCTGCTTCTGCCCATCGGGCTGATCTCGACCACCGGCTGGGCGACGCCGCTGTTCACGGCGCTGATCGCCTACACCTTCTTCGGCCTCGACGCGCTTTCGGAAGAGCTCGAAGATCCGTTCGGCACCGAAGCCAACGACCTCGCTCTCGACGGGCTGTGCCGCGTTTGCGAGATCTCGGCGTTCGAGGCGCTGGGGGAGGTGCCGCCAAAAATGCTGCCCGCGGAGAAGTTCTATTTTTCCTAGGTGCCAGATGCCGGGTTCCGCCTTTCGAGATTGGCCGAAACGGCGTGATGCGAATGAACACAGCCGCTCGCGGGAAGCGGCCCTGGCGAGCGGCGCCAAGAACTTCATCCTCCGTGGGATCAAATTAGCCGTCTGCGAGTTAAGCACTTGGCGGAGCGATTGGTGATCCCCCTGTGAGAGGAACAAAAATGAAGAAAATCATGACCATTCTGGTACTGACGATGGCGTTGGGCGCGTGCTCGCAGACGGAAAAAGGTGCTGCCGTAGGCGGCCTTGGCGGCGCCGCGATCGGTGCTGCCGTGGCCGGAGATCCGGTCCAGGGCGCTGTCGTCGGAGGCGCGGTCGGCGCGGTCGCGGGTGCCCTGATCGGCCATGCCAGCGAAAGTGGCCAGTGCCGCTATCGCGACCGTCATGGCCGTGTCTATGTCGACCGCTGCCCGAGCGGCTATTGAGCGGCGACCAGCACTAGAGACAGCAAAACGGCGGGCGCAGGCCCGCCGTTTTCGTTCGAAAACGCCTACAACAAGTTCCGGATCAATTCCCAGGCGCCGCGGCCGAGACGCGCATCGGCTTGATCGTTGCCGCCATGGGCGTGCAATGCGGACCTTGGGGTGGTTTCACCCGGCAAGAGGACGCGGTGGCCGGCGCGGGGGTTCGAGACGAGGCGGGTGGCCTTTCCGGCAACTTCTCGACGCCGAACAATCGACCGCGCAAAATCGAGCGAGGGCCACAGCGCGTCGTCGCCGCCCGACCAGCACAAGCTTCGCCGGGATAGCCTCGACGGGAATGGCGGCCCTGTCCGCCTCCTGCTCGAAGCTTGCCAGGCAGTGCTCGAACAGCCCCCTGTAGGACACAAGGCCAGCGACGTGGCCTGCGTGCCAGTTCGGCTCGGTCGGAACGAACGGGAGCGGCACCCCCTTCAGCGTCCATGACGATCGCTCGGGCCAGCTGGTGCCGTCGCGGCCCGGCCCGATATTGCCCCAGACCACCGATGTCGGGCTGATCGCGACCACCACGTCGATGCGCGGGTCGTGCGCGGCCGCGAGCAAGGCCGCTTCGGCGCCCTTGGACGTGCCGACATAGACGATGCGCCGGCAGCCCAGTCCGACAAGACGGTCGGTCGCGGCGAAAAACGTCTCCAGCGGGATTTCGCATATGCCGGGGACCTGGTCTTCGCCGCCGAACCACCGGAGCGCCAGGGCGGATGCGCCCTCGCTGGCGAACAGCCGCGCGCGGGCGACGTCGACACGGCCGCTCGATCCGCTCAGCACCACGACGCCCGTCGTGGCGCCAGCGCATCGCAGCAGCGTTCCGGCAACGTCGCCGGACAGGATTTCTTCGATGACTGGCCGTTCGCCCATCCGTTCCATCCGATACCGCCATGGCACCGGCGCACAATAGCAAAACGGCGGGCACCGGCCCGCCGTTTGTCGATGCGATGAAGCGATCCTTATTCGGCGGTGGCGGCTTCCGCCCCGGCCGGCGCGGCGGCAGCGGCCGCAACGGCGGCGGCAGCGTCTTCCTGCGCCTTCTTCAGCAAAGCGGCGCGTTACTGCGCTTTCTTGCCCGGCTCGGCTTTCTTCGGGTTGGAGCGGGCGTCGCGCTTGGCAAGGCCGGCCTCGTCGAGGAAGCGCAGCACGCGGTCGGTCGGTTGGGCGCCGTGCGACAGCCAGTGCTTGACGCGATCGGCGTCGACCTTGACGCGCTCGCCGTCCTTCGGCAGCAGCGGGTTCCACGAGCCGAGCGACTCGATGAACCGGCCGTCACGCGGCGAACGGGCGTCGGCGACGACGACGTGGTAGTAAGGACGCTTCTTCGAGCCCGCACGGGCCAGTCTGATCTTCAGTGCCATTTCTTATCTCCTAAAAGCTCTGATTTCGTTTGATTGCGTTGAGGCTGGTTGGGTCAGCCGGTTTTCGTCACGCCGTTGGCAGCGGCGATCTGTTCGTGGTGGCGGATCACTTCGCGGACGACGAAGTTGAGGAACTTCTCCGCGAAATCGGGGTCGAGATGCGCGTCGTTGGCCAGCTGGCGCAGACGGGCGATCTGCTGCTGCTCGCGCGCCGGGTCGGCCGGCGGCAGGCCATGCTCGGCCTTCAGCACGCCGACTGCCTTGGTGCAGCGAAAGCGCTCGGCCAGCATGTGGATGAGGGCCGCGTCGATGTTGTCGATCGAAGCGCGGTAGCCGGCCAGTATGGTGCGGGCGTCGGCCATGTCCTTTTCTTCGTTCATCCGTATTCTCACTTCTTCTTGCCAAGGCCCGGCAGTCCGCCACCGCCGAGGCCGGGAAGCCCCGGGAGTTTCATGCCGCCGGGCAGGCCAGGCAGGCCGCCGCCGGGGGCGGGCAGGCCCTTCATGCCGCCGAGACCGGCGGCCTGCGCCTGCTTCTGCAAGGCTTCGAGCTGCTTGGGGTCCATCTTGGAGAGATCGGGCATGCCGCCCATACCGCCGCCTGGCATCATGCCGCCGAGGCCCATCTTGGAGGCAAGGCCGCCCATCATGCCGCGCATCAGGCCGCCGCCTTTGCCCTTGCCGCCCATCGCCTTCATCATGTCGGCCATGCCGCGATGCATCTTCAACAGTTTGTTGATCTCTGCGGCATCGGTGCCGGAGCCGGCGGCGATGCGCTTCTTGCGGGAATGCTTGAGCATATCGGGATTGGCGCGCTCGGCCTTGGTCATCGAGGAGATGATGGCGAGCTGGCGGCCGAACATTTTGTCGTCGAGGCCGGCGGCGGCCATCTGGTCCTTCATTTTGCCCATGCCGGGCATCATGCCCATGATGCCGCCCATGCCGCCCATTTTCGACATCTGCTGAAGCTGCTGGGCGAGATCGTTCAGGTCGAACTTGCCCGACTGCATCTTCTTGGCCATCGCCGCCGCCTGCTCGGCGTCGATGTTCTCGGCTGCCTTTTCGACCAGCGAGACGATGTCGCCCATGCCCAGGATGCGGTCGGCGATGCGCTTGGGGTGGAATTCCTCCAGCCCGTCCATCTTTTCGCCGGTGCCGATCAGCTTGATCGGCTTGCCTGTGACGGCGCGCATCGAAAGTGCGGCGCCGCCGCGGCCATCGCCGTCCATGCGGGTCAGCACCAAGCCGGTGATACCGACGCGCTCGTCGAAGCTTTTCGCCAGGTTGACGGCGTCCTGGCCGGTCAGCGAATCGGCGACCAGCAGGATCTCGTGCGGGCTCGACACCTTCTTGATGTCGGCCATCTCGACCATCAGCGGCTCGTCGATATGGGTGCGGCCGGCGGTGTCGAGGATGACGACGTCATGGCCGCCGAGCTTGGCCGCCTGCACGGCGCGCTTGGCGATGTCGACGGGGTTCTGGCCAGCAATGATCGGCAGCGTCGCGACCTTGGTCTGCTCGCCGAGCTGGCGCAACTGCTCCTGCGCGGCGGGCCGCCGCGTGTCGAGCGAGGCCATCAGAACCTTCTTGCTCTGGCGTTCGGTCAGCCGCTTGGCAATCTTGGCCGAAGTGGTCGTCTTGCCGGAGCCCTGCAGGCCGACCATCATGACAACGACGGGGGCCGGCGCATTGAGGTCGATGGCGACGCCTTCGGCGCCCAGCATGTCGACCAGCTCGTCATGGACGATCTTGACGACCATCTGGCCGGGCTTGATCGACTTCAGCACCGCGGCGCCGACGGCCTTCTCGCGCACCTTGTCGGTGAAGGAGCGCACCACTTCGAGCGCCACGTCGGCCTCGAGCAGCGCACGGCGCACCTCGCGCAGCGCCGCCGAGACATCAGCCTCCGAAAGCGCGCCGCGGCCGGTCAGGCCGTTCAGGATGGAGCCAAGACGCTCCTGCAGCGATTCAAACATCTTGCGTCCTTCGATCTCGGTTCATTCGACCCGAGAGGTAATGCGTTCGCGCCAACTGTCCAAGCAAAAGCAAAGCCCAAAACCAAAAAGCACCCGGGGGCGCATTGCGCTGCCGGGTGTTGGCCTCCAGGATCTCTTTACAGCACCACCTCGAAGAGGCTTCGGCGTCCTGGTCGGCTTGCTCGGAGGGATACTCGTCGCGGAATTCGAGGCGTGTAGACAGGAAATCCGCGGCGGAGTCAAGACAAGGGCCGGGTCGCGCCATTGCTCGCGTCGCAATCAGGCGGCGCTTTTGGCGGAACCTTGGCTACCCCCTGCCCGTCGGCACCCTCTCCCCGTATGGTGACGGGGAGAGGGATGCCTTCGCGAAGGATAGCGCTTCCCAAATACAGGCAACCTGTTGCCGCGACCGCGACCGCTGGTTTTTCGTCAACGCACGACGTACATGATGCGCCGCGTCTGCGGGTCGATCAGCGCCGGCTGACCGTTCACATAGACATAGCGGTAGTTGTAGTCGGGAATTTCGCGCAGCTCGACCGTGTCGGGCAGGGTCGCGCCGGTCACCACCTCGCCGTCGAGATAGACGGGGTCGAGGCGATGCGTATCGACATAGGTGCGGACTTCGGCCGGGGGCGGGGGAAAGGTGTCCTCGGCCGGCTGGCCGGCGACAATCGCCCCGGTATAGTCGGTCGAATAATTGCCGATGTCTTCCGGCGGCGAGACGATGGCCACGCTAGAGCCGTGCGGACGTTGCGTGAGGGTCACCCGGCTGCCGCTGAAATCGGCCGTCACGTAGTCGGAATAGACCCAGCCCTGGCCGCCGGCTTCGGCGATGGTGCACCATTTGCTGTTTTCGATGCAGCCATTGAGGGTCGCCGACTGGCCGGCGGCGAGCACGCCGATAACAGGATATTGCGGACCGGGCCCGGCGCGCACGTTGAGATCGGTGACGGCCGAGACGGCGGTGTCGGCAAAGGCGGCGCCCGACATCACGGTCATCATCCCGGCGATTGCGGGCAACAAGACGGACTTCATGGTTTCACTCCGTTTTCATGATCCCTCGGCGGTGAAAACGGGGCAGCGGCGCATGCGTTCCGGCTAAAACGCCGGCGCCAACTCACGATTTGTTCCCGCGTCTTTCGGCAGTCCGGTCAAAAGCTCGTGAACGAAGGCCAGTTTTCGCGCCGTCACGTCCGAAATGACGAAGGGATAGAGGTCGGGCAGACCCATGCAGCGGTTGATCGAATTGGAGGCTTCCGACAGCACCAGCCAGCGGGCAAGGATCGTTTCGAAGGGCTCGGGCGCGTTGGCGGGTTCGCAAGGGGCCGCCTGCAGTTCGCCGCCTGTGTCGCCGCGCGGCAGGTCATTGGCTTCCACCGTCTCCAGCCGGCCGAGCGGGAAGTTCAGCGCGTGGACCATCTCCAGCGTGTCGGTGATGTGCAGATGGTGGGCCCAGGTCTCGGCCCAGTCCTCCCAGGGATGCGAGGTGGCGTAGGCCGAGATATGGTTTTGCTGCCAGTCGGGCGCGGCACCATTGGCGTAGTAGGTCTTCAGCGCCTGTTCGTAATCGGCGCGATCGTCGCCGAACAAAGCGCGGAAAGCGTCCAGCCTTTGCGGATCGTCGCGGATCAGGCGGTCCCAGTAATAGTGGCCGAGCTCGTGGCGGAAATGGCCGAGCAGCGTCCGGTAGTTCTCACCCATCTCGACGCGACGCTTCTCGCGCTCGGCTGAATCGGCCTCGGCGACGTTGAGCGTGATCAGGCCATTGTCATGGCCGGTCAGGATACGTTCGCCGCCCGGCCCGCCGCCGATCGGATCGGCCAGGAAGTCGAAGGCGAGGCCCACCTCGTCCGCCGGCGCCTGTTTGGGCGCCACCGGCAGGCCGAAGGCGAGCAGCGAATAGATGGCGCGCTTCTTGGCCGCCTCGACCCGGATCCAGCGCCGGCGGTTGCCGTCGACGGAGAGATCGGGGATCAGCTGGTTCAGCCCGCAGGCGCGGCAAAACCCCTGCCCCGGTTCGGCCATCCAGTTGCAGGCGCATTCATCGGCGTTGGTGCACTGGAAGATGCCGTCGGCGCCCGACAGGGCGAAGCGGGCATGCTCGGGATCGTAGAGCACGAGGCTGGAGCAATTCAGGCATTGCGCATTCTCGAAGTACAGACGATGGCCGCAATGCGGGCAGTCGAAGAGTTTCATGTCGGCCTCAAAACCTCAGAGCCCAGCGGGCGGCAGGTGCCCAACGCCCAGCGCCCGCCGCCGTTCCGCCTGTGCCGACGCTATTTGCCGCATGCTGCCCATGGAGCGCGCGGTCCTGGCCGTCGCAAGCCGCGCCGCGCCGCCGCCGGTTGTCAGGCCGCCCATGCCGAAAGGCGCACCGAAATGCCGGGCGCGGGCACAGCCACGGCCGCCGACGCGACATCGACGTCGTCCATGGCAATTTCGACCCCGCCACAATAATCACTTGATCGTAGGTGAATTCCCCGGCATTCGCCAGCATCGTGCGGCGGACGGTGACAAATGCACGTTTCGCTGGCAAATTCGCAGATGGGACGTGAATCAGGCAACCAGGAGAACGACATGGCATTTCTTGCCAAGGGTAGGATTTTAGCGGCCGCGGTGGTGGCTGTGCTTGGGCTGGCGACGGGCGCACAGGCGGCGGCCAGCTGTGGCAGCACCGGTGCCGGCTTCGATGCCTGGAAACCGGGCTTCGCCGCCCAGGCCAAGTCCGAAGGCGTCGGCGCCAAGGGCCTGGCCGCTTTGGCCGGCGCCACTTACGCGACAAAGACAATTTCGGTCGACCGCGGCATTCACAAGGCGTTCAGCGGCTCGGTGGACGCCTTCATGAAGCGCCGTGGCGGAGCGGCGATCATTTCCAAGGGCCGTTCGCTGAAAAAGGCGAACGCGGCGCTGTTCAGCCAGATTGAAAGCAACTACGGCGTGTCGCCCGGCGTGTTGCTGGCCATCTGGGGCATGGAGACCGGCTTCGGTTCGTCCATGGGCAACCAGAATACCGTCTCGGCCATTTTGACGCTTGCCTATGATTGCCGCCGTCCGGAATTCTTTCACCCGCATGCCATTGCGGCGCTGAAGCTGGTCGATCGCGGCGCCTTGACCGCTTCGTCGGTCGGCGCCGCGCATGGCGAGATCGGCCATACGCAGTTCCTCCCCGGGAACGTCCTGAAATATGGCGTGGGCAGCGGCAACCTGCGCGACAAGGCCACCGCACTGGCTTCCACCGCCAATTTCCTCAAGGCCCATGGCTGGCGGCGGGGCGCGAGCGCGGCGGACAATGTCGGCGCTATTGCCGGCTGGAACGACGCAAACGTCTACCAGCAGGCCATCGTGCGCATCGCCACGGCCATCGACGCCGATTGATTGAAGTCCAACTCTTTGTTTTGACACAACCGCGGACGGATAACCGCTTCACACTTTTCCTGGAGTTGCTCCGTTCGACAAAAGCCCGGCCATGCGCCGGGCTTTTTTGTTGGTGAACGAGATATCCGGCTGCCGAACCCGGTTCCTATTTCACATCAATCACGTAGGAGCAGTCGGCCAGCGTCTTGCCGGCATGGGAAGCAACGGTCGAGACGTCGAGCGTGATGCGCGTGGAACCGCCTACAGGTAACGTCATTTTGCTTATATTAGTGCCAACAAACAAAAACCCGGCGTCTCCGCCGGGTTTCTTGAACGTGGATTGGCAGAGCGGCAGGCCGCTACCTGGACATCAGCCCTTGCGGTTGCGCGCGGCAAGCGTGCGCAGCCTCAGCGCATTGAGGCGGATGAAGCCGGCGGCGTCCTTCTGGTCGTAGGCGCCGCGGTCATCCTCGAAGGTGACCAGCGCGTCGGAATAGAGTGTCTTCTTCGACTTGCGGCCGGTGACCATGACATTGCCCTTGTAGAGCTTCAGCCGCACCGTGCCTTCGACGTCTTCCTGGCTCTTGTCGATCATCGCCTGCAGCATCAGGCGCTCGGGCGAGAACCAGAAGCCATTGTAGATGAGTTCGGCGTAGCGCGGCATGAGCTCGTCCTTGAGGTGCGCGGCGCCGCGGTCGAGCGTGATCGATTCGATGGCGCGGTGGGCGACGATCAGGATGGCGCCGCCCGGCGTCTCGTAGACGCCGCGCGACTTCATGCCGACGAAGCGGTTCTCGACCAGGTCGAGCCGGCCGATGCCGTTGTCGCGGCCAAGATCGTTGAGGGCGGCCAGCATGGTCGCCGGCGACAGCTTCTTGCCGTTGAGCGCGATCGGGTCGCCGTTCAGGAATTCGATCTCGATCTCGGTGACCTTGTCCGGCGCGTCCATCGGCGAGACGGTGCGCTGGTGGACGAATTCCGGCGGTTCGCTCCACGGATCTTCCAGCACCTTGCCCTCGGACGAGGAGTGCAGCAGGTTTGCGTCGACCGAGAACGGCGCCTCGCCCCGTTTGTCCTTGGCCACCGGGATCTGGTGCTGCTCGGCGAAGTTGATCAGGTCGGTGCGCGACTTGAACGACCAGTCGCGCCACGGCGCGATGACCTTGATATCCGGGTTCAGCGCATAGGCCGACAGCTCGAAACGCACCTGGTCGTTGCCCTTGCCGGTGGCGCCATGCGCGATCGCATCGGCGCCGGTTTCCCTGGCGATCTCGACGAGGTGCTTGGAGATCAGCGGCCGCGCGATCGAGGTGCCGAGCAGATAGGTGCCTTCATAGACGGTATTGGCGCGGAACATCGGGAAGACGAAATCGGCGACGAATTCCTCGCGCACATCGACGATGCGGATGTCCTTGATGCCCATCATCTCGGCCTTCTTGCGTGCCGGCTCCAGCTCACCGCCCTGGCCGAGATCGGCGGTGAAGGTGACGACTTCGGCGCCGAGTTCGGTCTGCAGCCATTTCAGGATGATGGATGTGTCGAGGCCGCCGGAATAAGCGAGCACGACTTTCTTGACGTCTCTGGGTTTGGACATTTCTGCTCCGTCGGTGGCGGACGCCCCGGGACATGGGCGTCACGCATTGTCGGAGCGCCTTTTAGCAGGAACGGCAAAGCGAGCAAGCAGGCGCGGCGCCAGACCGCTGATCCAGCGCGCGGCGAGGGCAGAGAACCGCATCAGGCTCTTCGCCAGCGCGGTCCCCAGTTCGCGACCATTTCGCCGGGAAAACAACCTGCCACAATCATGGGCTGCATTTGTGGCCGGGACTTAAGCAAGTTTTCACGTCCTGCCGCTAAACCAGCGACACAGAATTGCCCTGGCCACGCAACTGTGGCGAAGCGGCTCTTGCCTGCTCGCTGCGGGTGTCTCGGGCTTGGACCATTCCTGATGCGCGTCATATCATGCATCGTCACGGAGCATAATCTGTGGCTCGTCCTGCTGGCGGCGCTGATGTGCGTCATCGGCTGCTGGGTGACGATCGGCCTGTTGGACCGTGCCAGGAAAACCGTCGGCGTGCAGATGCGGGGATGGCTTTTCCTGACGGCGGTCGCGGCCGGTTCCTCGATCTGGTGCACGCATTTCATCGCCATGCTGGCCTATCAGCCCGGGGCGCCGATCACCTTCGATCCGGCGCTCACCATGATATCCCTGGTCATCGCAATGATCGGTACCGGGGCGGGCTTCGGCCTTGCCCTGGACAAAGGCCGCGGCCTGGCGCCGGAATGGGGCGGATGCCTTGTCGGGCTGGCGATCTCGGCCATGCACTATACCGGCATGATGGCCTATCACGTGGCCGGCATCGTCGAATGGGACGCCGGCTACGTCGTCGCTTCGGTGCTGATCGCGATGGCATTCTCCGCCGTGGCGGTCGGCCATGCGATGCGCCGGCCGTACCGCTGGTCGCACTATCTCGGCATCGGCCTTCTGGTGCTGGCAATCGTCGGCCTGCATTTCACGGCGATGGCGGCGGTGGCGGTGACGCCGCTCTCCTTCATCACCACGGGCACCAATCCCGATATCCTGGAAACCATGGCCGTCGCGGTCGCCGTGGTCGGCCTGATCGTCGCCGCCACCGGTTTCGCCAGCTATCTGATCGACGAACGCGGCCGGCTCGAAAGCTTCGAGCGGCTGCAGCATCTTGCCCTCAACGACGCGCTCACCGGCCTTGCCAACAGGGTCTCCTTCAACGACCGGCTCGATCATGAGATCGAGCGGGCGCGCGAGGAGCAGGATATGATGACGGCGGTCATCGTCATCGACCTCGACCGATTCAAGGAAATCAACGACCTCAGGGGCCACGCCGCCGGCGACCAGGCGCTCAAGATCATTGCGCGCAGGCTGGCGAAGCTCACCGGCGACGGCGAGTTCGTCGCCCGGCTGGGCGGCGACGAATTCGCCGCCATCAAGCGCTTCAAGGACCAGAACGACCTGCTTGGCCTGGTGTCTCGCCTGGAGAAATCATTGTTCGAGCCGTTGCGGATCGACGATTTCGAGACCATCACCGGCGCCAGCATCGGCGTCGCCGTCCATCCGCGCGACGGGGCCGACCGGGAAAGGCTGGTCAGCAATGCGGATCTGGCCATGTACCGGGCCAAGAACGACGTGACGCGGGCCGTCTGCTTCTACGAGTCGGCCATGGACGAGACCGCGCGGGCGCGCCGGGCACTCGCCACCGACCTTCGCCTGGCGATCGAGCGCGGCGAGCTGTCGCTGCACTATCAGGTGCAGACCTCGGTGCAGACCGGCGCCACCTGCGGCTACGAGGCGTTGCTGCGCTGGACCCATCCCGTGCACGGCATGGTCCCGCCCGTCGAATTCATCCCGATCGCCGAGGAGAATGGTTCCATCCTGGCGATCGGCGAGTGGGTGCTGCGCACAGCCTGCCGGCAGGCGGCCTCCTGGGACAATGGCCACAAGATCGCGGTCAACCTGTCGCCGGTGCAGCTCGCCCATGCCGATCTCGCCAAGCTCGTCCATCAGATCCTGGTCGAGACCGGCCTGTCGCCGAAGCGTCTCGAGCTCGAGCTGACCGAATCGACGATCGTCGCCGACAAGGTGCGCACGCTGCACGTGCTGCGCCAGATCAAGGCGCTGGGCGTGACGATCGCGATCGACGATTTCGGCACCGGCTATTCCTCGCTCGACACGCTGCGCTCGTTTCCGTTCGACAAGATCAAGCTCGACCGCTCCTTCATGGCCGATGTCGAGCGCAGCCCGCAGGCCAAGGCGATCATCCGCGCCGTGCTGACGCTGGGGCGCAGCCTCGACATTCCAGTGCTGGCCGAAGGCGTCGAGACCCATGTCCAGCTCACCATCCTGCAAGTCGAGGGCTGCAACGAGGCGCAAGGCTATTTCCTCGGCCGCCCCAAGCCGATCGACCAGATCGTGCTCATCGGGGGGCCTGAAGCCCAGGACGGCCCGCCTGCCTTCGAGGTGCCTGTCAGGATGCGAGCAGCCACCGCCTGACGCTCGGCGCTACGAACGGGAACTGTCATTGCGGAAGCGATTGCCATGCTGGATCAACGCTTTATCTGGCGCCGGCGCGGCGCATCCTGTATAGGCGCTTCCGATCTCTTCCGAGGCCTGCCATGTCCTTCATTCCCGACACCACCACGCTGATCCAGTTCGCCATCGCCACCGTGATCCTGGCGATCACGCCCGGGCCTGACATGACCCTGTTCGTCTCACGCACGCTGAGCCAGGGGCGCGCCACCGGCTTTGCCTCGATGGCGGGCGCGCTGTGCGGCACGCTGATCCACACCACGCTGGTGGTGGTCGGCGTCTCGGCGCTGATCGTCGCCTCGCCGATGGCCTTTTTCGCGCTGAAGATCTTTGGCGCCGGCTATCTCGTCTTCCTGGCCTGGCAGGCCATCGCCAAGGGCTCGGCCTTTTCGCCGGAGAAGAAGACGGGGCCGCAAATCTCGCTGTTGCGCAGCTGGGCGGCAGGGCTCGGCGTCAATTTGCTCAACCCGAAGATCATCCTGTTCTTCATGACCTTCCTGCCGCAGTTCGTCTCAGCGCATGATCCGAACGCGCCGGGCAAGCTGTTCTTCCTTGGCTTGATGTTCATCGTGCTGTCGATCCCGGTGACGGCGCCGATGGTGCTGGCGGCGGAGAAATTCTCCGCGGCGATGAAGTCCAGCCCGCGCGTCACGCGGGTCGTCGACTATCTCTTCGCCGGCGTGTTCTCGGCCTTTGCGCTCAAGATCCTGACGGCCCAGGCGAAGTAGAAGCGTTCTCCTCTTTCCACCAGCTTCCGGCCCAGCGCCCGGCGGCGAGCCAGTAGAAGATACCGCCGACCATGCCGCCGCCGATCACCGCCATGATGGCGCTGGTGTCGGTGACCGCGAAGGTGGACTCTTGGGCGTGGTCGACCAGGCCGAGGAAGACGGCGGCCACCACCGCCCCCGCCAGCGCGTAGTACAGCCAGTCGCGCCGGCCGAGGATTTCGGCAAGCAGGATGACGATCACCGCCGGCAGGAAAGCGAAATAGGCGACGAACAGAGCGACGAAGGGGATCGAGAAATACAGCGACGCCGTCGCCGTCGGGTGCGTGTGGTCGGGCGCATAACCCAGCGAGGCCAGGAACAGGACGTTGAGGAAGGCGCTCGCCGCCAGCGAGGCGACGGCATAGCCGAACAGGATCATGGCAAAGCGCACGAGATAGGAAGCGAAGCGGGCCATCAGGGATTTCGCCGCACGGGACGGCCGGAGTCGCGCCCGGCCAACAGCCAGTAGACCGAACCGGCGGCGGTGCCGGCGGTGGCGAGGAAGCCGAGAAAGCCTGGATTGAACACAAAGCCTCCGGCCGAGCCCGGGACAAGGACGCCAAAGGCGATGGAGGTGATCGCGCCCGTGACCGCGAAATAGAACCATCCCCGCAGGCACAGCCATTCGGCGACCAGGATCGCGGGACCGACGATCAGCAGCGCGCAGACCGCCACGGTCAGCACGGCGAGCGGGAAGGACCCCAGCCAGTCGAAGGTGAAAACCAGCGACCAGTTGCCATATTCGATCCCTTCCAGAAGCGTGATCATCAGCACCGGCACCAGGATCGAGGTCAGCACACCGGCGATGTAACCGACGGCTATCATGGCGATACGTTTGAGCCCGGCGACGAGACGGCTCACGCCTCCCCGTGCCCCGCGATCATCATGGCTTCCAGCGCCAGCCGGTCCACTTTTCGCATGCGCTCGGATTCCGACTTCAGCTGGCCGCAGGCGGCGAGGATGTCGCGGCCGCGCGGCGTGCGGATCGGCGAGGCATAGCCGGCGTTGTTGATGTAGTCGGCGAATTTCTCGATCGTCTCCCAGTCAGAGCACTGGTAGTTGGTGCCCGGCCACGGGTTGAACGGGATCAGGTTGATCTTCGCCGGAATGCCCTTGAGCAGCTTGATCAGGCCCTTGGCATCCTCGATGGAATCGTTGACGTCCTTCAGCATCACATATTCGAAAGTGATGCGCCTGGCGTTCGAGAGGCCGGGATAGGCGCGGCAGGCGGCGATCAGTTCCTTCAGCGGATACTTCTTGTTGATCGGCACCAGGAGGTCGCGCAGATCGTCATTGGTGGCATGCAGCGAGATCGCCAGCATGACGCCGATCTCCTCGCCGGTGCGGAAAATCTCGGGCACGACGCCGGAGGTCGACAGTGTGATGCGCCGCTTCGACAGGGAAAGCCCGTCGCCGTCGGAAGCGATGAGCAGCGCCTTCTTCACAGCCTCGAAATTGTAGAGCGGCTCGCCCATGCCCATCATGACGATGTTGGACACTTTGCGGCCCTCGGCCGGCACGATGGCGCCGTCCGGCGTGTCGCGGTCGGGGAAATCGCCGAGCCGGTCGCGGGCGGTGAGCAGTTGGGCGAGAATCTCTTCGGCCGTCAAATTGCGCACCAGCTTCTGCGTGCCGGTGTGGCAGAACGAACAGGTCAGCGTGCAGCCGACCTGCGAGGAGATGCAAAGCGTGCCACGGCCCTCCTCGGGAATATAGACGGTCTCGATCTCGACCGGCCGGCCGGCGCCGCGCGGCGGAAAGCGGAACAGCCATTTGCGGGTGCCGTCGGAAGAAATCTGCTCCTCGACGATCTCGGGACGCGCGACGGTGAAATGCTTGTCGAGCTCGGCGCGCAGGTCCTTGGAGATGTTGAACATGCCGGCGAAGTCGGAGACGCCGCGCACGTACATCCAGTGCCACAGCTGCTGGGCGCGCATCTTTGCCTGGCGCTCCGGCACGGTACCGGACGCGACGAGCGCCTCCGCGAGCTCGGCGCGGGTCAGGCCGATCAGCGACGGCTTCTCCGGCGCGGCGCGGGCGCGCAACGCGTCACGGGCACCTTCAGTGGTGAGGTCGAAGGAAAGGGTCATGGTTGCACAGATATAAGCGGTTTGCGGCCGATTTCATCCATCGTGCCGGGAACTGAAGCGCGGCGCATAGCACAGGTTGAGGGCAGAGTCATGCCGGGGTAGGGAATAGGGCGGCAGGTTGGTCTGACTCCCTTGCTGCCCTATTGCCCTATTCCCCCTTCACGAGGACAGACATGGCCCCTCAATCGCGAAAATATCCCATGCTGCGGCGCTCGCGGGCGATGTGGGGCTCACGGCGTGTGTGGCAGCCGCGCCTGGTGTTCTGGGCCGGCGCGGTCTCGATCGGCGTCATCAGCGTGCTGTTCGCGGTGCTGGCCGACAAGGCGCAGGCGCTGTTCCATCTGATGATCGGCGATGGCGGCGGCTGGCGCTCCTATCTGCCGCTTGCGATCACGCCGCTCGGCTTCGTCCTATGCGCCTGGCTCGCCCACGCCTTCTTCCCAGGCTCGCAAGGCAGCGGCATTCCGCAGGCGATCGCCGCCCGCCACTTGCGTGACGACGACGATCGCAACCACCTTCTGTCGCTGCGGCTGGCGGCGGGCAAGATCGCGCTCACCATCGTCGGCCTGTTCTGCGGCGCTTCCATCGGGCGCGAGGGCCCGACCGTGCAGGTCGGCGCCTCGCTGATGCTGCAGGCGGCGCGCTGGGGCGGCATGACGCAGGCGCGGGGCCTGATCCTGGCCGGCTCGGCCGCCGGCATTGCCGCCGCCTTCAACACGCCGCTGGCCGGCATCGTCTTCGCCATCGAGGAGATGGGCCGCACCTATGAGGCGCGCACCAACGGGCTGGTGCTGACGGCAGTGATCCTGGCCGGCCTCGCCTCGCTCGGCCTGCTCGGCAATTACACCTATTTCGGCGTCTCGAAGGAGACGATCGCGTTTGCCGGCGACTGGCCGCTGGTGCTTGGCTGCGGCATCATCGGCGGCGGCTTCGGCGCGCTGTTCTCGCTGCTGGCGCTGAAGATCACGCGGCGGATCCGGCGCTGGCACACGCAGCAGCCCTTGCGGCGCGCCTTGCTGGTGGCGGCCGTCTGCGGGCTCGGCGTGGCGGCGATCGGCATCGCCTCGGGCGGGCTGACCTTCGGCACCGGCTACGCGCAGGCGCGCGGCGCCGTAGAAGGCGCGCCGCTGCCCTGGTTCTTCTTCGTGGAAAAATTCCTGGCCGGGCTGCTGTCGATGGTCTCGGGCATTCCCGGCGGCATCTTCGCGCCGTCGCTGGCGGTCGGCGCCGGCATCGGCAGTTCGCTCGGGCTGCTGTTCGGTGCCAGCGCGGGGGCTGCCGCGCTGCTTGGCATGGCCGGCTATTTCGCCGGCGTCGTGCAAGCGCCGATGACGGCCTTCGTCATCATACTGGAGATGACCGGCAATCACGACAATGTCATCGCGCTGATGCTGGCCTCGATGCTGGGCTACGGCACGGCGCGCATCGTCTCGCACGAGCCGCTCTATCACGCGCTGTCGCGCGTCTTCATCGCCGAGGCGATCCGGCGGCGGCGGGCGGAAACGGTTTCGGAGCCAGGTCGGGGCTGAAAAGCAAAGGGCCGGGCATTGCGGCCCGGCCCTTTGCTTCAAGGCGAAGGTTTGCCTATTTGCACTTGGCGATCGACGACAGCGCCGCCGAAATGCCCTTCAGCGAGAAGACATAGGAGGTGGGGTTGCCGCGCCCGGACTTCGCCGTCACCTTCATGTCGGTGCCGGTCTTCATGGCGGCGATCAGCACCGGCTCCTCGGCGGCGTTCTCGACCCAGGCCGACTTGCCGCGCGTGAACATCGAGAAGGACTTCTTGTCGATGGTAACGGTGGCCTTGGAGCCTTGCTGGAAATTGTAGCCGGCGATGAATTGCGGCTCGTAGGACACCTGCTGGCCGGGACGCTGGCTGACGAAGAAGAACATGTCGCCATGGTCGAGCGTCGGCGGCTGCTTGTCGGTCGGCACGGTGAGCACGTAGCAGACCTTGCCGCCCGATGCCTGGTAGCTGTAGGTGCCCCAGGCATTGTGCTGGCCGATCTTGGTTGCCTGCTGCGCCAGAACGGGCGCTGCCGAGGCCACCAGGACCAGACTCGAAACCAGTGCTATCAATCCGCGCATCGTCTTTCCCGTATTCCAAATGGTGCGGGGGCGGGCCGCATGGCGTCCTGCCGTCGCTTCATTTTGATTTAATCTGGGTTACCAAACGGTGAATTTCCCTCAAGAAAAGGACGCTCACCCCAGGAAACCGCCGCCATTCCCGCGCCGCCGCCTAGTCAGCGGCCGGCGCGACGTCCCTTCGGCGACTTGGAGGCCACGAAAGCGGCAAGAGTTTGACTTTTCAGCGGGGCCTCCAAACGCCTCCGCCCACAGGGCGCGCGCCACGTGAAGGCGCTCAGTTCACGTCGGCGATGGCGTCCTTGGCCGCCTGGCGATGTGCCGGCGTGATGTGGGCGCCGACGGCGGTGATCGCGGCGGTGAGCACGGCGATGTCGTCGGTGAAACCGAGGCCGAAGACGAAGTCGGGGATGAGGTCCACCGGCAGGACGAAATAACCGAGCGCGGCCACCAATATGCCCTTGGCGCGCAGCGGCGTGTTCTTGTCCATGGCGCAGTAATAGGCGGCGACGACCTCTTCCATGAACGGGATCTGCCGCGCGGCCTTCTTGGCCGTGCGCCAGAACTTCTCGCGCACTTCGCCCTCACCGCCCAGCCTTTCGCCAAAGCCGAAGAAGTCAAAACCGGATTCTTGCGCCATCAATTACTCCTTGCGGGCCTCATGCGCTTCCTGGCGCATGCCTCGCGAGGCAAAATGTGGTGAAAGCCGGACCCGGCTGCAAGATGCGGGTGCCGATTTGGCGCCACCGCTCACGGCCAGGCGCACACTCAGCCGCCGAAGTAGTGGTTCATCTTCTTTGCCAGCGCTATGTCGAGCGCCGTGACGCCGCCGGCGTCATGGGTGTTCAGCGTCACGTCGACGGTCTTGTAGACATTCGACCAGTCGGGGTGATGATCCATCTTCTCGGCGGCCAGCGCCACGCGGGTCATGAAGGCGAAGGCTTCGGAAAAATTCCTGAAGACGAAGCTGCGCTTGATCGAGCCGCCGTCCGGGGCCAGCGACCAGTCGCCGAGTTCGGCAAGGGCGGCGGTGATGGCGTCCTTGCTGAGTTTTTCTCTCGTCATGATGATTTCCCATGCTATTTCGAGTTTGACCCTCACCATAGTGCAAGTCACCCCGAAGTGCCTTGCGGTTTTGGGGTTCCAAATGCACGAACGGCGCATATCGAATGAGCACAAAGCCGATAAATTCCATTCTGTTCGTCTGCCTCGGCAACATCTGCCGCTCGCCGCTGGCCGAGGGCGTCTTTCGCGCCGTCTGGGCCGAGCGTGGCCGGGGGCGCGACATGCTGCTCGATTCGGCCGCCACCAGCGGCTGGGAGGTCGGCTCGGCGCCGGATCCGCGCTCGATCGCGGTCGCCATTCGTCACGGCATCGACATTTCCGCGCAGAGGGCGCGCAAGGTCACGCCGCAGGATTTCTCCCGTTTCGATCTGATCCTCGGCATGGATCGCTCGAATGTCGCCGACCTTAAGGCGCTGGCGCCGGCGGCACGCGACCGGGTGCGGCTCTACATGGAGTTCGCGCACGGACACGCGCGTGACGTGCCCGATCCCTATTATGACGGTGAGGATGCGTTCGCGTCGGTCTACCGCATGATCCGCGAGGCGTCGGAGGCGCTGGCGACGCGGCTGGCGGCGCGGGCATCGTTGCCGGACAGCGGCCAGGCTTCCTCGACGATGTAGGGGCCGCCGCCGACCGAATCGCGCGACGACATCAGCACGAAGCGACCGATGCGGAAGGGCAATGTCGAGAAATTGCCGCGTGCCGACAGATATTGCGCCACGTCCAGCGGGCTTGAATTGCGCAGCCGCGCCAGTGTGACGTGCGGCATGAACTTGCGCGGATCGGCGGGAATGCCAAGCCGCTGGCAGATGCGCTCGATCTCGCCCTGAAGCGCGGCCAGATCAGGCGAGGCGGACGCCCCGGCCCATACGGCGTGCGGCTTTTTCTGGCCGAAAGCGCCGACACCGGACAAAGCCAGTGAGAAGGACGGCCGGTGGACGCGGTCCAGCGCGTTGGCGATCTCGTCGGCGACATGACCTTGGACATCGCCGATGAAGCGCAGCGTCAGATGGTAGTTTTCGACATCGATCCAGCGGGCCCCGGGCAGGCCGCCCCGGAGCAGGGACAGCGACAAGGCAGCATCACGCGGAATTTCGAGGGCGGTGAAAAGACGCGGCATGAAGAGCCTCCCTTCCTCGAATCGAACTGTCACCTATAGCGAATCATCGATAGTCGAACGTAGCAAGAGGTTTATTGGTCACAGGCTTTGCTAAAAACTTCCCTAACGGACGGTGGTTCCAGCTCCCCTCAGGCACCTCCGGGCACCGCCGCAATCGCCTTCTCGACCGTCGGCAGGATGCGCTCGACCATCAGGTCGACCCCCTTGGCGCTCGGATGCAGGCCATCCTCGAGCTGCATGCCGGGCTGGCCGGCAACGCCGTCGAGGAAGAACGGGTAGAGCGGCACATCGTATTTTTTCGCCAGCTCCGGAAAGATGGCGTCGAAAGCGGTCTGGTAGTCGGCGCCGAGATTGGGCGCGGCGCGCATGCCGGCCAGAAGCACGGCGATCTTGCGCTGCTTGAGCCTGGCCAGCATCTCGTCGAGGTTGTTCCTGGGGATATCGGGCGAGACGCCGCGCAGCATGTCGTTGGCGCCGAGTTCGAGGATGACCAGCCGGGTTCCGTCCGGCACCGACCAGTCGAGCCGCGCCAGGCCGCCGCTGGTGGTGTCGCCGGAAACACCGGCGTTGCCGACGGCCACGTCACGGCCCTTGGCGCGCAGGGCAGCCTGCAATTTGTCGGTAAAACCCTCGCCGGGCCCGAGAGCGTAACCCGCCATCAGGCTGTCGCCGAAGCCGACGATCTTGAAGGGCTCGGCCCGCGCCGACGAAATGGCGCCGCAAAGGGCGGGGAAAAGGATCAAGCCTGCGGCTATCTGGCGTTTGAAAGACATGCGGCAGGCCCCATATGACCAAAGGATTCTTCCGGGCGACGGCTTCCGGCAAACAGAGCCTTCACGTTCCATATAGGACACTTTCATTTTGACAGAAGCCGTCATCGCGCTGAAAGACGTATCCCTGAGGCTCGGCGAAGGCGCTTCGTCGGTCCATGTGCTCAAGGGCGTCAGCCTCGAAGTGGCGCGCGGCGAGGCGACCGGCATCGTCGGCCCTTCGGGGTCCGGCAAGTCGACATTGTTGATGGTCCTGGCAGGCCTGGAAAGGGTCGATTCGGGTACGGTACGAATCGCCGGCGAGTTGCTCAACGGCAAAAGCGAGGATCAGATTGCTTCGTTTCGTGGCCGAAACATTGGCATCGTCTTCCAGTCCTTCCACCTCATCCCCAATATGACGGCGCTCGAGAATGTCGCGGTGCCGCTGGAACTGGCCGGCCATGCCGATCCGTTTTCGGTGGCGGCACGCGAACTGGCGGCGGTCGGCCTGAGCGACCGCGTCACCCATTATCCCGGCGAACTCTCCGGCGGCGAGCAGCAGCGCGTGGCGATCGCCCGGGCGCTGGCACCGTCGCCGCGCATCCTCATCGCCGACGAGCCGACCGGCAATCTCGACCAGGCGACCGGGTGGCAGGTCGCCGACCTGCTGTTCGCCAAGGCGGCTGAACGCGGCATGACGCTGGTGCTGGTCACCCACGATCCGGCGCTTGCGGCGCGCTGTTCGCGCCAGGTTTCGATGCGCTCGGGCCGGATCGAAACAACCGTGGCCTTGAAGGTGACCGCCTGATGCCGCTGGCGCAGACGCTGAAACTCGCGGTCCGCTTCTCGCTGCGCGAAATGCGCGGCGGCCTGTCCGGCTTCCTGATCTTCCTCGCCTGCATCGCGCTCGGCGTCGCGGCGATCGGCGGCGTCAATTCGGTTGCGCGTTCGATCAGCGCCGGCGTCGCCGACCAGGGCCAGACGCTGCTTGGCGGGGATCTTCGCTTCCAGATCAACCAGCGCGACGCCAGCCAGGCCGAGCGCGGCTTCCTCGACGGCCTCGGCACCGTTTCGCGCACCGCCGGCATGCGCTCGATGGCGCGGCTGGCCGACGGCTCGGACCAGGCGCTGGTCGAGGCCAAGGCGGTCGACGACGCCTATCCGCTCTATGGCGCGCTTGAAACCGAGCCGAAGCTGTCGAAGCAGGAGCTTTTCGGCGAAGAATTCGGCGTTTTTGGCGCGGCCGCTCCTGATCTGCTGTTCGAACGGCTGCATCTCAAGCCCGGCGACCGACTGAAGCTCGGCACCGCGACCTTCGAATTGCGCGCCAAACTGATCACCGAGCCGGATGCCGTGTCCGACGGTTTCGGCTTCGCGCCGAGGCTGATGATCTCGACCCAAGGCCTGGCCGCCACCGGGCTGGTGCAACCAGGCAGCCTGGTCGAAAACGCCTACAAGATCCGGCTGCCCGCCGACACCGACGCGGCGCGGCTCAAGGCCATCCAGGATCAGGCGGCGAAAGACTTTCCCGAGGCCGGCTGGTCGATCCGCACCCGCGACAATGCGGCGCCCGCGCTGTCGTCCAACATCGAACGCTTCTCGCAATTCCTGACGCTGGTCGGGCTGACGGCGCTGCTGGTCGGCGGCGTCGGCGTCGCCAATGCGGTGCGCGCCTATCTCGACGGCAAGCGTGGGGTCATCGCCACCTTCAAGAGCCTTGGCGCTTCCGGCGGCTTCGTCTTTGCCGTCTATCTCGTGCAGATCCTGATCATCGCCGCACTCGGCATCGCCGCCGGCCTGGTGCTCGGCGCCCTGATGCCGTTCGTGGCGAGTGCCGCTCTCCAATCCGTCATCCCGGTACCGGCTCAGGGCGGCTTCTATCCCGACGCGCTCGGCATGGCGGCGCTGTTCGGCCTGCTGGTGACGCTGGCCTTCGCGCTGCTGCCGCTCGGGCGCGCCCGCGACGTGCCGGCGACAGCATTGTTCCGCGAGATGGGGCTTGAAGGCCGCGGCCAGCCGCGCCTCGTCTATGTCGCTTCGGCGCTCGGCATCGCGCTGCTGCTGGCAGCGCTCGCCATCCTGTTCTCGGGCGACCAGCGCATCGCCTCGATCTTCGTCGGCGCCACCATCTTCGCGTTCTTGGTGCTGCGTCTGGTCGGCGCGCTGGTGCAATGGGCGGCGAGAAGAAGCCCGCGCGTACGCTTCGTGGCGCTCAGGCTCGCCATCGGCAACATCCATCGGCCGGGCGCCCTGACGCCATCGGTGGTGCTGTCGCTGGGGCTCGGGCTGACGCTGCTGGTGACGCTGGCGCTGATCGACGGCAATCTGCGGCGACAGATCTCCGGCAGCCTGCCGGAGCGGGCGCCGAACTTCTTCTTCGTCGACATCCAGGGCAGCGATGTCGATGCGTTCTCCGCGCTGATTGCCAAGGAGGTGCCGAAGGGCACGCTGGCCAAGGTGCCGATGCTGCGCGGCCGGGTGATGGCGCTCAACGGCGTCGACGTCGACAAGGTCAAGGTGCCGGCCGAAGGTGCCTGGGTGCTGAAAGGCGATCGCGGCCTGACCTATGATGCCAAACAACCGGAAAACGCGACACTGACCGAGGGCAAGTGGTGGCCGGACAACTATACCGGCGAGCCGCTGGTTTCCTTCTCGGCGCATGAGGGCCAGGAGATCGGACTGAAGCTCGGCGACAGCGTCACCGTCAACGTGCTCGGCCGCAACGTGACGGCGAAGATCGCCAATTTCCGCCAGGTCCAGTGGGAAACGATGGGCATCAACTTCGTCATGGTGTTCTCGCCCAATACATTCGCTGGGGCCCCGCACGGCTGGATGGCGACGCTGACCGAAAAGAGTGCCACCATGGCCGACGACGCGCGCGTCCTCAATGCCGTCACCCGCGCCTTTCCCGCGGTGACGACGGTGCGGGTCAAGGACGCGCTCGATGTCGTCAACCGGCTGGTCGGGCAGCTCGGCACGGCGATACGCGCGGCGGCCGGCGTGGCGCTGATCGCTTCGGTGCTGGTGCTGGCCGGCGCGCTCGCCGCCGGCAACCGGGCCCGCATCCATGACGCGGTGGTGCTGAAGACGCTGGGCGCCACAAGGCGAACGCTGATCACGGCGTTCTCCCTCGAATACATGCTGATCGGATTGGCCACGGCCATCTTCGCGCTGGCCGCCGGCGGAATCGCGGCCTGGTACATTGTCGCCCGCATCATGACCCTGCCGTCGCATTTCATGCCCGAGGTGGCGGTGGCGACCATCGCCTTTGCGCTGGTGATCACCGTCGGCATCGGCCTCGCCGGCACCTGGCGGGTGCTCGGCCACAAGGCGGCGCCGGTACTGCGCGAGCTGTAATTCCGGGGCCGGAGCGGCCATCCGGGATTAAATCTTGGTAAGGATGCCGGCCGGAAAGCCCGGGATTCGGCATTTCGGCCCCTCACGAACCGTTACATCCGGTTACGGTCTTGTTCTTGACGCGAATAACCATCATATTTCGCCACAGGCATGCTGGAGCCCCGCCAGCGGCGCCTGGGTCCGGTGGATTTACGTCCCAACAGGACCTGACACCGGACGGGGCAGAAGCAATAGAGGACTACAATGGCTGAACCCATTCGCAACTTCCAGACGCGCGCCGTGCCCGGCGCCGCCGTCGACATCGACCAGGGCCTGCGCGCCTATATGATCAGGGTCTACAATCTGATGGGGCTTGGCCTCCTCATCACCGGCCTGGCCGCGGTCGGCACGATCATGCTGGCCACCACCACCGATCCGGCCTCCGCCGTCGCGACACTGCCGAGCGGCGAGATGCTGACGTCCTTCGGCTATGCGATCTTCGGGTCGCCGTTGCGCTGGGTGGTGATGCTGGCGCCGCTGGCCGCCGTGCTGTTCCTGTCGTTCCGTGTCCAGTCGATGAGCGTTTCGGCGGCGCAGACGACTTTCTGGGTCTATGCCGGCCTCGTCGGCCTGTCACTGTCGTCGATCTTCCTGGTCTACACCACGGCCAGCATTTCGCAGACCTTCTTCGCCACCGCCGCCGCCTTCGGCGCGCTGTCGCTGTTCGGCTACACGACCAAGCGCGACCTGACGGCGATGGGCTCGTTCCTGATCATGGGCGTGTTCGGCATCATCATCGCGTCGGTGATCAACATCTTCCTGCAGTCGTCGGCGCTGTCCTTCGCCGTCTCGGCGATCGGCGTGCTGGTCTTCGCGGGCCTCACCGCCTATGACACGCAGAAGATCAAGGAGATGTATTTCGAGGGCGACGCTTCCGATGTCGCCGGCCGCAAGGCCATCATGGGCGCGCTGACGCTCTACCTCGACTTCATCAACCTGTTCATGTTCCTGCTGCAGTTCATGGGCGACCGCCGCTAGGGCATCGCATCGTGGTCTGACTGGACCATCGGGTTTGGAAAGGGCGGCCCAACGGCCGCCCTTTTATTTTGCGCCGACGTTTGCTGTTATCGAAGGCATACAGGAGGCTTGCATAAAGAATGAGCAATATCGCGATTCGGGCGGCCGGCGTCGCCGACCTCGATACCATCACCGAAATCTATGCCGACGCGGTGACACATGGCACGGCGAGCTACGAGCTGGAGCCGCCCAGCCGCGCCGAGATGGGCACGCGATTCGCCACGCTCACGGCCGGCGGCTTTCCCTATCTGGTGGCGGAGAAGGACGGCGCCGTGCTCGGCTACGCCTATGCCGGCGCCTTCCGGCCGCGCCCGGCCTATCGCTTTATCGTCGAGGATTCAGTCTATGTCGCGCCCGACGCCAAGGGCCAGGGCATCGGTCTCAAGCTGATGCAAGCCTTGATCGTGGCGGCCGAGGGGGCGGGTTTTCGCCAGATCGTCGCCGTGATCGGCGACGGCCATGCCGACAGCGCCTCGGTCAGGCTGCACGAAAAGCTCGGCTTTCGCCATTCGGGCCGCCTCGAAGGCTCCGGCTACAAGCACGGGCGCTGGCTGGACACGGTGTTCATGCAGCTGTCCCTGAATGGCGGCGCGTCGCTGCCGCCCGACCCGGTCTCGCTGCCGGAGCGGAAGTTCCGGGAACGGGATAAAGAGGAATTGAAGAATTGAGGAATTGAAGAACAAAGACGATGGCGCTTACGTCAGGCCCTAAGTGCCTTCTTCCTCAATTCCTCAAATCGAACTCCTTGGCTCAGGCCTCGACCACTCTCAGTTTGCTGTCGAAGACGCCAAGCACGCGGCCGAGTTCCTGGCCGCGTTTGAGGATGCGCCCGCCGGCGGCGATGACGGCGAAGGCGCCTTGCTTGCGGGCCAGTTTCGGGTCCTTGACGATCTGGAACAGCGGCACTTCGCTGGCGCGGCGGAAGACGGAAAACACGGCCCTGTCGGTCAGGTGATCGATGGCGTAGTCGCGCCATTCATTGGCGGCGACCATGCGTCCATAGAGCCTGAGGATCTGGTCCAGTTCACGCCGGTCGAAGCGCACCGGCTGGTCGAGGCGTGCGCTGCGCGCCTCGTGCAGCGGGATCAATATTGCGGACGCGTCACCATCCCCCGTCCCGCCGCTGTCGTCAGTCATGCCTCGATCCTTCAAAATGAATCTATGCCAACCAAAATTGGCCCGTTCGCGCCGCAATTGCAAGAGCCGGCGAAGCGGCGGCGGCGGCGGATTTTTTCGGTCACGTCCAGTCACATTTGCAAACCGCATGTTGGAATTGGTGATGGTTCGCCACATTTCTGCCTTTTTTTATCCGCGCTCATGCCCCAATGTCCGACGAATTTACCGGCGTTGCCTGAGACGGTTCGGTCCGGCACCGGCTCGTAAACCCCAAGCCCCCCGCCCACGGGTCTGCGTCGGATCGAACCAACCTCGGTTTTTCCTTGGAAAAATCGGGTGCGACGATCCCAATACCTAAACGACCGGCGTCAGAAGCAAGCTGACGTCGGTTTTTTCATGCCTGAACGCCGGATCGATCGTGATGCCATCCGCGCCATCGATTCATGCCGCGACATCGCCGAAGAACGCGGCGGTTCAGAATAGGCGGTTGCACAAGTGAAGTCGGTCGGCCGAGAGCGCTCGATCCTCAAGGCATGGATCCTCGGGTCTCAGCGACGGAGCTTCGCTCCTGCCCCGCCCGGAGGGCAGGGCCGTTTGGCGATTCCGTTACGGCTTGTGGATGAACGCGGCGCCGAGAATAGGCCCTGGCATGCCGTCCTTGCCGACCGACTGCAAAAGCACGGCGCAGCCGCCCTTCTTGGTGATTTCGCTCATCGGCAATTCATAGCGCTGCGCCTTGCCGTGCCACATGCCGGCGGTCTGGATGCTGGTGACGGCGTTCCAATAAGTCATCTTGCGGCCGGAGTTCTCGCCCTGGGCGATCTTGACCGTCTGCGGCGGCTCGAAATAGACGATGACGACATGGGCGTCGTTCGGACCGGCGGCGGCATCGCCGGCATCGATGATCACGCGGTCGCTGGTGCGGCTGACCTTGACGGGCACACGCATGCCTTCGCCGGATTTCGCCATGCGGGCCAACGCGCCGTCGACCTCGCCGCGATTGGCGCCGTTGACATGCGCGCGGCCATTGAGGACGGCCTGCGGCGTATAGACGGAGCGACTGCCGAAGGCGCGCATGTAGTCATATTGCCGCTCGGTGTTTTCCTTGCGGCTCAGCGTGTCCTTCCAGCCGAGATAGTCCCAATAGTCGACATGATAGGAGAGCGCGACAATGTCTTCCTTGGTGGCAAGTTCGGCGAAGAAGGCATCGGCCGGCGGGCAGGAGCTGCAGCCCTGGCTGGTGAACAATTCGACGACGCCGAGCGGCCTGTCGGACGAGGGTTTTTCGGCCTGGCTCCTTTCGGCCTCGCCGGCATGGCCGGTACCGGCAACCGCCGAGAAGGCCAGCGCAAAGGCCGCCAGCCAAAGTGATCTTCGCCAGGCCATGATCATTCCAATTCCCGCCGGTGGCGCCGGCTTTGTTCTGATTGTCTGAAATATGTGGCAGAAGCGGATGTCAACGGGAAGTCACGTTGCGGTGAAATTTTACCGTTGCGGTCGCAGGTAAGGCCGCAATAGGAGGGACACTGCATTTCATGACGCGGTTCGATTAGGGCCGGCATCATTATCATGTGGCAAACTCTCCTGACCCCTGTCGATCTCTATTGCGAGCGGACCGGGCCTGAACTTTGGGCCGAGCCCGCCAATGCTTTGACCAACCTCGCTTTCATTGCCGCGGGATTGTGGGGTGCGCGGGAAGCACGCCGATGCGAGGCCGGCACTTTCGCCGCGGTGCTGGCCTGGCGGGTGGTGGCGATCGGCATCGGCTCGATGATCTTGCATGCCTTTGCCACCAGGGCACGATCTGGGCCGATATCCTGCCGATTGCCGGCTTCGCGCTCGCCTATACGCTGTTCAATCCGCGCCGCTTCCTCGGCATGGAATGGGGCAAGGCGATCGCGGTCTTCGTCGTTTTCCATGCGGTGGCCGGCGCGACAAGTTTCGCCGCGCCGGATCGGCTGCGCCAGGCATCGAACGGCACGGCGAGCTACCTGCCACCGTTCCTGGCGCTCGCCTTCTTCGGCATCTGGGGGACGGCAAGCGGCATCCGGGCCGGCTGCTACAATCCGGCGGGGTCGGGGATCTTCGCGGTGTCCGCCATCTGCCGGATGATCGACCCGAAGGGTCTGCGCCAGCTTTCCGCTCGGCACGCATTTCCTTTGGCACATCCTCAACGGGCTGATGCTGGGGGGCTGCTGGCGGCGGTGGCGCGGTTTGGGGCGCCGAAAGGCAGGCAGTAGGCAGTAGGCAGTAGGGGCCTTGTTCCCTACTGCCCAAGCTCCATTCCCTTGCTGCCTTATGCAGCCAGATCGCGCAGCACGTACTGCAAGATGCCGCCGTTCTTGAAGTAGTCGAGTTCGTCCAGCGTATCGATGCGGCAGACGATCGGCACGTTCTTCACCGTGCCGTCGCCATAGGTGATCCTGGCGGTCATCGTCTGGCGCGGCTTGAGGGTGCTCAGGCCGTCGATCTCGACCAGTTCGTCGCCCTTGAGGTTGAGCGAAGCCCAGGATGTGCCGTCCTCGAAGACGAAGGGGATGACGCCCATGCCGACCAGGTTCGAGCGATGGATGCGCTCGAAGGACTGGGCGATGACGGCGCGGACGCCGAGCAGATTGGTGCCCTTGGCCGCCCAGTCACGCGACGAGCCGTTGCCGTATTCGATACCGGCGAAGATGACCAGCGGCACGCCTTCCTTCTTGTACTCCATCGCCGCGTCGTAGATCGATTCCTCTTCCTTCGACGGGTAGTGGATGGTGTAGCCGCCCTCGCGGCCGTTCTCGCCCAGCATGTGGTTGCGAATGCGGATGTTGGCGAAGGTGCCGCGCATCATCACCTCATGGTTGCCGCGCCGCGTGCCGTACTGGTTGAAATCGGCAACACCGACGCCGTGGTCGGTAAGATACTTGCCGGCCGGGGAAGCCGCCTTGATCGAACCCGCCGGCGAGATGTGGTCGGTGGTGATCTTGTCGCCGAACAGGCCGAGCACGCGCGCGCCCTTGATGTCGCCGATCTTGCCGAAACCGGTGGTCATGCCGGCGAAATAGGGCGGGTTCTGCACATAGGTCGAATTGTCGTCCCAGGCATAGGTCTGGCCTTCCGGCGCCTGCACCTTCTGCCAGTGCTCGTCGCCCTTGAAGACGTCTGCATATTTGCGGGCGAACAGCTCGCGGGTGACGTTCTTCTCGATGAACTCCTGGATCTCGGCCGAGCTCGGCCAGATGTCCTTGAGGTAGACCGGATTGCCGTTCTTGTCCTCGCCGAGCGGTTCGGTGGTGAGGTCCTTGGTGACGGTGCCAGCCAGCGCATGCGCCACGACCAGCGGCGGTGAGGCCAGGTAGTTGGCCTGCACGTCGGGCGAGACGCGGCCTTCGAAGTTGCGGTTGCCGGACAAGACCGCGGCAGCAATCAAACCCTTGTCGTTGATGGTCTTGGAGATCGGCGCCGGCAGCGGGCCGGAATTGCCGATGCAGGTGGTGCAGCCGAAGCCGACCAGGTTGAAGCCGATCTGGTCGAGCTCCTTCTGCAGGCCCGACTTCTCCAGATATTCGGCGACCACCTGGCTGCCGGGGGCGAGCGAGGTCTTCACCCACGGCTTCTGCCTGAGACCGAGGCGGTTGGCGTTGCGGGCCAGAAGGCCGGCGCCGATCAGCACGCTCGGGTTCGAGGTGTTGGTGCACGAGGTGATGGCGGCGATGACGACGTCGCCATGGCCGAGGTCATGGTCGGTGCCTTCGACGGCGTAGCGCTTGGAAATCTCCGCCGCCTTCTTGTACTCGGTCTCCATCGCCTTGGCGAAGCCGGCCGGGATGCCTTCCAGCGCGACACGGCCCTCGGGGCGCTTGGGGCCGGCCATCGATGGCACGACGCTGCTCAGCTCGAGCTCGAGCAGGTCGGTGAAGACCGGGTCGGCGGAGCCGGCCTCGCGCCACATGCCTTGCGCCTTGGAATAGGCTTCGACCAGCGCGATGCGGCCTTCCTCGCGGCCGGACATCGTCAGGTAGCGGATGGTTTCCGAATCAACCGGGAAGAAGCCGCAGGTGGCGCCATATTCCGGCGCCATGTTGCCGATGGTGGCGCGGTCGGCGAGCGTCATGTTGGAGAGGCCCGGGCCGAAGAACTCGACGAACTTGCCGACGACGCCTTTCTTTCGCAGCATCTGGGTGACGGTGAGCACCAGGTCGGTGGCGGTAACGCCTTCCTTGAGCTTGCCGGTGAGGCGGAAGCCGATGACTTCGGGCAAGAGCATGGAGACGGGCTGGCCGAGCATGGCCGCCTCGGCCTCGATGCCGCCCACGCCCCAGCCGAGAACGCCAAGGCCGTTGATCATGGTCGTGTGCGAATCGGTGCCGACGCAGGTGTCGGGATAGGCCGTGGTTTCGCCGTCCTCGGTGTTGGTCCACACCACCTGGCCGAGATATTCGAGGTTGACCTGGTGGCAGATGCCGGTGCCGGGCGGCACGACGCGGAAGTTGCGGAACGCCTGCTGGCCCCATTTCAGGAACTTGTAGCGTTCCTCGTTGCGCTCATATTCGAGCTCGACATTGCGGGCGAAGGCCATCGGCGTGCCGAATTCGTCGACGATGACGGAATGGTCGATAACGAGGTCGACGGGAACCAGGGGGTTGATCTTCTGGGGATCGCCGCCGAGCGAGGCCATGGCGTCGCGCATGGCGGCCAGATCGACCACGGCCGGAACGCCGGTGAAATCCTGCATCAGCACGCGGGCCGGGCGATAGGCGATCTCGACGCCGGCGGTGCCCTTGTCGGTCAGCCAGCCGGCCACCGCCCGGATCGATTCCTTGGTGACGGAGCGGCCGTCCTCATTGCGCAGCAGGTTTTCCAGCAGCACCTTCATCGAATAGGGCAGCTGGGCGATGCCGGTGAGGCCGTTCTTTTCGGCCTCGACGAGGTCGAAATAGGCATACTCGGTGCCGCCCGCGGTCAGCGTGCGACGGCAATTGAAACTATCGAGGGATTTTGACACGTGCGATCCGTCCTTGTCTGTTCAGCCTGAAAGGGAACGGACGCCGATGGCATGCAATCACGCGCAAAGGTGCGGGTACGGCCATTTCCGCTGTCCGTTCCCAAGCAACCCGAGCCGTTCAAGGCGGCGCGTGCGCTGGTTCGGCGCTAATTCTGTTCCCGCGCCGACCGCTGGCACGGATGCACCGCATATAGAGAATTTTCTGGAATAGTTCTAGACAGTCAAAAAGCAAATTTGTGCGATGCGGCAGCGGCCGTGGAACATTGTTTTGGGGCAGGCGAGGGATGCGGCTTATCGCCGAAAATCTGGGCGGCGAACGCGGCGGCGAGGCGGTTTTTTCCGGCATCGGCTTTGCGCTCGATCAGGGGCAAGCGCTGGTCGTCACCGGACCGAACGGATCAGGCAAATCGACCTTGCTCCGGATCATCGCCGGGCTGCTGCCGAAGGCCGAAGGCCGGCTGGTGCTCGAGCACGGCGGCGATGACTTTCCGTCGATCGCTTCGGCCTGCCATTATCTCGGACACCAGAACGCGATGAAGACGGCGCTCAGCGTGGGAGAAAACCTGCGCTTCTGGCGTGATTTCAATGGAAGTGGCGATTCGGACGTCGCCAAGGCGCTGGAGACGGTCGGGCTCGGCGGCATCGGCCATCTGCCGTTCGGCTATCTCTCGACCGGGCAGCGGCGGCGCGCGGCGATCGCCAAGCTTTTGGTCAGCCACCGGCCGCTGTGGCTGCTCGACGAGCCGACGGCGGGATTGGACAAGGCGTCGGAGGCGCGGTTCGCGGGGCTGATGACGAAGCATTGCATAGCTGGCGGGATGATTGTCGCGGCGACGCATTTGCCGCTGGGAATCGAGGCGGCGGAGTTGAGGATGGGGGGTGCCACAGAACGCCTGCCTCAACAAGGGACCGCATGGTGATGTGGTCCCTCTTCGCCCGCGACATCCGTCTCAACATCCGTGCCGGCGGCGGCGCGTTGACCGGCGTCATCTTCTTCCTTGCCGTCATCGCCACCATTCCGTTCGGCGTCGGCCCGGACCTGAAGCTGCTTTCGCGCATCGGCCCGGCCATCCTTTGGATCGGCGCGCTGCTTGCCTGCCTGCTCGGGCTCGACCGGCTGTTCCAGGCCGACCGCGAAGACGGCTCGCTCGATCTGCTGGTGCTCGGCAACGACCGGCACATGCTGGCGCTGACGGTGCTGGTGAAATGCCTGGCGCATTGGGCGGGCAGCGTTCTGCCGCTGGTCGTCGCCGCCCCCTTGCTCGGCCTGTTCATGAACATGGAGGCGCTCGGCATCGGCGCGACGGCGCTGACGCTGCTGGTCGGCACGCCGGCCATCACCTTCATTGGCGCCGCGGGTGCCGCCGTGGCGGTGGCACTGCCGCGCGGCGGGCTCCTGATCTCGGTTCTGGTGCTGCCGCTGACCATTCCGGTGCTGATCTTCGGCGTTTCGGCGAGCTACGGCGCGACGGCCGATCCCGATCCTTTCCTGCAGCCCTTCCTCATTCTTGCCGCGCTGACCCTGTTTCTTGGTGTGCTGGGGCCGGCCTCGGCGGCGCTGGCGCTGCGCCACGGAACCGATTGAGCGAGGTTTGGCATGGTTTGCGCGACATCAAGGGCGGCGGCGCGGCGGCCATGTATGGTTGAAACCACGGCGCGTTGCGCGGCCATGGGCATGTCGCTAAGGGAAAGCATGATCGAAAGAGGCAGACGGCTGGAAAAAGGCGCGCAGATGGAGCGGCAGGCATGAGTGCGCACGCACTCTATGTCACGGCCGCCTATGGCATCACGGCGGTTGTTCTGGCCGGGCTGATCGGCTGGATCCTGCTCGACCAAAAGGGGCGCAAGCGCGATCTTGCCGAATTGGAAGCAGCCGGCGTGCGGCGCCGTTCCGACAAGGCGGAGGAGAAATCGTGAGCAGCGAGACCGAGACACCGACGCGCGGTCGCCGCCTGTTCGTCCTCTTGCCGCTGCTGGTCTTCCTCGGCCTGGCGGGGTTGTTCCTGTGGCAGCTGTTGTCGGGACGCGATGTCTCGGAAGTGCCGTCTGCGCTGATCGGGCTGCCGGCGCCGCAGACCAATCTGCCGGCCCTGGAGGGGTCAAACCTGCCGGGGCTTGATTCCAGGGCGTTCGCCGGCAAGGTCACGCTGGTCAACGTGTTCGCGTCATGGTGCGCGCCGTGCCGCGAAGAGCACCCGGTGCTTCTGGCGCTGTCGCAGGACAAGCGGTTCGCCATGGCGGCGCTGAACTACAAGGACCGGCCGGAAAATGCCCGCCGGTTCCTCGGCGATCTCGGCAATCCGTTCCAGGCCATCGGCGTCGACGAAGCCGGCCGCACGGCGATCGACTGGGGCGTCTACGGCGTGCCGGAAACCTTCGTCATCGGCAAGGACGGCAGAATCGCCTACAAGCATGTCGGCCCGCTGACGGCCGAAGCGGTAAGGGATCTGCTGCTGCCGCAAATCGACAAGGCGCTTGCGGCGCATTGATATCGAGGTGATGCCGGCCTGCAAACGGCGGCTTCCTGCGCTTCCGGTGCTCACGTACGAAAATACGCTCCGCTGCGGTTCTCGGAACCCACCGTTTTCGCTGCGGCCTGAATCTCAGCGCGCCTGGCGGCGCAGGCTCAAGCTCAGCCGTAGATCTGCTTGTGGATCTGGTAGAGCATTTCCGAGCGGTCGGCGCGCATGTCGGCCAGATCGCGGCTGGAGAAGCTGTCGATTTCGGCGACGAGGCGGTTGTAGTGCTTGCGCTTGGCGATGTTGTTGCGAGCGCGGGTCATGAGATCGTTGAAGATCATGGCAAGGGTCCTTCTGTGCCGCATTCTGGCGGCGGTTTCTTCCTCCCTTGGTCAATACGGAACATGACATAGGAATGGTGCGTTGCAAAAAGAAGATGTTGCAATGCACCATTGCACGCAACGCATAGCCGGTTAATCGAGTCCTAAGTCGTCGTGGCTGGACGACCGGGGATAGAACTGCCTGGGCGGCGGGTTCCTCTCCGTTTTGTCATACAAATTGCGAAGGCCGCGTCTTGCCAGATCGATCGCGGGCTGGCTTGATCCGGTCTTACGTGATGCCGGGAGGAAACACATGGCGGCCGCAGACTATTACGAAATTCTCGATCCGCGCTTCGGGCGGCTGTTCAACGGCAATGCCCAGGTGGAGAAGCTGTTCACCGGATGCCGCTGGGCGGAAGGGCCGGCCTGGTTCGCCGCCGGCCGTTATGTCGTCTGGTCCGATATCCCGAACAACCGCATGCTGCGCTATGACGAGACCGACGGCAGCGTCAGCGTCTTCCGCCAGCCCTCGGGCAATTCCAACGGCAACACCGTCGACCGGCAGGGCCGGCTGGTCACCTGCGAGCATTCGGGCCGCCGCGTCAGCCGCACCGAGCATGACGGCTCGGTCACCACCATTGCCGCCAAATGGAAGGGCAAGCGGCTGAACTCGCCCAACGACGTGGTGGTGAAGTCCGACGGCTCGATCTGGTTCACCGATCCGACCTATGGCATCGACACCGACTATGAAGGCGACAAGGCCGAGAGCGAGATCGGCGCCTGCCACGTCTACCGGGTCGACCCCGACAGCGGCGAGATCGAGGCCGTCATCACCGACATGGTGCGCCCCAACGGGCTCGCCTTCTCGCTGGACGAAAGCCTGCTCTATGTCGTCGACACCGGCCGCACGCATGGCGCCGAGAATCCGGCGCATATGCGGGTCTTCAACGTCGGCAAGCACGGCAAGAAGGTTTCCGGGGGCAAGGTCTTCGCCGACTGCACCGCCGGCCTGTTCGACGGGTTCCGGCTCGACGCCGACGGACGCATCTGGACCAGCGCCGCCGACGGCATCCATTGCTACGATCCCGACGGCACGCTGATCGGAAAGGTCAAGGTGCCGGAGGTGACCGCCAATTGCGTGTTCGGCGGCGCCAAGCTGAACTGCCTCTACATCGCCGGCACCACATCGCTTTATTCGGTGCGGCTGATGGTGAACGGGGCCAAGACTTTTTGAGGCTGCTCGACACGCTTCTGTGGCGGCCGCTGACGACGTTTCTGCGTATTACCGCAGCGCCTGCCGCGCTACGGTTGCCGCAACCGCCGCCCTGCGGTTCGCCAGAGCGAATTTCCAGACAGCAGGCTGGGGGTACCAGACACAATTCAAGGGGAGGGCGTCATGCCATTCGTCAACATCCGCATCGTCAAGGAAGTGATCGCCGCCGATCCGGCAGGCAAGAAGGCTGACATCGCCAAGAAAGTCACGGCGGCCATCATGGAAGCCACGGGGCTTGGCAATGACGATGTCTGGGTGGTGTTCGAAGAGGTCAACGCCCGCGACTGGTATGTCGGCAAGACCGATGTCGAGACGTTGCGGAAGGGCTAGGTCTTGCCTTCTCCCAGAGGGGACAAGGCGAAGACTGTGCCGCTTAACGCGAGGCGATAAAATCCGCAAAGGCCGTCAGCGCGTTGCGCATTGCCAGCACGTTCACCGGCTCCGTCAGGATGCCATCAAACTCCGGCGGCTTCTTGCCCAGCAGGGCAATCTCCAGCATCGCGTCCTCGTAAAGCGCGAAGGACATAGTCCGCATGATCTCGGCCAAAGCGGCGCGGGCGAACAGCGAGCGCGGCGAGGCGTGGGCCAGCATGGCGGGCTTGGCGATGGCGGCGTCGCGCGAGACCAGCCAGTCGAGCGCGTTCTTCAGCCCGCCCGGCACGCCATGGGCATATTCGGGACAGGAGACGATGATGCCGTCCGCGCCGGTGACGGCATCGATCAGCTCAGCCGCTTCGCGCGGCGTGCGTTCGCCCTCGTCATCGGGATTGAAGATAGGCAGACGGCCGAGCCCGTCATGGACGGTGACGCGGCAGCCTGCCGGCGCGTTGCGCGCCAGTGCCGCGACCAGGGCCGAATTGGTGGAGGCGGCACGCAGGCTGCCGGAGATGGCGAGGAGGTTCAGCATAGCGTGGGGACCGGTTCGGCGCTTACCACATCGTCTGCTTGTATTCCTCGTCGAGCCAGCGGTCGGTCGCCTCGGCCGTGTCGGCAACCACCAGCTGGTCGCGCAGGATCTGGCCGAGCGTCGGCAGCGTGGCGCGGTCGTACCAGGTGTCGGGCTTCCACAGATCGGAGCGCATGAAGGCCTTGGCGCAATGCATGTAGGCCGCCTTGAGCGTGACCACGATGACGCTTTGCGGCTCCTTGCCATCGACGGCGAGGCGCTCGCGCAAACCGGCATCGACGGTGATGCGGGCATCGCCATTGACGCGCAGCGTCTCGTTCATGCCGGGAATGAGGAAGAGCAGGCCGACCGAGGGATTGCGCAGGATGTTCTCCAGCGTGTCCAGCCGGTTGTTGCCGGGCCGGTCCGGGATGGCGATGGTCCTGTCGTCGAGAATGGCGACGAAGCCGGGCTTGTCGCCCTTCGGCGTCACATCGGCATTGCCTTGGCCATCGGACGAGCCGATCAGCACGAAGGGGCTCTTGCCGATGAAGGAGCGGCAGTGGCCGTCGAGCGCCTTCAGCTCCTTGCGGATCGAGCCGTCGGTCGGGCGCGGCGTCTTGTAGATCGTCCGCAGCTCTTCATGCGTGGCGATGAATTCCATGGCTCTCCCCCGTTGTTTTGACGCAATTCCGGACGGAAAACCGCTTCACACTTTTCCTGGAATTGCTCTACTTGCCGGCCTTTTCTTCCCCGCCTGCCTTGTCGTCCAGCGAATGGCGCAGGATCAACGGCATCTGGCTGAAGGTGAAAAGAAGCGTGATCGGCATGATGCCCCAGACCTTGAAGGTAACCCAGGCATCGGTGGAAAAATTGCGCCACACCACCTCGTTGACGATGGCGAGGAACAGGAAGAACAGGCCCCAGCGGAAGGTGAGCTTGCGCCAGCCTTCGGCATCAAGCCTGAAGGCCGAATCGAAGACATAGCCGAGCAGCGACCTGCCGAAGAGCAGCCCGCCGAGCAGCACGCCGCCGAACAGCGTGTTGACGATGGTCGGCTTCATCTTGATGAAGATGTCGTCCTGCAGATAAAGCGTCAGCGCGCCGAAGATGAAGACCACGACGCCCGACACCATCGGCATGATCGGCAAGGTGCGCGTCAGCAGCCATGAGGCGATCAGCGCGATGGCCGTGGCGGCCATGAACAGGCCGGTGGCGACGAAGATAGGGCCGCCGAATTCACCCAGGACAGGGAATTTCTGCACCAGCCACTCGCCGCGCGCATTGGCGAAGAAGAAGACCAGCAGCGGCCCAAGCTCAAGCACCAGCTTGAGCACGGGATTGACGCCTTCCTTCTTCTCTTTCTGCGGGTCGGACGGATCGCGTTCGAGAATGGGTGGGTTCATGATCTTCCTTCTTACGCACGACCCCTGTTGAAAAGGGATCACGCCGTTACGCCACTCCAGCGATCGCCCTGGCGAATTCGCTCGCGGAGAAAGGTTCGAGGTCGTCGACCTGTTCGCCGACGCCGATGAAATAGACCGGCAATTTGTGCTTTGCCGCGATCGCCACCAGAATACCGCCGCGCGCCGTGCCGTCCAGCTTCGTCATCACCAGGCCGTTGACGCCGGCGATGTTGCGGAAGATCTCGACCTGGTTGAGCGCGTTCTGGCCGGTGGTGGCGTCGACCGTCTGCAGCACGGTGTGCGGTGCTTCCGGGTCGAGCTTGCCGAGCACGCGCACGATCTTTTCCAGCTCGGCCATCAGCTCGGTCTTGTTCTGCAGGCGGCCGGCGGTGTCGATGATCAGCACGTCGGAGCCGGCCTCCTTGGCCTTCTCGAAGGCGTCATAGGCGAGGCCGGCGGCATCGGCGCCGAGCTTGGAGGCGATGACGGGCGATTTCGTCCGTGCGCCCCAGATCTTCAGCTGTTCGATCGCGGCGGCGCGGAAGGTGTCGCCGGCGGCGAGCATCACCGACAGGCCGCCATCGGTCAGTTTTGCCGCCAGCTTGCCGATGGTGGTGGTCTTGCCGGTGCCGTTGACGCCGACCACCAGGATGACATGCGGCTTGTGCGAGAGGTCGAGTTCCAGCGGCTGGGCGACAGGGGTCAGCACTTTCTCCACCTCGGCTGCCATGACGGTGCGGACATCCGTGTCGGAGACGTCCTTGCCGTAGCGGCTGGCGGCGAGCGAATCGGTGATGCGAAGTGCCGTCTCCATGCCGAGATCGGCGCGGATCAGCACGTCTTCCAGGTCCTGCAGCGTGTCCTCGTCCAGCTTGCGCTTGGTGAAGACGCCGGCGATGTTGCCGGTGAGCTCGCGCGAGGAACGGGCAAGTCCGTCCCGCATGCGCTGGAACCAGGAGCGCCGTGGCGCCGGCTCCGGCGCCTTGGCCGGCTCGGCCTTCTGCTCGACCTTTTTGGTGACGGTCACCTTGCCGGGAGCGGGTTCCGGCTTCGGCTGCGGGACGGGCTGCGGTTCGGGCGCGATCTCGGCAATGACGGGCTGCGTCTCGACCGGCGCCGGCTGACGAATGGGAGGCGCGATTTCCGTCAGCGGGGCTTCCGGCGTGGCCTCGACGGCTGGCGTCGCCTCTTTTGCAGGTTCACGCGGCTCCTCAGCCTCTTGCGGCGGCCGGGGCGAGGGAAGTGTCGGCGCTTGAGGGGCGGCGCCAGCCTGCAGAGTTGGCTGTGCGGAAGGAGGCGCCGGTGGCGGCACTTCAACGGGCGCGGGCGTCTCGACCGGGATCTCGGCAGGTGGGACCGGCACTTCGATCGGCGCCGGTTCGGGCTGCCTTTCCGGGCGCGGCGGCGCAATCTCCGGCTCGGCAGGCGCGGGAGAAGGGACTTCTTGCGGCCGCGGTTCGGGGGCGGGCTCCGGAGCGGCGGGGGGAAGCGGAATTTCCTCGGGCGCCGGCGGCTCCGGCGGCTCTGGCGCGGGTACAGGTTCCTCTTGCGGCGCGGGCCGCGGCAGGGGTTCCGGCTCGGCGGGAACCGTCGGCTCCGGCGTGGGCGGGATGGTCGGAGCGGTCTCGGGTGCCGGTTCCTCGACAGGCGACGGTTCCGGAGCGGTTGCTTGCGGTTCGGCGGGTGAAAGCGCGACCTGGGCCTCGAGCAGGGGCTCCTCGCGCTTCAGAAATTCCGGAACGACCTGTTCGGCCGCCGGCTTCAGCGCATCGAGCTGATCCCATTTGATCGGGGGCAGCGGGGCGGTCTCGTCAACGCGCTCTTCGACAACCTCTTTCTTGCCGAACGAAAATATCTTCTTGAAAAAACCAGCCATGCTTTGCGTTTCTCAGGCGGCGCGTGCGGCAAGCGGCACTGCGTTGAGCCGGGCGCCGTCGTGGCCAGTAATTGTCGCTTCGACGATCTCGCCCGGCGCGCCGGTGCCGAGTGCGGCGAGGGTAAATCCTTCGGTGCGGCCAAGGCCATCGCGCTCGATCAGGATCGACTGGCGCGTTCCGGGCAGCGAGGACAGATGGCGCCGATAGGCGGCATCGCCGGCGGCGCGCAGCCTGGCGGCGCGCTGCTTGACCACCTCGCGGCGAAGCTGCGGCATGCGCGCGGCGGGCGTGCCCTCGCGCGGTGAGAACGGGAAGACATGGAGATGGGTCAGGCCACATTCCTCGACGATTTTTATCGAGTTCTCGAACATCGCGTCGGTCTCGGTCGGGAAGCCGGCGATGATGTCGGCGCCGAAGACGATTGCAGGACGCAACTTGCGCACATCCTCGCAGAAACGGATCGACTGGTCGCGCAGATGCCTTCGCTTCATGCGCTTCAGGATCATGTCGTCGCCGGACTGCAGCGACATGTGCAGATGCGGCATCAACCTGGATTCGGTGGCGATGGCATCGAGCAAATCGTCGTCGGCCTCGACCGAATCGATCGAGGATAGCCGCAGGCGCTTCACGTCGGGCACCTGCTTCAGAATGGTCTTCACCAGTTTGCCGAGCCTGGGCGCCCCTGGCAGATCGGCGCCGAAGCTGGTCATGTCGACGCCGGTCAGCACGATCTCGGCATAGCCATTGCCGGCGAGCCGCTTGACCTGCTCGACCACGGCGCCCATCGGCACCGAGCGGGAATTGCCGCGGCCGTAAGGAATGATGCAGAAGGTGCAGCGGTGGTCGCAGCCATTCTGCACCTGCACGAAAGCACGGGCACGGCCCTCTATGGCGTCGACCATGTGGCCGGCGGTCTCGCGCACCGAGAAGATGTCGTTGACGCGGGCCTTCTCGGTGTCGTTGACGCCGAAATCCGGCAGCGCGCGGTAGGAATGCGCCTTCAACTTCTCCTCATTGCCGAGCACGAGATCGACCTCATCCATGGCAGCGAATTTCTCAGGCTCGGTCTGCGCGGCGCAGCCGGTGACGATGATGCGCGCCGCTGGGTTGTCGCGGCGCGCCTTGCGGATCGCCTGTTTGGCCTGGCGCACCGCCTCGCCGGTGACGGCGCAGGTGTTGAAGATCACCGCGCCGCCCTGCAGCGCGCCGAGACCGGCGCTTTCGGCCTCGCGCCGCATCACTTCGGATTCATAGGTGTTCAGCCGGCAGCCGAAGGTCACCACGTCAATGCGGCTGGGGGCCTCGGCAAGGGAGCCGTCGACGTCCGGGCTCCTGGACAGAGCAATCGACATCAGGCCGCGCTTTCGGTGTCGCGGGCCCAGGTGCCTGTCGAGGGGTCGAAGCTGCCGGAAAATTCCCACTCTGCGGCACCGGTCAGGATGACGTGGTCGTCCTCGCGCCATTCGACATGCAGCGTGCCGCCGCCGGGCGTCAAAAGGTCGACGCTGCGGCCGGTGCGCCTGGTGCGTGCCGCCGCCACCACCGACGCGCAGGCGGCGGAGCCGCAGGCCTTGGTCAGGCCGGCGCCGCGCTCCCAGGTGCGGATGATCATGCTCTCGGGCGAGGTCACCTGGGCAATGGTGATGTTGGCGCGCTCAGGAAAGATCGGGTGGTTTTCGAGCAGCGGGCCGAAACGCTCGAGCTCGTAGGACCAGACATCGCGGTCGACCCAGAAGATGGCGTGCGGGTTGCCCATCGAGACGGCGGAGGGCGAATGCAGTACCGGCGCGTCGATCGGGCCGATCTGCAATTCGATCATGCGGGTGTCGCGGAACTCCTCGGCCAGCGGAATCTCCTGCCAGCCGAAACGCGGCATGCCCATGTCGACAGAGATCGTGCCGTCGGCATGTTCCCTGGCGTTGAGAATGCCGGCGCGGGTCTCGAAGGTGAAGGTCTTTTGCCCGGTCTCGGCGGCGAGCGCCTGGACGACGCAACGCATGCCGTTGCCGCAGGCCTGCGCGCTCGTGCCGTCGGAATTCAGGATGTCGACATAGTAGGCGGTGCCCGGCGTCTTTGCATCATGGATCGCCATGATCTGGTCGAAGCGGGTCGCGGCATCGGCGTTCAGCGCGAGGGCCGCCGCCGCCGTCACCTGATCGCCACGGCCGCGCATATCGGCGACGATGATCTCGTTGCCGATGCCGTTCATCTTGGCGAAAGGGGCAGTGCTTGCCATTGCTCCGCGAAATTCCGTGTCTGTTTGGCGCTATATGGCGGAAACGGGCGGGAATTACCAGTGCGGAGCCGCCCCAGAGACCGTTTCAAATTCGCCCCGGCGAGTCATGCGATGTGGTCTCGGGAACCGGAGGCGCGGCGGACTTTGGTCCGTCAGCCCGGTTCTGCCGCGACGCAGTGGAAACGACGAAGCATGGAAAACGCCTCAGATAGCCGCCAGAGTGGAGCTTCACCCGCTCTCTCAGGTCACGGCAAAGATGCCTAGCACCACCAGCAGGAAGATGACGAGAACGATGCCGATGAGGATGCGCGCGCCCGTGGCGGCGGCTCCAGCCAGCGCCGGCATGCCGAGCAGACTCGCCGCGGCGGCGACGATGAGCAGGATGATGATCCATTTGATCATGGGAGTGCCTCGCGAACCGACATATTTGAAACCGCATGAAGAACGCGGCTGTCGTGTCTGGGTTCCCGCGGTTTGCGAGGCGATGTCAGTGGAAACCTAGCCGGCGATCTCGATATCGGTGCTGAACGGCGCCGTCTTAGTCGAGTTCTGGTCGTGCATGAGGAAGTTGCACTTGTATTTCCCGGCAGGCAGTCCATCGAGGGAGAGGTCGAGCTTGAAGAAGAGTTCGCGGTTGTGCGAGCGGGAAGCGACCTGAACGCTGCCGATCTTTTCGAAGGTGCCCAGGGCTTCGCCCGAGTCGGACAGCACGGTGAGGTCGACGGAAAGCCCGATCTGGCTGTTGCCGAGGCCGTCCGATCCATAGCCGTAGCCGACCGGCTCCATATAGAGCACGACCTTCTCGCCCGGCTTGTAGATGTGATTGGCACGCTCGCTGTAGATGCCGAAGCCGCCGGCCGAATCGACCTGTTTGACATTCCGCACGGCGAGGGGCATCGCTTGCCACAAGGCCTCCTCGGCGCCGCGGAATTTCTCCAGCGCCCCGGCTCCGTCGCCTGCCTGAAGCGCCTTTTCGGCATCGGCGGCGCGGTCGGTGATTTCACCCGCGAAAGCCGCCGGCACGCAGACTGCCAGCACCGCCAGCGCCGCAAGCATGGATTTCATCTGCATTCCCCTTTTTCTGCTGGGCGGACCATCGGCGAAAATGATGGTGCCGTAAATGGCCAATGCAAACTTCAACCGTGCTCGATCTCCGGCACTTGCCAGACCTCGCCGGGTTGCAAGGCGCGAAAGCGCTCCGGCGGCAGGCCATCCGCCTCAAGCGCCTCGGCCAGTCTGCGGACGGGCTCGTCCATCGGTTCGTCGGTGAGCTGGAAAGTGCCCCAGTGGCAGCCGGCGGCGAAGGCGGCCTTGCACAGCTTCATGCCTTGCACCGCTTCCTCCGGGTTCTGGTGCTGCGGCGCCATGAACCAGCGTGGCTCATAGGCGCCGATAGGCAGGATGGCGAAGCGGAAGCCGTCATGTTTTTCCGCCATCAGCCGGTAGTTGATGCCGTCGTGGAAGCCGGTATCGCCGGCGAAATAGAGTTTGCCGCCCGGCGTCTCGATGACGAAGCCGGCCCACAGCGCCATGCGCCGGTCGCGGGCGCCGCGCGCCGACCAGTGATGCGCCGGCTCGATGTGGATGACGGTGCGACCACCGATGTCGACCCTGTCGCCCCAGTCATGCGCCGCCAGCCGCATGCCGGAAACCGCCTCGCCGATCAGCACATCGTTGCCGAGCGGCGTGACCACCGGCGGATCGTCTCTTTGCTTCAGCCGCTTCAGCGTGACGAGGTCGAGATGATCATAATGGTTGTGGCTGACCAGCACGAGGTCGATCGGCGGCAGATCGTCGAAGGCGATGCCCGGCGCATTGACGCGTTTTGGCCCGGCGAAGGAGAACGGCGAGGTGCGTTGCGACCAGACCGGATCGGTGAGGATGTTCAGCCCGGCCGTCTGGATGAGCAAGGTCGAATGGCCGACCATGGTTACAGTAAGATCGGCGCCCTCGACCTTCGCGGCCGGCCTCGCCTGCGGAAAGGGGCTCGGGCTGGTTGCCGGCCATTTCGCACGCTGGCCGCTGAACTGCCATTTCAGCAGGTCCGTCAAGCGGCCAGGCATGCGGCCACCGGGATTGAAGAACAAGGTGCCATCGAAATGGTCGCTGGGCGGACCGCTGTAATAGCGGTTGGCGGCTCTCTTTCTCGCGGCCAAGGTATGCTCCAGCGGGTTTCGACCTCCAAGACATAGGCGTTGCGCCGGTGGGCGCAACCATTCGCAGGGCGAATGCGCGGTCGCGACCGAACGCTTCGGACTTCAGTGACGGGGCGGACTTGGCAGCTTGAGATTGCGATAAATTTGCAACAATCTTGCCGCAAACCCTATTTTAACCATATCGGGTTGAAATTTCGCCACCTTCTCCATCTTGGTGGAGGGTGATATTGCGCGGACGGCTTCCCCCCAGCCGGCTCCGACGGAGGTTGTAATGAATTTTTCGAAAAGCGGTCTTGTGGCCGTATCGCTGGCGGCGCTCGTTGCGAGCGGTTGCTCGACCTCGCGCTTCTCGTCGATGGACGACCAGCAACCGGCGCCGCTGCAGCCGGCGCCGGCCGGCCAGGTGACCTCCAACCAGCTGCCGCCGCCGGCCTCGCCCGGCACCACTGATCCGTCGAAGTTCCCGAGCGCTCCGGCGAACACGCAGGTTGCGTCCTTGCCGCCGGACGGCCAGGCGCCGGCCGGGGCTTCGGATCTCAGCGCGGCAGCCGTCGCCGGCGTGTGGAACGCCAGCGTTTCCGGGCAGAGCTGCAAGATCGCGACGCCGCAGACCAAGTTCGGCGCCGGCTTTCGCGCCGGGCCCCTGCATTGCCCGGCCCCGATCGATGGCATCAAGTCGTGGAACGTCGCGGGCAAGCAGCTGACGCTTTACGATGAGAATGGCGGGTCGCTGGCGCGGCTCTATTCGTCGGGCGGCTCGAAATTCGACGGCCAGACTTCCAACGGTCAGCCGATTTCGCTTACAAGGTAGCCGACCTCCCCGGTGCATGTCGCCGAAACCGGGGCCCCGGTTTCCTTGGGGCAGCGGCATGCACGAGAAAAACGACGTGACCGATGCATCTGCGTGACGGCCTCCAGACCCATGCGACCGTCAGGCAGCGCTACGACCACCTGGTGGAAACCGGCGCGATCGGACGCGATCCGGCGCAGGAGCGGATCGCCGGCGCGCTCGACCGGGTGACCGACGAGATCTCGGCCAAGCGGCTGGCGCACAAGTCCAGTGCGCTGGGCTGGCTTTTTGCCCGCAAGCGCGAGACGCATGAGGCCGTCAAAGGCCTCTACATCCATGGCGGCGTCGGCCGCGGCAAGACCATGCTGATGGACATGTTCTTCGAGCTGCTGCCGGTCCGGCGCAAGCGCCGCGTCCATTTCAACGACTTCATGGCGGACGTACAGGATCGCATCCAGAAGCACCGGCAGGCGCGCAAGAATGGCGACGTCAAGGAAGACGATCCGATCCCGCCGGTGGCAAAAGCCTTGGCCGAGCAGGCCTGGGTGCTGTGCTTCGACGAATTCTCGGTCACCGACATCGCCGACGCGATGATCCTGTCCAGGCTGTTTTCGGCGCTGTTCGCCAATGGCGTCGTGCTGATCGCCACCTCGAACGTGGCGCCGCAAGATCTTTACCGCGATGGGCTGAACCGCCAGCTGTTCCTGCCGTTCATCGGCATACTGGAACGGCACGCGCAGGTGCTGTCGCTCGACAGCGACAAGGACTACCGGCTTGAGAAGCTCGCCCGCACGCCGGTCTATGTCACGCCGGCCGATGCGGTGGCCGACCGGACGCTCGACGAGGCCTGGCGGACGATGACGCGTGGCGCGCCGACAGCCGCGACCGCGCTGACGCTGAAGGGCCGGCAGGTCCTGGTGCCGGCCGCCGCCGGCGACGCGGCGCGGTTCTCCTTCGCCGATCTCTGCGAAAAACCGCTCGGCGCGCGTGATTTCCTGGCGATCGCGGGACGTTTCTCGACCGTCTTCATCGACCATGTCCCGGTGCTGGGCGAAGGCAAGCGCAACGAAGCCAAGCGCTTCATCCTGTTGATCGACACGCTTTACGATCATCATCTGCGGCTGGTGGTGAGCGCCGATGCGCCGCCACAAGAGCTCTATGTGGCAAAACGCGGCGTCGAGGTGTTCGAGTTCGAGCGCACTGCCTCACGCCTGATCGAGATGCAAAGCCGCGACTGGCTGGAGGATTGGGCGGAGCGGCGGAAGGAAAGGGCGCCGTCGGCCGCGGCGCCGCTGGCTCGAGCCGTGCCCTCGTCCTAAGCAGGGGGACCCAAAACAGAGCGAAGATCCCGGTCGCTAAAGCCTGTACGCATACATGACGAAACTCTCCGCTTTCCCATGCGGCTCCCCGCGCGACTCATACAGCGCACGGGCGGGAAGGTTGTCGGGTTCGGTGCCAACCCAGGCGTCCTCGCAGCCATTCTCCCTGCCGATCGCGAACATCGCGTCGAGCAGTCCGCGCGCGATCCCCTGGCGCCGGAACCTGGGCGAAACGCCGACCTCATCTATATAGAGTTCCGCAACTTTGTCGGGATGGCGGTGGATGACGGCGGCGCATTGCCCGACGATCACGCCATCGGCCAGCGCCACGACCATGAAATGGCCCGGTTGGTTGAGATAGGCCGCCAAGCGGTCTGGCCTGACAGGCTCGTCGAACACATCCTCGGCAACGCGCATCACAAGGGCGTCATCGCCGGCCTCAAGCCTTACGATCTCCATCTTCATTGTGTAAATTCTCCCAAGTCGGCTCACAAAGTCTGACGTTTACGTAAATCCCAATCCATCTAACCGATTGAAAATGTTCACTCCGAAATAATCGTTTGAATTTATCTTGCACCGGGGCTATTGGGTGCGGCGAAATCTCGCGGGTTCCTCGGCATTCCGGCCTCTTCCTCGACGCCGTCATCAAGTCGTCAAAGATTTGGGCGCAGTCACAGACAAAGGGAAAACATCCTCACATGGCACGCAACAAGATAGCGCTTATCGGCTCGGGCATGATCGGCGGCACGCTGGCCCACATGATCGGCCTCAAGGACCTCGGCGACGTGGTGCTGTTCGATATTGCCGAGGGTATTCCGCAAGGCAAGGGGCTCGATATCGCGCAATCGTCGCCGGTCGATGGTTTTGACTCCCGGCTGACCGGCGTCAACGACTATGCCGGCATCGAGGGCGCCGACGTCTGCATCGTCACCGCCGGCGTGCCGCGCAAGCCGGGCATGAGCCGCGACGACCTTTTGGGCATCAACCTCAAGGTCATGGAACAGGTCGGCGCCGGACTGAAGAAGTACGCGCCCAAGGCTTTCGTCATCTGCATCACCAACCCGCTCGACGCCATGGTGTGGGCGCTGCAGAAGTTCTCGGGCCTGCCCAAGACCCATGTCGTCGGCATGGCCGGCGTGCTCGACAGCGCGCGCTTCCGCTATTTCCTGGCCGAGGAATTCAAGGTCTCCGTCGAGGATGTCACCGCCTTCGTGCTTGGCGGCCACGGCGATTCCATGGTGCCGATGATCCGCTATTCGACGGTGTCGGGCATCCCGCTGCCCGACCTCGTCAAGATGGGCTGGACCTCGAAGGAAAAGCTCGACCAGATCGTGCAGCGCACCCGTGACGGCGGCGCCGAGATCGTCGGCCTGCTCAAGACCGGCTCGGCCTACTACGCGCCGGCGGCCTCGGCGATTGCAATGGCCGAAGCCTACCTCAAGGACAAGAAGCGCGTCCTGCCTTGCGCCGCCCACCTCTCCGGCCAGTACGGCGTCAAGGGCACCTATGTCGGCGTTCCCGTGGTGATCGGCGCCGGCGGCGTCGAGCGCATCATCGAGATCGACCTCAACAAGAGCGAACAGAAGATGTTCGACAGTTCGGTGGCGACGGTGCAGGGCCTGACCGAGGCCTGCGTCAAGATCGCGCCGCAGCTCGCCTCGAAGTAAAATCCAAAACGTCCACCCCGGCAAAACGACCTGGAGATAGTTCCCGATGAACATCCATGAATATCAAGGCAAGGCGCTGCTGAAGAGCTTTGGCGCGCCGGTGGCCGAAGGCGTGCCGGTGTTCAAGGCGAGCGAGGCGGAAGCCGCGGCACGCGCGCTGCCGGGTCCGCTCTATGTGGTGAAGAGCCAGATCCATGCCGGCGGTCGCGGCAAGGGCAAGTTCAAGGAACTGTCGCCCGATGCCAAGGGCGGCGTGCGGCTGGCGAAGTCGGTCGCAGACGTCGTCGCCAACGCCAACGAGATGCTCGGCCACACGCTGGTGACCAAGCAGACCGGCCCGGCCGGCAAGCAGGTCAACCGCCTCTATATCGAGGACGGCGCCGACATCGAGCGCGAGCTCTATCTGTCGATCCTGGTCGATCGTTCCGTCGGTCGCATCGCCTTCGTCGTGTCGACCGAAGGCGGCATGGACATCGAGGCGGTCGCCCACGATACGCCGGAAAAGATCATCACCGTCGCCATCGACCCGGAAAAGGGCGTCACGGCGGATGACGTGAAGGCGCTCAACACAGCCCTCAAGCTCGACGGCGACGCGGCCAAGGATGGCGGCACGCTGTTCCCGATCCTCTACAAGGCCTTCGTCGAAAAGGACATGAGCCTGCTCGAGGTCAATCCGCTGATCGTCATGAAGAACGGCCGGCTGCGCGTGCTCGACGCAAAAGTGTCGTTCGACAACAATGCGCTGTTCCGCCATCTCGACGTGCTCGAACTGCGCGACACCACCGAAGAGGACGAGAAGGAAATCGAGGCGTCGAAATACGACCTCGCCTATGTCGCGCTCGACGGCAATATCGGCTGCATGGTCAATGGCGCGGGCCTTGCCATGGCGACGATGGACATCATCAAGCTCTATGGCGCCGAGCCCGCCAACTTCCTCGATGTCGGCGGCGGCGCCTCCAAGGAGAAGGTGACGGCGGCGTTCAAGATCATCACCAAGGATCCGGCGGTCAAAGGCATACTGATCAACATCTTCGGCGGCATCATGAAGTGCGACATCATCGCCGAGGGCGTGATCGCCGCGGTCAAGGAAGTCGGGCTGAAAGTGCCGCTGGTGGTGCGCCTGGAAGGCACCAATGCCGAACTCGGCAAGAAGATCATCAACGACAGCGGCCTCAACGTCGTCTCGGCCGATGATCTCGACGACGCGGCCAAGAAGATCGTGGCGGCGGTGAAGGGCTGACACGGCTGTGGAACAGGACGCCACGCAAAGCTTGCTTGGGTACATCATCGCCTGGTTGCCGATGGCGGCTATTTTGGTGATCTGGATCTGGGGTCTCGTCACACTGAAACAGTATGTGCGGGCCCGGGAACGCGCAGGCCACGACAATGCGACCGCCATTCGTGAACTCGTCGATACAAACCGGGAAATTGTAGCCGTGCTGCGTGACCTGAAGTCAGAATTTCAAGCGCGGAAGTCATAGGATGCCTCCACGCAAGATAAACCTGGTCGAGGCGGCGGATCAGAAGATCAGCAAGGTCTTCGATCCGCATATCGCCGGCGACGTCAACGACAGCCAGGCCAAGGTCGCCAAGTTCGGCGCAACCTTCGACTGGCACGCGCATGAGCATGAGGACGAGGCCTTCCTCGTGCTGCGGGGCAGGATCGCCATCGATTTCCGCGACGGGCCGGTCGAGCTTGGCGAGGGCGATTTCATCGTCGTGCCGCGCGGCGTCGAGCACCGGCCGCGTTCGCTCACCGCCGAGCCCGTGGTGCTGATGTTCGAGCCGGCGACGACGCTCAACACCGGCAACGCCAAGAGCGACCTTACCGTCGCCGACCTGAAGCGGCTCTGACCGATGAACGCTGCCTCCTTCTCCTCGCTCTCCGCCGATCACCAGCGCCTGCAGGCGCTGGTCGGCGCGTGGCGCGGCGAGGAAGAGGTCGCGGCCACGCAATGGACCGATGCCGGCACGGCGACGTCCGAAGTGCTGGCGGAGGCGCAGTTCGGCGGCCTGTTCGTGGTGCAGCGCTATCGCCAGCGCCGCGACGGCACGATTTCCTTCGGTGCGCACAATGTGTTCGGCTTCGACCAGCCGAACCGCCTCGTCACCATGCACCAGTTCGATTCGACGGGCTTTGTGCCGGCCTCGCCGGCCATGGGAACGTGGAACGGCGGCGAGCTCAATCTGGAGCGGTCGTCGGCGCGCGGCGCGGCGCGCGTGACGTATGTTTTCGACGATGCCGACACTTACCGCATGCGACTGCATTTCCAACCCGCCGGCAGCGATGGCTGGCAAGACATGGTGAGCGGCGTCTACCGGCGCGTCTCGCCTTCCTCGATCAACAGTCTTTAGAAAAGGGCTCCGATGTCCATTCTCGTCGACAAGAACACCAAGGTGCTGGTGCAGGGCCTGACCGGCAAGACCGGCACGTTCCACACCGAACAGGCGCTGGCCTATCACGGCACCAAGATGGTGGGTGGCATCCATCCCAAGAAGGGCGGCGAGACCTGGACCGGCTCGAAGGGCGAGAGCCTGCCGATCTTCGCCACCGTCGCCGAGGGCAAGGCACGGACAGGCGCCAACGCTTCCGTCATCTACGTGCCGCCGGCGGGCGCCGGCGAAGCGATCCTGGAAGCGATCGAGGCGGAGATCCCGCTCATCATCTGCATCACCGAAGGCATTCCTGTGATGGACATGGTCAAGGTCAAGGCGCGGCTCGACCGCTCGACCTCGCGGCTGATCGGGCCGAACTGCCCGGGCGTTCTCACGCCTGACGAATGCAAGATCGGCATCATGCCCGGAAACATCTTCCGCAAGGGCTCGGTCGGCGTTGTTTCTCGCTCGGGAACACTTACCTATGAGGCCGTGTTCCAGACCACCAATGTCGGTCTCGGCCAGACCACCGCCGTCGGCATCGGTGGCGACCCGGTGAAGGGCACCGAGTTCATCGACGTGCTCGAGATGTTCCTCGCCGACGACGAGACCAAGTCGATCATCATGATCGGCGAGATCGGCGGTTCGGCCGAGGAAGACGCCGCGCAGTTCCTCAAGGACGAAGCCAAGCGTGGCCGCAAGAAGCCGATGGCCGGCTTCATCGCCGGACGCACTGCGCCGGCCGGCCGCACCATGGGCCATGCCGGCGCGGTCATCTCCGGCGGCAAGGGCGGCGCCGAGGACAAGATCGCGGCGATGGAATCGGCCGGCATCAAGGTCTCGCCGTCACCGGCGCGGCTCGGCACGACGCTGGTTGAAGCCATCAAGGGCTGAGCGTCGACGCCGGTTGTGGAATGAGAGCCGACGGCGGTTCGTTGGCTTTGAGGGGACAAGAAGGGCGGGTGAATCGCCCACTATCGCGGCGCTGCCGCAAACGTAAGGAGACGGAGCCAGGCTCCGCTGAAACGACATGGCAAGACACGATCAGGCCAACGACCAATTCTCGCTCACCTCCTTCCTCTATGGCGGCAACGCCGATTACATCGACGCGCTCTATGCCGCCTATGAGGACGATCCCGCCTCGGTCAATCCCGAATGGCAGGAGTTCTTCGCCGGGCTGAAGGACGATGCCGGCGATGTGCGCAGGAACGCCGAGGGCGCTTCCTGGGCCAAGCCGTCCTGGCCGCTGCAGGCCAATGGCGAATTGGTGTCGGCGCTCGACGGCAATTGGGGCATTGTCGAGAAGCACCTGGAGAAGAAGGTCAAGGACAAGGCGGTCACCAACGGCATCCTGCTCTCCGATGCCGACGTGCACCAGGCGACACGCGATTCGGTGCGCGCCATCATGATGATCCGCGCCTACCGCATGCGCGGCCATTTGCACGCCAATCTCGACCCGCTCGGCATCGCCAAGCCGCTCGAGGACTACAATGAACTGTCGCCGGAGAATTATGGCTTTACCGAAGCCGATTACGACCGGCCGATCTTCCTCGACAATGTGCTTGGGCTCGAATTCGGCACCATCCGGCAGATGCTGGAGATCCTCACCCGCACCTATTGCTCGACGCTGGGCGTCGAGTTCATGCACATCTCGGATCCCGAGGAGAAGGCCTGGATCCAGGCACGCATCGAGGGCGCCGACAAGGAAATCTCCTTCACCACCACCGGCAAGAAGGCGATCCTGCAGAAGCTGGTCGAGGCCGAAGGCTTCGAGCAGTTCATCGACGTCAAGTACAAGGGCACCAAGCGCTTCGGCCTCGACGGCGGCGAGGCGCTGATCCCGGCGCTGGAGCAGATCGTCAAGCGCGGCGGCCAGCTCGGCATGAAGGAGATCGTGCTCGGCATGGCGCATCGCGGCCGGTTGAACGTGCTGAGCCAGGTGATGGCGAAGCCCCACCGCGCCATCTTCCACGAGTTCAAGGGCGGTTCGGCCGCCCCCGACGAGGTCGAGGGCTCGGGCGACGTCAAGTACCATCTCGGCGCCTCGTCGGACCGCGAGTTCGACGGCAACAAGGTGCATTTGTCGCTGACGGCCAACCCGTCGCACCTGGAAATCGTCGATCCCGTGGTGATGGGCAAGGCGCGCGCCAAGCAGGACTATCTGTTCGGCCGCGGCCGCGAGGAGATCGTGCCGCTGGAGGAGCGCGCCAAGGTGCTGCCGCTGCTGCTGCATGGCGACGCCGCCTTCGCCGGCCAGGGCGTGATCGCCGAAATCCTCGGCCTGTCGGGCCTGCGCGGCCACCGCGTCGCCGGCACGCTGCACTTCATCATCAACAACCAGATCGGCTTCACCACCAATCCGCGCTTCTCGCGCTCGTCGCCCTATCCGTCCGACGTCGCCAAGATGATCGAGGCGCCGATCTTCCACGTCAATGGCGACGATCCGGAAGCCGTGGTGCATGCCACCAAGGTGGCGATCGAATTTCGCATGAAGTTCCACAAGCCGGTGGTCGTGGACATGTTCTGCTACCGCCGCTTCGGCCACAATGAGGGCGACGAACCGGCCTTCACCCAGCCGATCATGTACCGCAACATCCGTACCCATAAGACGACCGTGCAGATCTACGGCGATCGGCTGATCGCCGAAGGCCACATCACCCAGGCCGAACTCGACCAGATGAAGGCCGACTGGCGCGCGCATCTGGAATCCGAATGGGACGTCGGCCAGCATTACAAGCCCAACAAGGCCGACTGGCTGGATGGTGCCTGGTCTGGCCTGCGCACGGCCGACAACCAGGACGAACAAAGGCGCGGCAAGACCGCCGTGCCGGTCAAGACGCTGAAGGAAATCGGCAAGAAGCTGACCGAGGTGCCGAAGGGTTTCGAGGCGCACAAGACCATCATCCGCTTCCTCGAAAACCGCCGCGAGGCGATCGAGTCCGGTGAAGGCATCGACTGGTCGACGGCCGAGGCGCTGGCTTTCGGCGCCATTCTGCTCGACGGCAATCCGATCCGCCTGTCGGGGCAGGATTCCGAGCGCGGCACCTTCTCGCAGCGCCATTCGGTGCTCTACGACCAGCGGGACGAGACCCGATACATCCCGCTCAACAACCTGTCGGCGGCACAGGCCGGCTACGAAGTCATCAACTCGATGCTGTCGGAAGAGGCTGTGCTGGGCTTCGAATATGGCTACAGCCTGGCCGAGCCGAAGGCGCTGACCTTGTGGGAAGCGCAGTTCGGCGACTTTGCCAACGGCGCCCAGGTGGTGTTCGACCAGTTCATCTCGTCGGGCGAGCGCAAGTGGCTCAGAATGTCGGGCCTCGTGTGCCTGTTGCCGCATGGCTATGAAGGCCAGGGTCCCGAACACTCCTCGGCCCGGCTGGAGCGCTTCCTGCAGCTTTGCGCCGAAGACAATATGCAAGTCGCCAACTGCACCACGCCGGCTAACTATTTCCACATCCTGCGCCGGCAGCTGAAGCGCGACTTCCGCAAGCCGCTGATCCTGATGACGCCGAAGTCGCTGCTGCGCCACAAGCGGGCGGTGTCGACGCTGCCGGAAATCTCCGGCGAAAGCTCGTTCCACCGGCTGTTGTGGGACGACGCCCAGCTGTTGCCCAACCAGCCGATCAAGCTCACCAAGGATTCCAAGATCCGCCGCGTCGTGCTGTGCTCGGGTAAGGTCTATTACGACCTCTACGAGGAGCGCGAGAAGCGCGGTATCAACGACATCTATCTGCTGCGCGTCGAACAGCTTTATCCGTTCCCGGCCAAGGCGCTGATCACCGAACTGTCACGCTTCCGCAACGCCGAGATGGTGTGGTGCCAGGAGGAGCCCAAGAACATGGGCGCCTGGTCGTTCATCGACCCCTATCTGGAATGGGTGCTGGCGCATATCGACGCCAAGCATCAGCGGGTGCGCTACACCGGCCGGCCGGCGGCCGCGTCGCCGGCGACCGGATTGATGTCAAAGCACCTTGCCCAGCTCGCCGCCCTGCTCGAAGACGCGCTCGGCGAATAAAGAACAGAACCGACAGAAACGGACAGGCACAATGGCTACCGAAATCCGCGTTCCCACTCTCGGCGAATCCGTCACCGAGGCGACCATCGGCAAATGGTTCAAGAAGGTCGGCGATGCCATTGCCGTCGACGAGCCGCTGGTCGAGCTTGAAACCGACAAGGTGACGGTGGAAGTCCCGGCCGCCGCCGCCGGCACGCTGGGCGAAATCGTCGCCAAGGAAGGCGAGACGGTCGGTGTCGGCGCTTTGTTGGGCTCGATTTCGGCGGGTGGCGCCGCCGCGCCGGCGACCAAGCCGCAGGCGGTATCGCAAGCCTCGTCGCCGGATGCGGCGTCGACCAGCAAGCAGGCCGCGGCCGAGACCGCCAAGATCGCCGGGGATGCCGGCGCGGTCGAGCAGCGCAGCATGCCGCCGGCGCCGGCAGCCGCAAAACTGATCGCCGAGAACAATCTGTCCGTCGACCAGCTTTCCGGTTCGGGCAAGCGCGGCCAGGTGCTGAAGGGCGACGTGCTCGACGCCATCGCCAAGGGCGCGCCGTCGCAGCCGGCCGAGACGCCCAAGGCGGCGCCGGGACCGATAGCGGCGCGCGCGCCATCTTCCGGTGACGATGCCTCGCGCGAAGAGCGCGTGCGCATGACCAAATTGCGCCAGACCATCGCGCGCCGGCTGAAGGAAGCGCAGTCGACCGCCGCCATGCTCACCACCTTCAACGAGGTCGACATGTCGGCGGTGATGGCGCTGCGGACCAAGTACAAGGACGTGTTCGAGAAGAAGCACGGCGTGAAGCTCGGCTTCATGGGCTTCTTCACCAAGGCGGTCACCCACGCGCTGAAGGAAATCCCGGCGGTCAATGCCGAGATCGACGGCAGCGACATCATCTACAAGAACTTTGCGCATGTCGGCGTCGCCGTCGGCACCGAGAAGGGCCTCGTCGTGCCGGTGGTGCGTGATGCGGACCAGATGTCGATCGCCGAAATCGAGAAGGAAATCGGCCGGCTGGGCATCGCCGCGCGCGACGGCAAGCTGTCGGTCGCCGACATGCAGGGCGGCACCTTCACGATTTCCAATGGCGGCGTCTACGGCTCGCTGATGTCGACGCCGATCCTCAATGCGCCGCAGTCGGGCATTCTGGGCATGCACAAGATCCAGGACCGGCCTGTCGTGGTCGGCGGCCAGATCGTGATCCGGCCGATGATGTATCTGGCGCTCAGCTACGATCACCGCATTGTCGACGGCAAGGAAGCCGTGACCTTCCTGGTGCGCGTCAAGGAAAGCCTGGAGGATCCGGAACGGCTGGTGCTCGATCTCTGAGGCGGTGGATGGCAGCTCGCGGCAGAGGAGGCCAATGATGGCCCGTTTGCTTGGGTCTGCCAAACCGGCTGTGCTTATGGCCGGCATGGTGCTGGCTCCCGCAACCGTCCATGCCGCCTGCCCGATAGAGCTCGCCGTCTATGGCGATACCGAGAGCGGGAGCGAGATCGATTTTACCCCGACCGGCACATCGGCCGTTGTGACCAACACGTTCCGCATGATCCTCGACAACAACGTCGTTCTGAACGGCATCGTCATGTGGAACCAAGGCGTGGCACGGCCGAACGGCGCGCTGATGTACAAATGCCCGGAGGGTGACACCACAGGCGCGGAGCTCGCCGCCTGCACCCCCTGGCACGGCGTCATCTACACGTCCGACGACAAGGGCAGCATCGGGCTTTTGCCTGCGGAAGGCGTCGGGGCGCCGAAGACATTGATCCTGCCGGATCTCGGCCCGGCGCTGCGTCAGTCCTCGGCCTATGGCGGCAGCGGGTTCTCGAAAGTGCCGTGGGATGTGTTCACGCTGAAGGGATGCCAGGAATGAGCGAGGCGCAAAAAGTGCTGCTGGTCACCGGCGGCAGCCGCGGCATCGGCGCCGCTGTCTGCCGGCTCGGGGCGAAAGCCGGCTATCGGGTCGCGGTCAACTACGCCTCGAACAAGGCTGCCGCAGATGCGCTGGTCGGCGAAATCAAGGCTGCGGGCGGCGACGCTTTCGCGGTCAAGGGCGATGTCGGCAGCGAGGCCGATATCCTCTCGATGTTCGAGGCGGTGGACCGCACCTATGGCCGGCTCGACGTTTTCGTCAACAATGCCGGCATCGTCGACGCCAAGGCGCGTGTCGAGGAGATGAGCGCGGCACGGCTCGAGCGCATGATGCGCATCAACGTCGTCGGTTCCATCCTGTGTGCCCGCGAGGCGGTCAAGCGCATGTCGACGCGCCATGGCGGCAAGGGCGGAGCGATCGTCAACATCTCCTCGGCGGCGGCGGTGCTGGGCGCGCCGGACAATTATGTCGACTACGCCGCCTCCAAGGGCGCCATCGACACATTCACCATCGGGCTCGCCCGCGAGGTGGCGCTGGAGGGCATCCGCGTCAACGCGGTGCGGCCGGGCATCATCGACACCGACATCCATGCTTCCGGCGGGCAGCCGGACCGGGTGGCGCTGATCCAGGACACGCTGCCGATGAAAAGAGCCGGCACCGCCGATGAAGTCGCGGGTGCTGTTCTCTATCTTCTATCCGACGCCGCGTCCTATACGACGGGCGCGATCCTGAATGTCAGCGGCGGCCGCTGAGCGCTCATGCAGTTCGAGCATGATGTTATCCGAAAACCGCGTCACACTTTTCGGCATCATGCTCAAAACAGAAGGACAGTATCATGGCTTATGACGTCGTTATCATCGGATCGGGACCCGGCGGCTATGTCTGCGCCATCAAGGCGGCACAGCTCGGCCTGAAGGTCGCGGTGGTCGAGAAGAACGCGACCTTTGGCGGCACCTGCCTCAACATCGGCTGCATTCCCTCCAAGGCGCTGCTTCATGCCTCCGAAATGTTCGCCGAGGCCGGCCATTCCTTCGACACGCTGGGCGTCGAGATACCAGCGCCGACGCTCAATCTGAAGAAGATGATGGCGCACAAGGATGCGACGGTGTCGTCCAATGTCAACGGCGTCGCCTTCCTGTTCAAGAAGAACAAGATCGACAGCTTCCGCGGCACCGGCAAGGTGGCCGCGGCCGGCAAGGTGTCGGTGACGGGCGAGGACGGCAAGGTCGAGGAGATCGAGACCAGGAACATCGTCATCGCCACCGGTTCCGACGTGGCCGGCATTCCCGGCGTCAAGGTCGATTTCGACGAGAAAATCATCGTGTCGTCGACCGGCGCGCTGGCGCTGGACAAGGTTCCCGGCCATCTGGTGGTGGTCGGCGGCGGCGTCATCGGGCTCGAACTCGGCTCGGTGTGGGCGCGGCTCGGCGCCAAGGTCACCGTCGTCGAGTTCCTCGACACGATCCTCGGCGGCATGGACGGCGAGGTCTCCAAGCAGTTCCAGCGGCTGCTCTCCAAGCAAGGCTTCGAGTTCAAGCTTGGCGCCAAGGTCACCGGCGTCGCCAAGGCCAAGAAAGGCGCAACCGTCACATTCGAGCCGGTGAAGGGTGGCGCCGCCGAGACGATCGCTGCCGATGTCGTGCTGATCGCCACCGGGCGCCGCGCCTATTCCGACAGTCTCGGGCTGAAAGAAGCCGGCGTCGAGGTCGACGAGCGCGGCCGGGTCAAGACCGACGGGCATCTCAAGACCAACGTGCCGGGCATCTATGCCATCGGCGATGTCATCGCCGGGCCGATGCTGGCGCACAAGGCCGAGGATGAGGGCGTGGCCGTGGCCGAGACCATCGCCGGCCAGGCCGGCCATGTGAACTACGAGGTCATTCCGAGCGTCGTCTACACCAGCCCGGAAATCGCCTCGGTCGGCAAGACCGAGGAAGAGCTGAAAAAAGCCGGCATCGACTACAAGATCGGCAAATTCCCGTTCAGCGCCAATGGCCGCGCCCGCGCCATGCTGCACACGGACGGCTTCGTGAAGATCCTCGCCGACAAGCAAAGCGACCGCGTGCTCGGCGTGCACATTGTCGGCTTCGGCGCCGGCGAGATGATCCACGAAGCGGCGGTGCTGATGGAGTTCGGCGGGTCGTCTGAAGATCTCGCCCGCACCTGCCATGCGCATCCGACGATGTCGGAAGCGGTGAAGGAAGCGGCGCTGGCCACGTTCTTCAAGCCGATCCATATCTGAGGGTGCCCAACGCTTCGCCGTCCTGTGGCGGAGCGAACGCGCGGAGTGGGTTGGCGCCAAGGCCTCCAACGGTCATCACCAAAGCAAAACGGCCCGCCTTTCAGCGGGCCGTTTGTATCTGGTGCCGGGGCCGGTCAGTTGGCCGGTGCTGGAGCAGGGGCGGGCGCCGGTGCCGGAGCAGGAGCGGGTGCCGGAGCAGGGGCGGGCGCCGGAGCCGGTGCTGGAGCAGGGGCTGGAGCCGGTGCTGGTTCCGCCGGCTTGGCCGGTTCAGCGGGCTTCATCGGCTCCGCCGGCGCGGGCGCCGGGGCCGGTGTGCTGGCTGCCGGCGGCTCGGCCGGTGCCGGATGCTCGCCGCGTCTGCCGAAAACGTAGTATGCGACAATCGCCAGGATGACCACGACCAGCGCAATCAGCCAGGGGCTGCCGCCGCCGCTGCCGCTTGGCCTGGGCGTGTCGTTCGATGGATTCGCCATAAAAGTGTCCTCCGTGGATGAAAATGATCAATCAACAGCCATCAACGCGCAACCGTTGAATGGGTTTCACGCTGGCGGAGGAAACCGCCGGAAAACGCGGCGTTCTGGTCCCCCCGCTGCCATCCGACTCAATTGACAGCGGTGACAGTATAGCCGGCTTTGCGGAAATCCTCGACCAGTCCCTCGGGACCGGGGAGATGCAGCGCGCCGACCGCCATGAAGGCATTGCCCCTGGCCAGGATCGGCCCGGCGTGGTCGACCATCACCTTGTTGCGGCTGGTGATCATGGTTTCCTCGAAGGCGGCATAGCCCGAGGGGTCGTTCTGCTCGTCCGGCATGGCGGCGCGGAACAATGGCCAGAACATGCCGGTGTCGCCGCGCTGGTAGAGCACGATCATGGTCTCGTTGATGTCGTTGACCTTGTCGCCGAGCTTCAGCGTGTCGATCAGGCCCTTCATATGAAAGGCGAGCGGCAGCGAGGCCATGGCGCGCAATTGGCTTTCGGCCGTTTCCAGACCCTCCACCGGCTTGCCGGCCGCCTTGGCGCTCTCTGCCAGCTTGACGTCCAGCACCGGTGCCCCGCCGGACTGGCGGGCGAGTTCGCAGGCCGGAAGCGCCATCATCGCCGACAGCATCCACGGTTTCATCTTGGCGACGGTTGCCGGCGGGATGCCGCGCGCGTCGAGTGCTGCATTCATCGCCGCCGCTTCGTCCGGCTTCAGCAAGGATGACAGCGTCGTGGAGTCGGTGAACATCATCAGGTCCGGCTCCTTCAGCATCGCCGCCATCATCTTTTGCTTGTCGAGCACGTCAGTGGTTTCGATGATGAGGGTGCCGGCGGCGTCAAAGGCCTTCTGTGCCTCGGGCGGCAACGTGGTGACGCGCGGGTCGGTCATGTGCATGGTGCCGAACAGGTAGGACGGCTGTTCGCCCGGTTTGTCCAGCTTCCACAGCAGGCCCTTGCCATTCAGCGTGGCGGCGGCTTCCGCCTCGATCTCGCTGTAGGTGGCGGGGCTGCTCTTTTGCAGGGCCGACAGCATGTCGGCACCGCTGCAGGTCGGGACTTCCGCATGCGCCTTGCCGGCCGCGAACAGCAGCACGGCAAGGAAAGACAGGAAAAACAGTACGTTGAGCGCGACAAGCAGCTTCAGCGAGATGGAAGCTGCACGGTCGGCGATGGCAATGACGCGTTTCATGCCCCCTTTCTAGGGGTGAAAAGCGGCAAAACGGTTAATTGATACGTCGAAATTGAATGGGTCACGCCCTTGGATGGGTCGATTCGTAGATTTCCAGCAGCCTTGCGGTGTCGACGCCGGTGTAAATCTGCGTTGTCGACAGGCTGGCATGGCCAAGCAGTTCCTGGATGGTGCGCAGATCGCCGCCACGCCCCAGCAGGTGGGTGGCGAAGGAATGGCGCAGCGCGTGCGGGGTCGCGGTGTCGGGCAGGTTGAGCGCCGAGCGCAGCTTGGCCATGTCGCGCTGGATGATGGCCGGGTTGAGCGGGCCGCCTCGCGCGCCGCGAAACAGAAGCTCTTTCGGATCGAGATGATAGGGGCAGAGCCGGCGGTATTCGGCGATTGCTCGCAGCGCCACCGGCAGCACCGGCACCAGCCGCGTCTTGCCGCCCTTGCCGGTGACGCGCAGCACGGTGTCGGCCTCGGACGCCAGTTCGGCGCCGGCGAGCCCGAGCGCTTCGGAAATGCGCAGGCCCGAGCCGTAGAGCAGCGTCAGCACGGCGGCGTTGCGGGCGGCAATCCAGGGCTCTTCGGCCAGCTGGCCTTCCACCGACACGACCTGTTTGGCGTCGCTCGCCGTCAGCGGTTTTGGCAGCGATTTGGGCTGGCGCGGCGCGCGCAGCGCGGCGGCGCCGGCGGCGTTGACCAGGCCGCGGCGTTCAAGGAAACGCAGCAGCGAGCGGATGCCCGCGAGACCTCGGCCCAGCGTGCGGGCGCCGGCGCCGGCGTTGCGGCGGGCGGCAAGAAAGCCGCGCAGGTCGGCCGGGCGCAGACTGGCGATGTCGGAAATGCCGGGCGAGCCGCCGCAATGGCCGGTGAGGAAATGCAGGAACTGGCGCGTGTCACGCTCATAGGCTTCCACTGTCTCGGGTGACAGGCGCCGTTCACGCGCAAGCATCTTCAGCCAGCTTTCGCGCGCCGCCTGGAGATCGGGTTTCGCCGGGATGAGGAATTCCTGCATGGCGGCATTTTCTTGTATCCGGGTTAGGAAGCGGTGAAGAGCCCGTCATTGAAATGACAGCCTCGTGGGGTTAGAGCAGGCCAAAGGATATTCGCGATGAGCAAACCGCAAAACCCTGTCCAGATGGCCGTGATCGGCGCCGCCCATGGCATCAAGGGCGAACTCAGGGTGAAAACCTTCACCGGCGACCCGATGGCGCTGGCCGATTATGGGCCGCTCTATGCCAGGGACGGTCGCGCCTTCCAAATCACGGACATAAGACCGGCCAACACCGTCGTCGTGGTGCGTTTCAAGGGCATCAGCGACCGCAACGCCGCCGAAGCGCTCGCCGGTACGGAGCTTTTCGTCGACCGCTCCATGCTGCCGGACGATGGCGAGGAGGATGAATTCTACCATGCCGACCTGGTCGGACTGGAGGTTCGCGATGACACCGGCACCGTGCTCGGCAAGGTGGTCGCCGTGCATAATTTCGGCGGCGGCGATATCCTCGACGTGACGCTTGCCGGGCGCAAGGGCGTCCTGATCCCGTTCACGCAGGCCGCCGTGCCTGATGTGTCGATCGCCGAAGGCTTTGTCCGCGTCGACCCGGTGGCGGCCGGGCTGGTCGAGGACGAGGATGGCGATGCGCGGCACGAGGAAGACTTCGACCCGAAGGGCAGGCCGCGCGGACCGCGCGACGCCGGGGGCAACCGGTGACATTCAAGGCCTCGGTGCTGACGCTCTATCCCGAGATGTTTCCGGGCGCGCTCGGCCTGTCGCTGGCGGGCCGCGCGCTGGAGGCCGGCACCTGGTCGCTGGAGGCGATCCAGATCCGCGATTTCGCCACCGACAAGCACCGCACCGTCGACGACACGCCGGCCGGCGGCGGCGCCGGCATGGTGATGCGTGCCGATGTCTTGGCCAGGGCAATCGACCATGCTTCGTCGCCGGGCGATGCGCGTCCGCGCCTGTTGATGAGCCCGCGCGGCAAACCGCTGACACAGGCGCGGGTGCGCGAGCTTGCCGTCGGGCCGGGCGCGGTCATCCTGTGCGGCCGCTTCGAGGGCGTCGACCAGCGGCTGATCGAGGCACGAGGACTAGAGGAAGTCTCGATCGGCGATTTCATCCTTTCCGGCGGCGAGCCGGCGGCGCTCGTGCTGCTCGACGCGGTGGTGCGGCTGCTGCCGGGTGTCATGGGCAATGCGGTGTCGGGCGAGGAAGAGAGTTTTGAAAACGGCCTGCTCGAACATCCGCACTACACAAGGCCGCAGGAATTCGAAGGGCGCGCGATTCCCGAGGTGCTGACGTCAGGCAACCACGCAAGAATAGCGAAATGGCGGCGAAGCGAGTCCGAGAGATTGACCGGAGAACGAAGGCCCGATTTGTTGACCGCGCCGCCGGGCTTGCCGCGAAAGTGAGCCACGCGCGGAGCTCGTCATAAGAAAGGGTCACCATGGCGTTTATCCTCGGCGTTGTCGTCTTCGCTGGCATATTCGGCTACTTGGACAGATACATTGCCTGGCCGGCTGACGGCTCGGACCACGCGCGATGATCGCCGGTCATTTCGGACTTGCCGCGGCCGTCAAGGCGCGTCGCCCAAGCGTGCCGTTCTACGGATTGATGCTGGCGACGGCATGGCTGGACATCGTGTTCGTGCCGCTGCTGCTGACCGGGGCGGAGGGCCTCGTCAAAGCGCCTGACGCGCAGGCAGCCGGATATGGCGCTGCCTTCATCCATGCCTGGTACACGCATTCATTGCTTGGGGCGATCGTGCTCTCGACGATTTTCGGCGCGTTCTTTGCACCGCGATATGGGCGCACGGCGGCAGTCGTCGTCGGCGCGGTGGCATTTTCGCACTGGCTGCTCGATCTGATCGTGCATCGGCCCGACCTGCCCTTGCTGCCGGCAAACGCGCTCGACCTGCCGTTGCTCGGCTTCGGCCTGTGGCGCTATCCCACGGTTTCGGCAGGTCTGGAATTGCTGATCGTGGTCGCCGGTTTTGCTCTCTACTGGCAAGGCGCCGTGGCAGCCAATCGGCGCGCGGCCAAGTCCGTGGGGCTGGCGCACGCGGTTGGTGGCGCCGCACTTGCCGCCGGACTCATCGGGCTTGCCGTCGACTTTTTCTCGGCCGGTTGAAGCCGGATTTCGTCAGCCCTTGCCGAAGTAATAAAACGCCAGAAACAGGCCGACGGCGACGACGAAGCCGCGCACCACGTTTTGCGGCACGCGCTTGGCGATCCATACGCCGGCAAAGCCGCCGAGTGCGCCGCCCGGGATCATGACTATCGCCTGCGGCCAGGCGACGACGCCACCCGAGACGAAGACGATGATCGCCACCGCGGCCACGACCACGGCCAGCATGTTCTTCAGAGCGTTCAGCCGGTGGTAGTCGCCGGCCTGGGTCAGGCCGAGCGTCGCCAGCATCATCACGCCCATGCCGGCGCCGAAGAAGCCGCCATAGATGGCGGTGACGAACTGTGCCAGCAAACCGGCGAGCGAGCCGACAGCCGCCTCATGACCGGGCTTTGGCGCTGGCTTCAGCCACGGCCCGGCGGCAAACAGGGCGGTTGCGCCCAAAAGCAGCCACGGCACCATGACGCGGAAGGACGGGTTGGACAGCGCCAGAAGGATCAGCGCGCCGGCCAGTGCGCCAATCGCCGATATGGCGCAAAGCAGCAGAGCGCCGCGCCAGAAGTGGCGGATGTCGGTCCAGTAGGCGAGCGTCGAGGTGATATAACCCGGGAATTGCGTGACCGAGGAGGTGGCGTTGGCGACGATCGGCGGCACGCCGACCAACGTCATGGCGCCGAAGGTGAGGAAGGTGCCGCCGCCGGCGACCGCATTGGCGGCGCCGGACAGGAAGCCCGCCAGGAACAGCAGGATGGCGTCGAAGACAGACATGGGATGCCGCCGCGGAAAACTCTGTTGTGTCAGGCTTAGAAAGGCCTGAGGATCCGCGCAACCCGGCACGAAGCGATTACGATGGTGCCATGCCGGCAAAAAAGACTCGTTCGCGGGCGTGACAAAGTGCCGAAATAGCTGTATGTCGCCGCCGAACCGGAAGAAGAATCTGCCGGACCCGTCAACAATGACGGTGTAGTCGCCCCTGTCCGATGTCTTGCAGACGAATGTCTCCGAGGCAAAGGACATAGCCGAGCGGTCGATGGAACTGCAAGGCGAGTGTCGGACGCTCTGACTGTCGGAAGAACAAGAAGTGGATTATTGAGATGGATCTCATCCGTCAGCTCGAGGCCGAGCAGGCCGCCAAGATCGAAGCCAAGCGCAAGCTCCCCGAGTTCCAGCCGGGCGACACCGTGCGCGTCCAGGTCCGCGTGACCGAAGGCACGCGCACCCGCGTCCAGGCCTATGAGGGCGTCGTCATCGCCCGCGCCGGTTCCGGCTTCCAGGAAAATTTCACCGTCCGCAAGATCTCCTATGGCGAAGGCGTCGAGCGCGTGTTCCCGGTCTTCTCGCCGATGGTCGAGGGCGTCGAAATCGTGCGCCGCGGCAAGGTGCGCCGCGCCAAGCTCTATTACCTGCGTGATCGTCGCGGCAAGTCGGCCCGTATTTCGGAAAACACCGGCGTGCGCGCCCGCAAGCTCAACGATGAGGAGCGCGACGCGCTGAACGCCGAGAAGGCCCGCATCGAGGCCGAGAAGGTCGCCGCCGCGCAGGCGCTGGCCGCCGAGACGGCCGCCAAGGAAGCCGCCGAGAAGAAGGCCGCCGCCGAGGCTGAGGCAGCCAAGGCCGCCGAGGCGACCCCGGCCGAATAAGGCTTCCGACGAACGAGTTCTGAAAAGGCGGCTTCGGCCGCCTTTTTTCGTTTCACCAGACTGTGAACGCTTTCGGCCCGGAAACGTCATCCGGCCGTTGACAGCATATTATCTTGTGTATTAAATAATCGTGCACAAGATAATTGGAGATTTTACATGGCACTTTACACCACACAGGCGCACGTCACCGGCGGCCGCGCAGGCCATGGCGAGACCAGCGACGGGCTGCTCAAGGTCGACCTGGCGATGCCCAAGGAACTTGGTGGGCCGGGTGGCGCGACCAATCCCGAACAGCTTTTCGCCATCGGCTACGCCGCCTGCTTCGAAAGCGCCATCCGCTTCGTCGCGCGCAAACAGAAGCTGCCGCTCACGGATGCCGGGGTAACCTCCTCCGTCAGCCTGCTTCCCGATGGCGAGGGCTTCAGGCTCGGTGTCGCGCTCGCGGCGCAGACGAAAGGCCTTGATCAGGCGGCCGCGGAAGCGCTTGTATCGGAAGCACACAAGATCTGCCCCTATTCCAACGCCATCCGGGGCAATGTCGAGGTGGCGCTTTCGGTAAAGGCGGCATGACGGGAAAGACCACAAAGAACACCAGCGACGTCCCGACGGAGCCCGCCGGGACGGTCAAGGCGCCTCGACTCGACCAGCAGCTCTGCTTCGCGCTCTATTCGGCGAGTGGGCTGATGACGAAGCTCTATCGGCCGTTGCTCGATCCGCTCGGCCTGACCTATCCGCAATATCTGGTCATGCTGGCGCTGTGGGAGCACGCGCCGAGCACCGTGGGCGCGCTTGGCGAGGCGCTGGGCCTCGATTCCGCGACGCTGACGCCGCTGCTCAAGCGGATGGAGGCGGGCGGGTTCGTCACGCGTCGTCGCGATGCCGCCGATGAGCGCCGCGTGCTGGTCGAACCGACGGCCAGGGGCCAGGCGCTGCGCCCGCGTGCGAAGGATGTGTCCGCCGCACTTGCCTGCAGCGTGCCCCTGCGGCCTGGCGAAGCGAAAGCGCTGCACGCGACGCTCACCCATTTCGTTGCCGATTTGCGCAACGCCGTAGCGAAAGACGCCTCGGCGGACGCGGAAGCGCCGGCTCCTGGTTCGAGATAGCCAGATCATCCCGAAATCGCTGAATTCAGGGCATCCGAATCCCTTTTCGCGCGGGCTGAAGCAGCGGTCCGTCTTGCATGACGCAAACGGAAAGCTAAAGTCGGCCCGGATTTCCTGTAAGCCCATCCGGGCGCCTTCAATTTTCCGGGAGTGTGTCATGACCAAATCGAAACTGCTGCTGGCCGGTCTGCTGGCCCTCGTGCTGGCGCCCGTCGCCGCCTTCGCGCAGGCGCTGCCCGACCTCGGCGGCAAACAAGTGGTGGTGGTGACCGAAAACGCCTATCCGCCGCTGCAGTTCATCGACCCCAAGACGGGCAAGCAGATCGGCTGGGAATATGACGCCATGAACGAAATCGCCAAGCGGCTCAATTTCAAGGTCGAGTACCGGAACACCTCCTGGGACGCGATGATCCAGGCGGTCTCCGACAATCAGTACAACATCGGCATGACCGGCATCACCATCAAGGACGACCGCAAGGAGAAGGTCGACTTCTCCGACCCCTATATGCGCTCGGAGCAATTCATGCTGGTGCGCGGTGACGAAAGCCGCTTCACCGACGCCAAGACCTTCGGCGCCTTCAAGGACGGGCTGATCGGTGCGCAGCCCGGCACCACGCCCTTCTACACCGCCGTCTACAGCGTGCTCGACGGCAATGAGCAGAACCCGCGCATCAAACTGTTCGAGACTTTTGGCGCCACGGTGCAGGCGTTGAAATCAGGCGATGTCGATGTCGTGCTGACCGACGGCACCGCCGGCAAGGGCTATGTCGATGCTTCCGAGGGCAAGCTGAAGCTGATCGGCGGCCCGCTCGGCACCGAGGATTTTGGCTTCATCTTCCCGAAGGGATCGGACCTGGTGAAGCCGGTCAACGCCGCGATCGCCGCGCTCAAGGCGGACGGCACGTTCGATGCGCTGAACAAGAAGTGGTTTCTTGACTACAAGATGGGACAGTAGGCCCTGTTGTCGCGCGTGTGGGATGATGCGCAGAAACTCGCGCTGAGTTTGCGTTTGGCGCAATCTTGATGCAGGGCCATTCCTCCGCCAAAGCCGAATTCCCCTGGTGGCTTGCCACTGCCGCCGTGCTTGCACTGGCGGCGGCCTTGTTCATCGCGGCCAGCGATCTCTATGCCCAGGTCTTCGCCACGGTCGCCAAGGGCATCGGCATCACCGTCTTTGTCACCGTCGTCGCCTTCGCCATGGCGTCGATCATCGGTCTCGGCATTGCGCTGATGGGCTTGTCGGGTTCGCCCTGGCTTCGGCAGATCGCGCGCTTCTATGTCGAGATCATCCGCGGCGTGCCGATCCTGGTGCTGTTGTTCTGGATCGCCTTTGCCGGCGCGCCGGCCTTCGTCGCGGCGTGGAACGCGCTGACCGCGCCGCTGCAAGGCGCGGGCTATCTCGGCGAGCTTCTGGTGCGCGACGTGTCGCTGTTGTGGCGTGCCATCATGGCGCTGACCATCGGCTACTCCGCCTTCATCTCGGAGGTCTTTCGCGCCGGCATCCAGGCGGTCGAGAAGGGTCAGATCGAGGCGGCCAAGGCGCTTGGGCTGAGCCGCGCGCAACGCTTCCGGCTGATCGTCTTTCCGCAGGCCATCCGCACAATATTGCCGCCGCTCGGCAATGATTTCGTCGCTCTCGTCAAGGATTCCTCGCTGGTCTCGGTGCTCGGCGTCGCCGACATCACCCAGATGGGCAAGATCTATGCCGCCGGCTCGTTCCGCTTCTTCGAGACCTATTCGATCGTGGCCTATATCTATCTCATCCTCACCGTCGGCCTGTCGCTGGCGCTCAGGGCGCTGGAGCGGCGCCTGCGCCGGCAGCACGAGGAATAGTTTTCGGGTGAGGACAGGGTTACGATCCTGTCGACACCGAAGGAGGTCTCATGATCATCGACAAGGCCAATGCGGCGCTGGATTCCGTCTATGGCGCCGACACGCCGGAAACGCTAGCGCAGGCCTATGCCGCCTGGGCCGCGACCTATGACAGCGAGACCGCCTCGCTCGGCTATCTCCTGCCGTTCCTGATCACCGCATGGGTGGCGCGCCATGTTCCGGCTGGCGAAGGGCCGCTGCTCGACGCCGGCTGCGGCACCGGCCTGTCGGGTCCGTCGCTGAAGGCGCTGGGTTATGGCGACATTGCGGGGCTCGACCTGTCGGACGACATGCTCAAGATCGCCGGCAGCCGCAACGCCTATTGCGAGCTGAAACAGGCGATGCTGGGCGGGAAGCTGCCCTGGCCGGACGGTCATTTCCGCGCCTTCTTCTCCACCGGCGTGTTCACCATCAGCCACGCGCCGGCGGCGGGCCTGCACGAACTGGTGCGCATCACCAGAAAGGGCGGCCACGCCATCTTCACCGTGCGCGACCAGGTGTTTGAAAGTGGTGGTTTTCAGGCCGTGTTCGATGAACTGGAGCAGGCAGACAAATGGCGGCCGGTCGAGCAAAGCCCATGGTTCCGCTGCTATGCCATCGCCGAGCCGGACGCGCTGGTGAAGACGTTTGTGTTCGAGGTGATGTGAATGGTGCGTTCCTCCCTTCTCCCGCTGTGGGAGAAGTGGCCTGGCGAAGCGAGGTCGGATCAGCTTGCGCATGGCGGCACTCCGTCACTCACCCGTCTCGGCGCCGCGCGCCGATCCGCCTTCTCCCGCCAGGGCAGAAGGGAGCCGCGCAGCGCACGCCGCAATTGCCGAAAAGCCAAAACATTGGTATGAGCCACGCCATGGAAGAGCTTTTTGGCGATCCGGCTTACAAGGGGTTCGTGCTGCAGGACAGAAAACGCCTGCCGTCGCGCTTCTCCGCGCGCGTCTGCGGCGCTTTGACCAGCCGACTTAGCTAGATCGCTTTCGCCGGGCCAAGGGCTTGCGGCGTTACCAGCTTCCCCTTCTCATATCGACGGATTTACGCACATGAGCGCACCGCGCACCCTCTACGACAAGATTTTCGACGACCACGTCGTCGACCGCCAGGACGACGGCACCTGCCTGCTCTATATCGACCGCCACCTCGTCCATGAAGTGACCAGCCCGCAGGCCTTCGAGGGCCTGCGCCTGAGCGGCCGCAAGGTCCGGCATCCGGAAAAGACGCTGGCCGTGGTCGATCACAATGTCTCGACCTCGCCCGAGCGCAAGTTCGGCATCAAGAACGAGGAAAGCCGCATCCAGGTCGAGGCGCTGGCCAAGAACGCCAAGGACTTCGGCGTCGAATATTATTCCGAGAACGATATCCGCCAGGGCATCGTCCACATCATCGGACCGGAACAGGGCTTTACGCTGCCCGGCATGACCATCGTCTGCGGCGACAGCCACACCTCCACGCATGGCGCGTTCGGCGCGCTGGCGCACGGCATCGGCACGTCGGAAGTCGAGCATGTGCTGGCGACGCAGACACTGATCCAGCGCAAGGCCAAGAACATGCTGGTGCGCGTCGACGGCCAGCTGCCGGAAGGCGTCACCGCCAAGGACATCATCCTGGCCATCATCGGCGAGATCGGCACCGCCGGCGGCACCGGCTATGTCATCGAATATGCCGGCGAGGCGATCCGCTCGCTGTCGATGGAAGGCCGCATGACGATCTGCAACATGTCGATCGAGGGCGGCGCGCGCGCAGGCCTGATCGCCGCCGACGAGACCACCTTCGCCTATGTCAAGGACAAGCCGCGCGCGCCGAAGGGCGCGGCCTGGGACGCCGCGCTCGCCTATTGGAAGACGCTGCAGTCCGACGAAGGCGCGCATTTCGACAAGGTGATCGTGCTCGACGCGGCCAAGCTGCCGCCGATCGTCTCATGGGGCTCCTCGCCCGAGGATGTCGTCTCGGTGCAAGGCATCGTGCCGAACCCGGACGATATCGCCGATGAGAACAAGCGCACCTCCAAGCAGCGCGCGCTGGACTATATGGGTTTGACGCCGGGCACCAAGATCACCGACATCGCGCTCGACCGCGTCTTCATCGGCTCGTGCACCAATGGCCGCATCGAGGATCTGCGCGCCGCCGCCAAGGTGATCGAGGGCAAGACCGTGAATCCGCGCGTCAACGCCATGATCGTGCCGGGCTCCGGCCTGGTCAAGGAACAGGCGGAAGCCGAGGGTCTCGACAAGATCTTCCGCGCCGCCGGTTTCGACTGGCGCGAGCCGGGTTGCTCGATGTGCCTTGCCATGAACGACGATCGGCTGAAGCCGCATGAACGCTGCGCCTCGACCTCGAACCGCAATTTCGAGGGAAGGCAAGGCTTCAAGGGCCGCACCCACCTGGTGTCGCCGGCCATGGCGGCGGCGGCGGCGATCGCCGGCCACTTCGTCGACATCCGCGACTGGAAATAAGCTCCGATCCACACGTTCCGATGATTACCGGACCCCGGATCGCATTGCGGTTCCGGGGTCTTTTTCGTTCGCGCGGTCCGCATATTCGTCCGGGCTTAACCGCTTGTTTGGGCTTGCGCCCCTAAGGTCTTCCCGCACGTCATGCGAGGGGAAGTCACCGTCCTTTGGACACCGGCCTGTTCATAGCGCTGCTCAATCCGACGATCGCGCTGGCCCTCGGCGCGGCCTTCTTCGTGCTATGGACCTATCAGCGCCACCGCCCCTATCTCTCCGTTCTGGCGATGAGTTATTGTTTCTCGGCGGCCGGTTTCCTGCTCCAGTATTTCACCTTGCCGATCGGCATGGTGCTGACCAAGCTTTTGTCCAACATCTGCTTTACCCTTGGTGCCTGCTGCCTGTCCGGCGCCATCGTTGTCCGCTATGGCCGCAAGGTGCCCCGTCTCGGGATTGGCGTTCTGGCGGCCGGTGGACTGGCGTCCTTGTGCTGGTTCCTGTTCGTATCGCCGGATCTCACCTGGCGCATCCTGTCGATGAATTTCGCCTTCGGCGGCATCAGCCTTCTGGTCGCCGCCGAATTGCGGCCGGTGCGCAACAATGGGCCGACCGAGAAGATCCTGTTCGTGCTGGCGCTGCTGTCGGGCGTCAACTTCTTCGTGCGGACCCTCGTCGTCGTCATCGCGCACGGGCCGTTCACCAGCTATGACGGGTTCTACAGCTCGTCTTACTGGACGACGGCGCTGCTGTCGCAGGCGCTGCTGTCCCTGCTGATCGCGCTTTGCCTGTTCACCGCCGCGGCCCTCGACGTCATGAAGGCGCTGAAGGCCGAGACTCACACCGATCCGTTGTCTGGCCTGCTCAACCGGCGCGGCTTCGAGGAGCGCGCCGCCCAGCTCCTGCGGCACTGCGCGGTGGCCAGGTTTCCGGTCGCGCTGGTGCTGGCCGACCTCGATCATTTCAAGGCGCTCAACGATGTGCACGGGCATGCCGCCGGCGATCGGGTGATCGCCGATTTCGCCGCCAAGCTCCGGTCGGCTACCGGCGCGCGCGGTGCCGCCGGTCGCATCGGCGGCGAGGAGTTCGCCGTACTCCTGCCCTTGAGCGATCTCGCCGCCGCGCGGCTCTTCGCCGAGGCGGTGCGCACGCTCTACTCGGCAGGCGGCGTCGACGGGCTTCCCCCAGGCACCAAGGTCACCGCCAGTTTTGGCGTGGCCGCCCGCAGCGGCGAGGAAGCGCTGGAGCCGTTGATGCGGCGTGCCGACGAGGCGCTTTACAAGGCCAAGAAAAACGGCCGCGACAGCGTGCGCCTGTCCTACGAACGGCCCGAAACGCTGTTCGTGCCGGAGCCGTCCAAGGTCGGCTGAAGCCGTACATCCCAGCCCACGTTAACGTCTTTTTCGCCCCTCGATGTTTAGGTGAGACACGGGGTGCGAAAGAGATGAGCGGCGCGAACTTCATCCTGTTGATCAATCTGTCGGTTGCCGGCCTGCTGGCGGCATCCTTCATGGCGGTCGCGTTTCATGATGTCGGACGGGCCCCGGCGCGCTGGTTTGCTTCTGGCTATGTCCTGGGCATGGCCTATTCGGCGATCGAATTCAGCATTCCCGCCTTCACCGATGCCCGGCTGCCGGTGGTCACGGCCTTCGCGGTTTTCCTTGGCGCAACAATAGCCTTCAACGTCGGACTGGCCCGCAAATACGGCGTGGCGCCGCCATGGTCGCCGATGCTGTTCTTCCTGGTCGCCGCCACCATCGTCGTCTATTTCGTGCAAGACCTGCCACGCCAGTCGCTGGGGCGCATGATGGCCTACCAGCTCCCCTATGCCGTCATGCAATTCGTCGGATTGGCCATCGTCTGGTCGTCCCGGCAAAGACGTGGCCGGCTCGATCGCATCCTGATGGCGGTGCTCGCCGCCAGCGCTGTGCAGTTCGCTTCAAAGCCCTTCATCGCGCATGCGCTCGGCGGCTGGGGCGCCAATCCCCAGGCCTATCTGCAAAGCAACTACGCGCTGGTGTCGCAATCGCTAGGCACCGTCTTTGCCCTGGCCATGGCGCTGCTGACGCTGGCCATCCTGGTCGGCGATGTGTTGGCCGAAGTGACGTCGAGATCGGAGACCGATACGCTCTCCAGACTGCTCAATCGCGGTGCTTTCACGCGCCAGGCCGAGCAGGCCGTGCTTGGCGCCATGCGGCAAGGCGTACCGGTCGCGCTCGTCATCGCCGATCTCGATCATTTCAAGAGCATCAACGACAATTTCGGCCATGCCTCCGGCGACCAGGTGATCGAGGCCTTTGCCGGTTTCCTGCGCGCCGCCGCCGCCGGGCACCATGTCGCGGGCCGCATCGGCGGCGAGGAATTCGCCATCATCCTGACCGGAACCAATCTGGCCGCCGCCCGGCTGTTCGCCGAGGGCACGCGCAGCGCGTTCGGCGCGCTGCCCATCGACGGGCTGCCGGCAGACATCAGCTGCACGGCGAGTTTCGGGGTTGCCGAACTTCATCCCGGTGAAACCATCGCCGATCTCATGCGACGCGCCGACGAGGCACTCTACCTGGCAAAGAATGCCGGGCGCGACTGCGTGCGTGTCTCGGCCGGGCCGGGCGGCGAGTGGTCGTCCAGCGCGATCGCCATCAATTCCAGGTCAGCATGACCTCGGTCGAATCGTCATCCTGATCCACCGCTTCGCCGTTTGCGGAAACGGCGACCTGTAATAGAGGGTCTCACCGTCGCGTGGAAACGGCGAACCATTCTAACTCCTTGTTTTGAAGCAATTCCCAAGGGAAAGCGCTACGCGCTTTTCCCGGGAAAACCGCTCACCTTTCCTGGAATTGCTAGCGGCAGGGGCTGAGTTCGGGCATCTCGCCGTCGGAAAGCCCGTACATATAGGCGCGGCCTTTGACGAAGACCGGCGGCCGGTAGCAATCGCCATAGCCTGAAATCTCGTCGGATTCGTTCTGGTAGATCACCTTGGGCTGGCCGGCGCCGGTGTAGTCGGCCAGCTTCTTGGCCAGCTTGCCTTCGCCGACGATGATGCGCTTGTAGCCGGCGGCGCTGTCGATGACGAGATTGCCGAAGGAATCGGCGTAGACGCGATCCTGGTGGCGGCCATTGGCCAGCGTGGGCGTCGCCAGGCCGGCGAGCGAGACCGCCACCATAAGCGCCAAGAGGCGTGATCTGCTTGAGTTCGAACGCATGGTCTTCCCGATGGTTAGAGGCCAAAGCGCGTCAGACGCGCTTTCTGGTTACGTGTTTGGATGCATGTCGTTGCCCCAAAACCGCCGACGCACTTTTGGGCGACATGTCTGGCTCCTCGAATCAGAAATTAACCTTTTCTTAACCTTTGTTAAGAGGCCGGCGCGCTGCGCGGCGATGTCTCGTCAAACATGGTTAATTTCCGAGTGGAGGGAAAACCCGATAGCCATCATTCGGCCATGCTTGGCGGCACCATCGCGGCCGGCGTCGAATGGGCCCCGAAGGCAGCCTCGGGGCAACCTTGATCTTGGCGCAACATCGTGGCTAGTCTGCCGCGCGGGAGGACAGCATATGGGATTGCGCCGGACGGTTTGGGTGTCCGTTTTCCCGTTGCTTGCCGTCGTTGCGGCCTGTGTGCCGCAGGATGGCGCGCCGAAGGCGGCCAATGTCGTCTCGCCTGCGCCGGCTCGGCAGTCCATCTCGGCCGCGCCGCCGCCGGCATTCGCGCCTCCGGTACCGGCAACCAAGATCACCACCGATCTCACCGCGCCGCGATCGACAGTGGGTACGGCAACTTACGGATGCGGCAATGGCAGCGCGATCACCATTCAGAATCTCGGCTCGTCGTTGCGTGTGATCGAGCCGAACGGCACGACCGAAGAGTTTGCGGCGTCGCCGGCCAACCAGTCCAGCCGCTACCAGGAGGCCGCCACGCATAACGCAATCGTGATCGACGGGCGTGAGGCGCTGGTGATGAAGAGGGGCTCGACGCCACAGACCTGCAGACGCTAAGGCCACACGGCCGGGAGTCGCGTATGCTGCACTGCAACGATATCGAACCGACTTTGGCCCTCCACCCCTAATCGATTGAAGCGCGAGCCTGCCTTTTTGTCAGACTAAATGACGTTTTCAAAACGATTTTCTGGCTTTGACGCGGTGCAAAAAGAGCATTAGAAACCGCCTGTCCGAAGTCGCAACCGGAAGCGGCAGTGCCGTATTCCATCCGAGGCTCCAGAGACGCCGAACCTGGGGGAGCCATGAGCAAATCACCAGCCACCCGCGAATTCGCCAGGCGTGAGCGGCCGCTTTCGCCGCACCTGACGATCTACCGGCCGCCGATCACCATGACGATGTCGATCGTCCATCGCATCACCGGCGGGGCGCTCTATTTCGGCACGCTGCTGGTCGCCGCCTGGCTGATGGCGGCGGCGAGCTCGCAGGCGACCTTTGACTGGGTGAACTGGGCCTTCGGCACCTGGCTCGGCCGCCTGATCCTGTTCGGCTACACCTGGGCGCTGATGCACCACATGCTGGGCGGTCTGCGCCACCTGGTCTGGGATACGGGCACCGGGCTGGAAAAGCATACGGCCTCGAAGATCGCCTGGGCGACGCTTGTCGGCTCGGTCCTGCTCACCTTGCTGATCTGGATCGCCGGCTACATGGCGCGAGGAGCCTGATCATGAGCGGCAAGAACAATACCGATATGCGCACGCCGATGGCGAAAGTCCGCGGTCTCGGCTCCGCCCGCGAGGGCACCGGCCATTTCTGGCGTCAGCGCCTGACCGCCATCGCCAACATCCCGCTGATGCTGTTCTTCGTCGGGTTCCTGATCGCGCTCAACGGCGCCGGCTATGCGGAAGTGCGCGCGGCGCTCGCCAATCCGTTCGTGGCGCTGATGCTTACCCTGGTGCTCGTCTCCGGCCTGATCCATATGCGGCTCGGCATGCAGGTGATCATCGAGGATTACGTGGCCGGCGAAGGCATGAAGCTGGCGCTGATCGCCCTCAACACATTTTTCACCGTAGCGGTCGGCGTCGCCTCGATCTTCGCCCTGCTCAAGCTGGCATTCGGAGGCTGAGTTGGCCAAGGACGCGAAACAAGCCAACACGGCAGGCTATACCTATGTCGACCACAAGTTCGACGTGGTGGTCGTCGGCGCCGGCGGTGCCGGCCTGCGCGCCACGCTCGGCATGGCCGAACAGGGCCTGCGCACTGCCTGCATCACCAAGGTGTTCCCGACCCGTTCGCACACGGTGGCGGCGCAAGGCGGCATTGCCGCTTCGCTTGCCAATATGGGCCCCGACAATTGGCAATGGCATCTCTTCGATACCGTCAAGGGTTCGGACTGGCTGGGCGACATCGACGCCCAGGAATACATGGTCCAGCAGGCGCCGGCCGCCGTCTACGAGCTCGAACATTACGGCGTGCCGTTCTCGCGCACCGAAGAGGGCAAGATCTATCAGCGGCCGTTCGGCGGCATGATGATGAATTTCGGCGAAGGCCCGCCGGTGCAGCGCACCTGCGCGGCCGCCGACCGCACCGGCCATGCCATGCTGCACACGCTCTACGGCCAGTCGCTGAAGCACAACGCGCAGTTCTTTATCGAGTATTTCGCGCTCGACCTGATCATGGAGCCGGACGGCACCTGCACCGGCGTCGTCGCCTGGAACCTCGATGACGGCACCATCCACCGTTTTTCGGCCAAGATGGTGGTGCTGGCGACCGGCGGCTATGGCCGCGCCTATTTCTCGGCCACCTCGGCGCACACCTGCACCGGCGATGGCGGCGGCATGGCCGCGCGGGCGGGATTCCCGCTTCAGGACATGGAGTTCGTGCAGTTCCATCCGACCGGCATCTATGGCGCCGGCTGCCTGATCACCGAAGGGGCGCGCGGCGAGGGCGGCTATCTCGTCAATTCCGAAGGCGAGCGCTTCATGGAGCGCTATGCCCCGTCGGCCAAGGACCTTGCCTCGCGCGACGTCGTCTCGCGCTGCATGACGCTGGAAATCCGCGAAGGCCGCGGCGTCGGCCCGAAGAAGGATCACATCTTCCTGCACCTCGACCATCTCGACCCGGCCGTCCTGCACGAGCGGCTGCCTGGCATTTCGGAATCGGCAAAAATCTTTGCCGGCGTCGACCTGACCAAGGAGCCGATCCCGGTGTTGCCGACCGTGCACTACAACATGGGCGGCGTGCCGACCAACTATTGGGGCGAAGTGCTCAATCCCACCGCCGAGAACCCCGACCGGGTGTCGCCCGGACTGATGGCGGTCGGCGAGGCCGGCTGCGCCTCGGTGCACGGCGCCAACCGGCTGGGTTCGAACTCGCTGATCGATCTGGTGGTGTTCGGCCGCGCGGCGGCGATCCGTGCTGGCCAGGTCATCGACCGCAAATCGGCGATCCCGTCACCCAACGAAGCCTCGGTCGAGAAGATCATGGATCGCTTCGACCGGCTGCGCCACGCCAACGGCTCGACGCCGACGGCCGTGCTGCGGGAGAAGATGCAGAAGGCAATGCAGGAAGACGCCGCCGTGTTCCGCACGCAGGAATCGCTGGACAGCGGCTGCGAGCGCATTTCGCACATCTGGGGCGAACTGAAGGACATCAAAGTGTTCGATCGCTCGATGATCTGGAACTCCGATCTGGTCGAGACGCTGGAGCTGGAAAACCTGATGGCCAACGCCATCACCACGGTCCATGGCGCCGCGGCGCGCAAGGAGAGCCGCGGCGCGCATGCGCGGGAGGACTTTACGGCCCGCGATGACAAGGTCTGGCGCAAGCACACGCTGGCCAAGGTCAGCGAAGACGGCAAGGTGACGCTCAGCTATCGGCCGGTGCACACCGAACTGCTGCTCAAGGAAGAGGACGGCGGCATCAGTCCAGCCAAGATCGCGCCCAAGGCCAGGGTGTATTGACAATGGCGCTGGCGGCCGCGGGATATTCCGGCAAGCCCCTTCCGGCCAAGCTCGGCCTGAAGGACGGCATGACTGCCGCCTTCATCGCGCTGCCGCCGGAGCTCGACGAACTGGCCGGCGCCGTCAATTTCGCCGAAGTCGACCGGCTGTTCGATTGGTCTGCCATTTCGGGCAGCCATCAAAGATACGACGCCGTCCACGCCTTCACCAAACAACGCGCCGAGATCGAGGATCGCCTCGGCGATATCGAGGCCGCGATCAAGCGTGATGGCATGATCTGGGTGTCGTGGCCGAAGAAGGCATCGAGGGTGCCGACCGACGTCACCGAGGGCATCGTGCGCACCGAAGCGCTGAAGCGCGACCTTGTCGACGTCAAGGTCGCCGCCGTGAATGAAGTCTGGTCCGGGCTGAAGCTCGTCATCCGAAAGGACCTGAGGTAATGGTCGAACTGACGCTCCCCAAGAATTCGAAGATCCAGCAGGGCAAGACCTGGCCCAAGCCGGAAGGCGCCACCAATCTGCGGGAATACCGCATTTATCGCTGGTCGCCGGACGATGACGAGAACCCGCGCATCGACACCTATTTCGTCGACATGGACGATTGCGGGCCGATGGTGCTCGACGCGCTGCTGTGGATCAAGAACAAGATCGACCCGACGCTGGCCTTGCGCCGGTCCTGCCGCGAAGGCATTTGCGGCTCCTGCGCCATGAACATCGACGGCTCCAACACGCTGGCCTGCACCAAGGGCTGCGACGACATTTCCGGCGCCGTCAAAGTCTATCCGCTGCCGCATATGCAGGTGGTGAAGGACCTGGTGCCCGACCTCACCAATTTCTATGCCCAGCACGCCTCGATCCAACCGTGGCTGAAGACGGTGTCGCCGGAGCCGGCCAAGGAGTGGCTGCAGAGCCATGAGGACCGCGAAAAGCTCGACGGGCTCTACGAGTGCATATTGTGCGCCTGCTGCTCGACCTCCTGCCCGAGCTACTGGTGGAATGGCGACCGCTATCTCGGCCCGGCAACCCTCTTGCAGGCCTATCGCTGGCTGATCGACAGCCGCGACGAGGCCAAGGGCGAGCGGCTCGACAATCTCGAGGACCCGTTCCGGCTCTATCGCTGCCACACCATTATGAACTGCGCGCAGACCTGCCCCAAGGGCCTCAACCCGGCCAAGGCGATCGCCGAGATCAAGAAGATGATGGTAGAGCGACGGGTCTGACGTCGAAATTACCTGGCGATTTCTTTCTTGCCGCCGTGGTGGCGCTCCGCGCTTGCCGGCCCGATCCTTTTCAAACATGCCGTTTGCCGGGCGGGTGCCGAGGGAGTCTTGGCGAGTAATATTAGCTATAACTTAAGTAATTGATTGCTGAGGGCGTGTGATTTGCTGACATTGCCTTAGTATAGTTTTAAGAAGACATCGATATCCACTTTCGAGATCGCGGTTCGAGTGTAAGGCGGTGCGCGGCTTCATCGTGAATGGGTATTCAGTATCTGGGCCGCTGATCAGCGCCGCAACAGTCGGATCGCTCACTTGGCTTGTGTCGCTGATTTATTTTCAGGACAAGCAGCTGCTCGCGGTTCTCGGCCTGGGGCTTTTGCTCGCGCTTCTCTGGCTTGACGGCTTCCGGGAGAGGAAGGCGGATCGGCAACACAGGCGGTTCAGACCCTATTTCTCGCTCCTCCCCTGCCTTCTGTTCCTTGTCTATGTCTATCTGGAAAGCGTCTTCGGCTATTTCGACTGGGGTGCGATGTTCATGCATGCCGGCGCCGGGATGGTTACGCCCAGTGTTGTTTTCGAGTATTTGTGGAATACCGGAAGCACGATACTGGTTATTTTGGCCGTTCTTTTCGGTCTCGGCGCCCTGAAGGCGCGCGGCACGCTGACCAGAGGATTGGATTTCGCCCTGATGGCGCTTTTCCTGGCGGCCAACCCGATGCTGACGCGTCCGATCGCGGCGGCGATTCATCCCAATCCGCTGCATGATTTCCTGTCCAGACGGTTCGTCGATATTATCGCTTTGGCAGAGCCGCAGGTTGCGGCAGCGTCCGTGACGGCCGCGCCAAAAAACCTCGTTCATATTTTCATCGAGAGCGCCGAGCGCACCTACATGAACGAGGCGGAGTTCGGCGACGTCATGGGTCCGCTGCTGGAATTCGACAGGCGTGGCGTTTCGGCGGGCAACATGGTGCAGCTTGCCTACACCAACAACTCCATCTCAGGGATGGTCGCCGCGAATTGTGGAACGCCGCTGCTGATAACGTTCTTCACATCGCGCCAGTATCTGGAGGAGCATTCGCAATTCCTGCCTGGCCTGACCTGCCTGGGCGATGTCCTGAAGGCGCGGGGCTATCGGCAGAACTTTGTTACGGGTTGGCCACTCAGCTTCACCGGTCAAGGGGCATTCTATTCCACCCATGGCTACTCATCGCTTTTCGGCGGTCGCGAAGTGGTGGCCGCCGTCGCTGGGCGCGGCAACAGTTTCGGCGCCGACGACGCGGAAGTCCTCGATCTGAGCTTCGACATTTTGCGGCGCGCGCAGCGCGATGGCGAGCCGTTCTCCCTGACGATCGCCGTCAGCGGCGGGCATGCGATGGATGGTTACCTGACCGAAAAATGTATCGGCAAGACAGGACTTCCTCCGCAAGCTCCCAATATTCTCCATGCCGTGAAATGCACCAACATGCTCGTTGCCGACTTCATTCACAAAGCCGAGGCCGAAGGTCTGATGGCGAACACCGTCCTGGCGCTGCAAAGCGACCATCTCAGCGCGCCGAGCGCTGTGACGGACCGCCTGAACAAGTATGAACGACGCAACTTTTTCTCCCTGTCGGGGGATGGCATCCCGTCCAAAACATATGCCGGACTTTCGGGCACGATCGACATATTTCCCACCATCCTCGACGCGCTGGGTGTGCCGCCCTCCAATGGTCAGGCTGCCCTTGGCGTCTCGCTGCTCGGCGATCGGCCGACGCTGATCCAGGAGCTCGGGCAGGGCCAGTTGGATGGCGCGATCTATGCCGAGGACATCCTCGTCAGATCATTCTGGCAGACGAAACCTGAGCGAAAGGCCGCCGCGCCTGGCACCGATGCGCTCTAGTGCCGAAGCGCGCCGGTGCAGGTGTCCGATGCCAGATGGCGCCTGACGCGGGAAAAGGACTGAAAAGTGTGACGCTTCGTAGCGCATCCGGCGATCGAAAACAGAAGACGTTACGCGAACGGCCATGGTATCGGGAGCTTTGGGTATAGAAATCCATGAGCGAAGACCTTCCTATCCTCTCCCCCATCGAAGCGCGCGTGCTCGGCTGCCTGATCGAAAAGAAGGAGCTGACGCCGGATGTCTATCCGCTGACGCTCAACGCAGCCCTTGCCGCCGCCAACCAGAAGACGGCGCGCGACCCGGTCATGGCGCTGGAGCAGACTGAGGTGCACCGGGCACTGAAGCTGCTCGAGCAGAAGGGGCTGGTGCGGCAGATGTTCGGCTCGCGCGTCGAGCGCTACGAGCATCAGATGGCGCAGCGCTTCTCGCTGACCACGCCGCAGACCGCCTTGATCGGCCTGCTCCTGCTGCGCGGGCCGCAGACGGCGCACGAACTGTTGGCTCGAGCCGAGCGCATGGCGCGGTTTTCATCGATCGAAGATCTGCGCGGTGAACTCGACATGCTGATCGGCCGCCGGCCGCCGCTGGTGCAAGAAATCCCGCGCGGGCCAGGCCAGCGCGAGGACCGCTACGTGCATCTTCTCGCCGGCCCGGTGGACGTTGCGGCCTTATCGGCGCAGCGCAGTGCGCCGGCCATGCCTCACTCCGACCTGGAAGCGAGGGTGGAGGCGCTGGAGCAGGAGCTCGCTGCCCTTCGCGCCAGGCTCGACGCGCTGGGCGGTTGAGGCCGCCTGGACTTGCTCGAATGAAAACGCCGGCTCTCAGGCCGGCGTTCGTGGCGTCAGGTCCCCTCCGCTCAGCCGAGCCTGGCGTCGAGCGACACCTTTATGGCGCCAAGCGCCTTGGAGACCGGGCATTCGGCCTTGGCCTTCTCGGCCAGTTCCTTGAATTTCGCCGCATCGATGCCAGGCACCTTGCCGACCAGCGTGATCGCGCTGCCGGTGATGCCGGTGCCTGGAACCAGCGTCACCACGGCCTTGGCGTCGAGTTCGGCCGCGGGCGTGCCGTTCTCGGCCAGGAAGTGCGAAAGCTGCATGGCGTAGCAGCCGGCATGCGCGGCCGCGATCAGCTCTTCCGGGTTGGTGCCGGATTTGCCGCTTTCATCCTCGAAGCGCGCCTTGAACGAATAGGGCGTGCCCTTGAGCGTCCCGCTCTGGCTGTCAAGCGTGCCCTTGCCATCTTTCAGATTGCCTTTCCAGACGGCGGTTGCGGTGCGGTCCATGAAGTCCTCCTTGGTTGTCGTGAACTTGGCCCGGGTGAGCCCCGGCGTCCGGTCAACTATAGCGCGGGTGCACGCGAAGACCACTGCGCTGTTTGGACCACGGCACGATGACGGCTCATTCCCTTCCGAAAACATTCGGGGCTTCCGGAAAAAATATCGGCGCAAAAATGTCGACTTCGATAGGGCCCGGCCGTCCTGTGGGCGGCCATGGGATTTGTGGCCTGATGGAGGTTCACATGCACAATCTGTTTTTCGCACTGTGGAAGAGCGTGGGCCACGGGCCTGAGCGACAGGAAGACTTCTGGCTGGATCCGCCGGCGCCCGCCTTCGGACGGCTGCTTGCGGCGGTCGCCATCATCGGGATCGCGGCATGCCTTCTCGACCATGCGGCGGTCGAGGGCAAGGCTGGCACGCTCGTCATCGCGTCCTATGATTTGTCTCAGCAGGGGGGCTCGCAATGAAATATGTCTGCCTGGTCTATGGCGAGGAAAAAGACCTCTACGCGTTGACCGCGGAGCGCGGGGCCAAGCTCGACGCGGATTCACTGGCTTATGACCGGTCCTTGGACCAGGAGGGCAAACTGATCATCGCGCAGGCGCTGCAATCGGTGAGAACGTCGAAGTCGGTGCGGCGGCGCGGCGGCAAACGCCTCGTCACCGATGGCCCCTTCGCCGAAACCAAGGAGCAGCTGCTCGGCTTCGTCATGGTAGAGGCCGGCACTCTCGACGAAGCGCTGGACATCGCCGCCGGCATTCCGCTGGCCGAACTTGGTACGATCGAGGTCCGGGCGATCTACACCATACCGGGGTCCTAGGCGGCGCCTGGCTTCAACGGCGCAGATTGCTTGTTTCATCGCCTAAGCTTCACCAGCCGCAATTGAATTTTCTTCGCGGAAAGCAACTCTCGCGTGTTGAAGCAGCGCGACAGTTCTCTTATCGTCCCTTGGATCTCCGGGGGTTTCGACATGCCTTTCCTGATTGCTGTCCTTGGCGTGCTGGGAGCGGCTGCGTTCTGGTGGTACCGAATGAAGGCCATGAACGATGCCGCGCGCGAGGTCGCCGATGTCGTCGGGCGCGTACAGGGCAATATCAGGCGCAAGAAGCTGCGCAAGCAGGCGGCCCTGTCGCCGCTGACGGCGATCGACGATCCGGTGGTGGCCGCCGCGACGCTGATTACATCGATCGTCGCCGAGAATGGGCATATCCTGCCGCAGCGCGAGGCCGTCATCCGCGCTGTCATTTCCGAGATCGCCGACAAGAAGAAGACCGACGAGGCGGTGATCTACGCCAAATGGGCGGCCTCACAGATCGACGACACCACCGTCGTCATCGACAAGCTGGCGCCGTTCCTGCGCGAGCGTCTCGACGTCGCCGAGCGCAACGATCTGCTGCGGATGGTCAACCGCGCCGCCCAGGGTGGCGAGAAGCGCCTCGAGATCGCCGACCAACGCATGCTGCGGCTGCGGCAGAAGCTGGGTTTTGAAGTGAACTAGGCTGTGCCGCCAAGGCGGTGGTGAACGCAGCATGGTGGCAATGCCTCGCGCACGCGACCACTATCGCTGCTTGGCATGTCGGAATTGGGCGACCCCTTAGCGCCTTTCATCGCGGCTCCCTCACCGCGACCGGCATAGATTATCGGTCAGTCGATTGGCTCACGGAGAATTCGCATGCGCGGTCATTGTCTATGTGGCGCCATTGCTTTCGAGGTCGATGGTCCGGCACAAGCATGCGTGAGTTGTCATTGTGAAAGTTGTCGGCGGCAATGTTCCGCGCCGATGACCACCTATATCGGTGTCCTCGACAATCAATGGCGATGGTTGGGCAAGCCACCGAAGGTATTCAACTCTTCTCCCGGTGTGGAAAGAACGTTTTGCGATCACTGTGGCTCGCCGCTGTCCTTCCGCTCAAAGAAGATGTCGGGTGTCATGCATTTCTTTGCCACCGCTATGGAAGAGCCGGAAAAATTTGCACCAACGCTGCATGTCGCTTTCGAGGAGAAGCTCCCCTGGCTGAAACTCGCCGACGGGCTGCCGACACGCGTTGGGCCTGACTACACGAAAGGCTAGATCGCCTCGCCTTTCAGCAGCCTCGGCGTGTCCGCGGACAATCCCGACGCCTGCCGGATGAAAAACTCCTTCAGGCGCGGCATGCGCTCGACGAGGCCGAGGCCGATGTCGCGGACGGTGCGCAGCGGGGTGATGTCGTTGGAAAACAGCCGGTTCAGCACATCCGTCGTGACGCCCATCTGCAGCGTGTCGAAACGGCGCCATTGCTGGTAGCGTTCGAGCACGTCGAGCGCGCCGATGTCCTGGCCGAGCCGGTCGGCCTCGACGATTACCTCGGCAAGCGCCGCCACATCCTTGAAGCCGAGATTGAGGCCCTGGCCGGCGATCGGATGGATGCCGTGGGCGGCGTCGCCGGCAAGGGCCACGCGCGGGGCGACGAAGGCGCGCGCGATGGTCAGGCCAAGCGGCCAGGCGCGCGGCTTGTCGGCGACGCGGATCTCGCCGAGCTTCAGGCCGAAACGCTGTTCGAGTTCATGCTCGAAGACGAGATCGTCGCCTTCCACCAGCGCTTTGGCATCCTCCGTGCGTTCGACCCAGACGATCGACGACCGGTTGGTGCCGTCTTCGTCGGGTTTCAGCGGCAGCGTGGCAAAGGGGCCGGCCGGCAAAAAGTGTTCCTCGGCCCGGCCGTTGTGCGGCCGTTCATGCGCCACGGTGCAGACGATGCCGGACTGGCCATAGTCCCACTTCACGGTCTTGACGCCGGCCATGTCGCGCAGCTTCGAATTGACGCCGTCGGCCGCGACCAGCAACCGTGCGGTCAGCGCGGCGCCGTCGGCCAGATGCACCGTGATGCCGGCGCCATTGGTCACGAAACCCTGCACGGCGACGCCTTCGATAATGTCGATGCCGAGCGTTTCGGCCCTGGCGCGCAAGGCGCCGTTCAGCGACTTGTTGGCGACCATATGGGCGAAGGGCTCGCCCGGCGCCACTTCGCCGCCAAAGGTCAGGAACACCGGGCGCACCGGATCGGCGCTGCGCGAATCGGTGATGATCATCTCGGTGATCGCCTGCGCCCGCGGCGCGATCTCGGCCCAGACGCCGAGCTGGTCGAGCATGCGGCAGGCGGCCGCGGCGATGGCCGAGGCGCGGCCGTCCCTTTGCCAGGCGCCAGCGGGCGCGGCATCGACCAGCGCCACGGCCAGGTGCGGCCGCGCCTGCTTCAGCGAGACGGCGGTGGCCAGGCCGACATAGCCGGCGCCGGCGACGAGAACATCGAGCCCGGATCTGGTCTTGGCGTCCGCCTTGCGTTCCATTGTCTTGGCTCCTTGCGCGCCGGCCTGGCCCGGCGCCCTTGACGGCTCGTTCTTCCTGTCGGAAACCGCCATGACAATTTTGCGGCGAGGTCACAAAACATGACGGCGGCGATCGACGAGCTTCTGGGCATTCTCGACCTCGAGAGGCTGGAACACAATCTGTATCGTGGTCGCAGCCCCCAGGTGGAATGGCAGCGCGTGTTCGGCGGCCAGACCATTGCCCAGGCGCTGGTGGCGGCGCAGCGAACGGTGGAACCGGATCGCTTCGTGCATTCCCTTCACGGCTATTTCATGCGCCCGGGGGACATCAGGGTGCCGATCGTCTACGAGGTCGACCGCATCCGCGATGGCGGCTCCTTCACCACCCGACGCGTGCTGGCGATCCAGCATGGCCAGGCGATCTTTTCGCTGGAAGCCTCGTTCCAGGTCGACGAGAAGGGGCTGGAGCACCAGTTCGCGCTGCCCGACGACGTGCCGCCGCCGGAAGGGCTGCCGACGCAGCGCCAGCTGCTCGAAAGAGCCGAGCGCGTGCCGGAGGCGGTGCGCCGCTTCTGGGCCCGCGAACGGCCGCTGGAACTGAGGCCGGTCAATCTCCAGCACTATGAAAGCCGCGACAAGCTGCCGCCCCGGCAGAATGTCTGGATCCGCCTTGCCGGCCCGGTTCCCGATGACCGCGCGCTGCAATCGGTGCTGCTGGCCTATCTCTCCGACATGACGCTGCTGGACACCTCGACCTTCGCGCATGGGCGCGGCCTGTTCGATCCCGACATCCAGGCGGCCAGTCTCGACCATTCGATGTGGTTCCACCGGCCGCATTCGCTCGACGGCTGGCTGCTCTACGCGCAGGACAGCCCGTCCAGTTCGGGATCGCGCGGCTTCAGCCGCGGCACGCTCTATGCGCGTGACGGCACGCTGATCGCCTCGATGGCCCAGGAAGGCTTGATCCGGCTCAGGCGTTGAGCATTGCGAGTCTTGTTTGAGCAGGATCCCTGGACAAACGAAAACCGTTTGTCCGAGAAAACCGGGCTCGACTTTTCGGGATCATGCTCAAAGCCGGCAGATTAGGCAATTTCGCAAAATTGCACAATTTTTGAGCATGTGGCGTGCCGCAGGCATTGGCACCTGCTGCCTCCAATCGCCCCATTCCCTTTGTTTACAACAGGTTAACGTGCTGCTTCGGCACTTGGCACGGAGCTTGAATCCTTGTGGGCACTCTCCGGCTCTTTGGGATCGGTGAAGTCGTGCAAACGCGGGGGACCGCAACAGCAAAGGGTGAAACCTTATGAAAATCGTGATGGCAATCATCAAGCCGTTCAAGCTGGACGAGGTGCGCGAAGCGCTTACCGCCGTCGGCATCCAGGGCCTGACCGTCACCGAAGTCAAAGGCTACGGGCGTCAGAAGGGGCATACGGAAATCTATCGCGGAGCGGAATACGCGGTCAGTTTCCTGCCGAAGATCAAGATCGAGGTCGCCGTCAGCGCCGACATGGTCGACAAGGCCGTCGAAGCCATCACCGCCGCGGCCAAGACCGGCCAGATCGGCGACGGCAAGATCTTCGTTTTCGGCATCGACCAGGCGGTGCGCATCCGCACCGGCGAAACAGACACCGACGCGCTCTGAGCGCCGAACACGTATTCCAATGGAGAGTTCAATGAATATTTCTTCCACCTTTAAGACGACGGGACGGGCGGCCCTTCTGGGCTCGCTTGCCCTGGCAGCATTGGGCAGCGTCGCCGCCTTTGCGCAGGAAGCCGCTCCGGCCGCTGCCGCCGCCGCACCTGCTGCCGCGCCCACCCCGGTGCTCGACACCGGCAACACCGCCTGGATGTTGACCTCGACGGCCCTGGTGCTGATGATGACCATCCCGGGCTTGGCGCTGTTCTACGGCGGCATGGTGCGCAAGAAGAACGTGCTCGCCACCATCATGCAGAGCTTCGCCATCACCTGCCTGGTCACGGTGCTGTGGTTCATGTTCGGCTATTCGCTGGCCTTCACCACCAATGAGTCCGCCAGCATCAACAACTACATCGGCGGCTTCTCGAGATTCTTCCACCACGGCATCACCGTCTCGACGCTGTGGCTGCCGGGGGTCGCGAACATTCCTGAATTCGTCTTCTCGATGTTCCAGATGACATTCGCCATCATCACGCCTGCCCTCATCGCCGGTGCCTTCGCCGAGCGCATGAAGTTCTCGGCGCTGCTGATCTTCATGGCGCTGTGGCTGCTGGTCGTTTATGCCCCGATCGCGCATTGGGTCTGGGGCGGCGGCTTCCTTGGCGCGGCCGGCGTGCTCGACTTCGCCGGCGGCACGGTCGTCCACATCAACGCCGGTGTCGCGGGCCTGGTCTGCGCGCTGGTCCTGGGCAAGCGCGAAGGCTACGGCACCACCAACATGGCGCCGCACAACCTGGTCTATTCGGTGATCGGCGCCTCGCTGCTGTGGGTCGGCTGGTTCGGCTTCAACGCCGGTTCGGAACTGGCAGCCGACGGCCTTGCCGGTGCCGCCATGCTCAACACGCAGGTCGCTACCGCCGCGGCGGCTCTCGCCTGGATGTTCGCCGAATGGATCGTCGCCAAGAAGCCCTCGGTGCTCGGCATCATCTCGGGTGCCGTCGCCGGTCTCGTCGCGGTGACGCCGGCTTCCGGCTTCGTCAACCCGACCGGCGCTTTCATCGTCGGCATCGCCGCCGGCGTGATCTGCTACATCTCGGCGGTCAAGGTGAAGCACATGTTCGGCTATGACGACTCGCTCGATGCCTTCGGCGTCCATGGCGTCGGCGGCGTGGTCGGTGCGTTGCTGACCGGCGTGCTCGCCGATCCGGCGATCAATGCACTCGGCAAAGACGCTTCCATCGGCAAGCAGCTCTACGGCATCGTCTTCACCATCCTGTGGACGGCAATCGCCACCTTCGTGATCCTTTACATCGTCAAGGCGCTGGTCGGCTTGCGTCCGACGACCCAGGAAGAGGTCGAAGGCCTCGACATCTCCCAGCATGGCGAAGTGGTGCCGTAAGGCCAGCCTCGCCAACGGGGCCGGCGGATCCTCCTCCCGCCGGCCCCATTTTTCCTCACGCAGTTCCAGGGAAACCGCAATCCGGCTTTCCCTGGAATCGCTCTCAGAGATCCCGTCGTGACGCTCTCGAAAGAGGCTCACGCATTGAGGCCCGAAGCAATTCGGGCCTCTTTTTTTGGAAAATCGTACGCTTCGAAACGACGGAGAAGGAATCGTTTTTCGAAACGATCACGTTCGCGTGATCCGCCAACGGGAAGAAACATCGAGCCTCCCGGCCCCGTACTGGGGTTAGCAAGCGCCGTTCCGGCGCTCGCTACCAACAGGGAAGGAACCAACTGATGAACATCAAGAACGTATTCCTGGGAGCACTGGCTCTGTCGATGGTCAGCGGTGCTGCACTTGCTGGTGCTCTCGACGAGCCCGACAATATGGCGCCGTTCTTCACCGATGCCGGCATGAAGACGATGAAGTCCGAGGCGGATTTCAAGGCGGCCTGGGCCTCGACGGCCAAGGACAAGCAGGACAAGATGATGAAGGAATGCCAGGACGCGGCGATGAGCAAGCCTCATGCCGAATTCTGCGCCAACCTGATGATGTACGCTGGTCACAACTGATCGCCCGCGATCGGGCCCGGAAGGGCCGGATCGTTCCGGCGTTTCAAGACAAGGATGGCGGGCTTCGTGCCCGCCATCCTTGTCTGCAAGGCGGCGCTGGTAAAAAGCCATGGTTAATGCAGCCTTAACCTTCCCACGGCTAGTCTGACCTCCGAATCTGCCGGAGTGCGTCATGCGCTCGGGCCAGGCAATGACTGACGGGGAAGAGCATGCGTTCAGGGGCTTCAGCACCGCTCGCGATGGCCGATACGGGGCACGGCATCCAGGCTTTCGCGCGACGCCAGGTCGGCCGGCTGGTCGGCGCCGCCATGTTTGCCGCTGTTGCCTTCGGGGTCGCCAGCCTCGCCACCTGGAACGTTGCCGATCCAAGCTTCTCGCACGCCACCAACAACACCGTCACCAACGCCATGGGCTATGCCGGCGCGGTTTTCTCCGATCTCGCCATGCAGTTCTTCGGCCTTGCTGCCGTCGCCGCGCTGGTTCCGGCTGTCATCTGGGGGTATCTGCTGTTTTCGGCGCGCGGTGTCGACAGGCTGCCCAAGCGCGGGCTGTTCTGGTTCGGCTTCGCGCTGCTCGCCGCCGCGATCGCCGGCTGCATCGTCCCGCCCAAGACCTGGCCGCTGCCCACCGGCCTCGGCGGCGTGTTCGGCGACATGGTGCTCAAGATTCCCGGCGTGCTGATCGGCGGCTATCCGACCGGGCTGATCGCCAGCGTGCTCGCCGTGCTGCTGGCCGCACCGGCGCTCTGGCTGTTTGCCTTTGGCTCGGCGCTGACCGGGCGCAAGAACGGCTTCGCCGTGATGGAGGAGCCGGCGGCCGCGGACCCGCGCGAGGACGATCTCCTGTTCGACAATGAAGAGGATGAGGGCGACGAAGGCATATTGGCGCTCGGCGCCATCACCCATTGGTGGCTGTCGCTGCGCGCGTGGATGCATCGCCGCGCGGTGCGCCGCAGGCAGGAACGCGACGAATATGAGCCGGAGATGCAGCCGCGCGCCAGCGCCTGGCGGCGTGCCGCCGAGCGCGTCGAATCGGCCGAATTCGCCGAGCAAAGGATGAGCCAGGACGGCCGCGCCCGCGTCGAGCCGGAATTCTTCGCCGCCATGGTCAATGACCGCAGCGTATCCGTCGATCCGGACGATGACGATATCTTCGACCGCGACGACGAGGACTTGGATTTCGACGAGGAGCCCGCCACCCAGCGCCGCGCGGCCCCCACCGCCAAGGTGCAGCAGTTCCGTTCGGATGCCGCCACCCGTGTCGAGGCGCCGGCGCCGCGCCCGGCGCCGGGCGCACGCGTCCAGCGCGAGGCGCAGACCTCGCTGATCGGCTCGGACAAGTTCGAGATGCCGTCGCTGCATTTCCTGTCCGAACCGAAGAATGTCGCACGCGACCCGAGCCTGTCGAAGGATGCGCTGGAACAGAATGCGCGTCTGCTTGAAGGCGTGCTGGAGGATTTCGGCGTCAAGGGCGAGATCATCGCCGTACGCCCGGGTCCCGTCGTCACCCTCTATGAGCTGGAACCCGCGCCAGGCATCAAATCGTCGCGGGTCATCGGCCTTTCCGACGACATCGCCCGCTCGATGAGCGCGATTGCCTGCCGCGTCGCCGTGGTGCCCGGCCGCAACGCCATCGGCATCGAATTGCCGAACGCCAAGCGCGAGACGGTGTATCTGCGCGAGATCATGGCGAGCCGCGATTTCGAGACGACGAAGGCAAAGCTCGCGCTGGCGCTTGGCAAGACCATCAATGGCGAGGCCGTCATCGTCGACATCGCCAAGATGCCGCACGTGCTGGTCGCCGGCACCACCGGCTCCGGCAAGTCGGTCGCCATCAACACCATGATCCTGTCGCTGCTCTACAGGCTGACGCCGCAGGAATGCCGGCTGATCATGATCGATCCGAAGATGCTGGAACTCTCCGTCTATGACGGCATCCCGCATCTGCTCACCCCCGTCGTCACCGATCCGAAGAAGGCGGTGGTGGCGCTGAAATGGACCGTGCGCGAGATGGAGGACCGCTACCGCAAGATGTCCAAGGTCGGCGTGCGCAACATCGACGGTTTCAACGCCCGCGTTCAGCTGGCTGAGAAGAAGGGCGAAAAGATCTCGCGCACCGTGCAGACCGGCTTCGACCGCCAGACCGGCGAGGCGATCTACGAGACCGAGGACCTCGATCTCGAGCCGATGCCCTATATCGTCGTCATCATCGACGAAATGGCCGACCTGATGATGGTCGCCGGCAAGGACATCGAGGGCGCGGTGCAGCGTCTGGCGCAGATGGCGCGCGCCGCCGGCATCCACGTCATCATGGCGACGCAGCGCCCGTCCGTCGACGTCATCACCGGCACCATCAAGGCCAACTTCCCGACCCGCATCTCCTTCCAGGTGACGTCGAAGATCGACAGCCGCACCATTCTGGGCGAGCAGGGCGCCGAACAGCTGCTCGGCATGGGCGACATGCTCTACATGGCCGGCGGCGGCCGCATCCAGCGCGTGCACGGTCCCTTCGTCTCCGATGACGAGGTCGAAAAGATCGTCGGACACCTGAAGCTGCAGGGCGTGCCCGAATATCTCGACGCCATCACCGAGGATGACGACGAGGACGAGGACGAACCGTCCAGCAAGGGCGGCGGTGGCGGTGGTGGCGGCGGTAACTTCGAGGATTCCGACGACCCCTACGACCAGGCGGTGGCCGTGGTGCTGCGCGACGGCAAGGCGTCGACCAGCTACATCCAGCGCCGGCTCGGCATCGGCTACAACCGTGCCGCATCGATCATCGAGAAGATGGAGAAGGAAGGCATTGTCGGCCCGGCCAACCATGCGGGAAAACGCGAAATCCTGGTGCCGACCGAGGACGACAAGTTCTGATGGCGCGACGTTCACGGCAACCTTGAACCCTCTGGCGCGTTCAAGCGAGTAGGCAGCGTTCGCCCCGCCAAACTTCAGCCCAACTGGGGGTTCAGGACAGCGACGGATACAGGAATCACCACGAGAGTGACCGACATGAAAAACGATCTTTCCAAGCTCAGCGATTTTGCCCCGACCCGACGCCAGATCCTCGGCCTCGGCCTTGTCGCCGCCGGTGCAGCCGCCTTCAATGTGGTCCCGGGGTTCGAGCTTCTGGCCTCGGCGCAGGCGGCCGTGCCCGCCGCCGCGCAGAAGATCGCCGACCATTTTTCCTCGGTCAAATCGATGAGCGGCGAATTCGTGCAGTTCGGCCCCAAGGGCGAGCAGACCGGCGGCAAATTCTTCCTCGAGCGGCCAGGCAAAATCCGCTTCAACTACGACGGGGCGTCGAATTTCAAGGTGATTTCCGACGGCAAGTCGGTGGTCATCCTCAACAAGAAAATGAACACATCGGATCTTTATCCGCTGTCCAAGACGCCGCTGAAGCTGCTGCTCGATGACCGGATCGACCTCTCCGGCGATCGCGTCAAGAGCGTCAAGGAAGAAGACGACCTCACCACCATCCAGCTTTCAGACAAGTCGGTCTTCGGCAATGCGCGCATCACCATGATGTTTGATCCGAAAACCTATGATCTGCGCCAGTGGACGATCACCGACGCGCAAGGCAAGGACACGACGGTGATGATCTTCAACACCAAGGAAGGCGTCAGCTTCGCGCCCGACACCTTTGCCATCGACTACACGGCGAACCGCGAGCTGAATACCAAGACAAGGTAGCTCCCGTCGCCACGGCAAGCTTGCGGCGGCTGCGCTGAAATCAGCTTCTTTCGCCTCGTTTACGGGAGGAAATGCCCGGCAGGGCAATCAGCGGCGGCGCCGAGATCAATAACCGGCGCCCGGCTTGTCTTTGCTGCCCGTGGCTGGCAGTTTCCGGACCGACTCCCTCAAAAGGCGTCTTCGCGGTCAGGGCCGATCGATCCTGGCTGGCTGTACGCTGTCCGGATTGCCAAATGCCCTTTTCCATCGCCACCTGGAACATCAACTCCGTGCGCCTGCGCATGCCGATCGTCGAGCGCCTGCTCGATGAATACGCGCCCGATGTGCTGTGTCTGCAGGAAACCAAGGTTCCGGACGAGCTGTTCCCGGAAAAGGCATTCCGCAGACTCGGCTACCAGCACATCGCCTTCCATGGCCAGAAGGGCTACCACGGCGTCGCCACGGTGGCGCGGCGGCCGATCGAGGTGGTCGAAAAGCGTCGCTTCTGCGAGATCGAGGACAGCCGGCATCTGTCGGTGACGGTGCGCGCCGGCGGCAAGACGATCCTCATCCACAATTTCTACGTTCCGGCGGGCGGCGACGAGCCAGATCCCGAAATCAACAAGAAATTCAAGCACAAGCTCGACTTTGTCGCCGAGATGAACGCCATCCGCGCCGAGCATACAGAGGTGTCCGCCTCGGTGCTTGTCGGCGACCTCAACATCGCCCCGCTCGAGCACGACGTCTGGTCGCACAAGCAATTGCTCAACGTCGTCAGCCACACGCCGGTCGAGACCGAAAACTTCGAGGCGATGCGGATCGCCGGCGATTGGGTCGACCTGATGCGGCACAACGTGCCATTGGACGAGAAGCTCTACACCTGGTGGAGTTATCGCGCGCAGGACTGGGAAGCATCGAACCGGGGCCGGCGGCTCGACCATGTCTGGTCGTCGCCCAATCTGGTGCAGGATTTCGCCGGCTACGAAATCCTGCGGGCGGCGCGCGGCTGGGACCGGCCGTCCGACCATGTGCCGGTTATCGCGCGGTTCAACCTGGATTAGGTGCCTAAGGCAATTTGTCATTCCAGGGCGGAGCGGAGCGCAGCCCCTGGAGCCGCTCCGCGGCCCAAGGGACCCATGCGGCGACGTTAAGGCGTCGAAACGGTGAAGGATTCCGCTCCGCTGCGTCCTTTGATCAAGGTCACGGAATGGATCCCAGGGTCTCCGCGACGGAGCTTCGCTCTGCTCCGCCCTAGGACGAAGCGTGGAGGCGGCTGCAGCTAATATAGTGCCTGACTGCAATCGACAGTCGCGCTCACCTGCCTGAAAACCGTGGCGCCAGTTCCTCGATGCGGCGGATCATGTCCTGGAATTCCTCGGAGATGCGCTGGTGCAGCTTCACCGCCACTTCCGGATATTCCTCCAGGATGCGGCGGAACATCTTGCGGCTGAGCCGGATGACTTCCGAGTCGATTTCGGCCGACGCGCTGGTCAGCCGGTTGGTGTCGGCGATCAGCGCCAGTTCGCTGAGCATGGTGCCGGGGCCGGCGGTGCCGATCGGGATGCGTTCGCCACTCTGCTCGCGATAGAGAACGATGCGTCCGCTGACCACGACATAGGCCGAATCGGCCGCGTCGTCCTCGCGGTAGAGCTTGTGGTTGGCCTGCAGCAGGGTGGTCTCGGCGCCGAAGGCGAGCAGGCGCAGCTGCTCCTGCGTGAAACCCTGGAAGAGCCTCACGGCGGACAGAATGCGGATGTCGTCATCCAACGCCATCTCTAGCTGCGTCCCCGAACGGTCAGTCCAATCCCTCCTTCACGAGTCGATCCTTAATCCCCTCCACAGGATCGCACCCGAAAGCGGTCCCGCCCAGACCGCTTATTGGATAATGAAATGTTTAAGGAACCAGCTTGTAGCCACCGCTTTCTGTCACAAGAATTTCCGCATTGGAAGGATCGCGCTCGATCTTCTGGCGCAGGCGGTAGACATGGGTTTCCAGCGTGTGCGTGGTGACGCCGGAATTGTAGCCCCAGACTTCCTCCAACAGCACGTCGCGCGTCACCACCTTCTGGTCGGCGCGGTAGAGATATTTGATGATCGAGGCTTCCTTCTCCGTCAGCCGCACCTTGCCGCCACGGGGGTCGATGAGCAGCTTCTGGCTGGGCTTGAAAGTGTAGGGACCGACCGAGAAGGTGGCGTCCTCGCTCTGCTCGTGCTGGCGCAGCTGGGCACGGATGCGCGCCAGCAGCACCGCGAAGCGGAACGGCTTCGTCACATAATCGTTGGCGCCGGCCTCGAGACCCAGAATCGTGTCCGAATCGGTGTCGTGGCCGGTCAGCATGATGATGGGCGCCTTGTAGCCGCCCTTGCGCAGGATCTTGACGGCCTCGCGGCCGTCCATGTCGGGCAGGCCGACATCCATGATGAGCAGGTCGATGAGGCCGCCGCGTGCCGCCGTGACGCCTTTTGCCGCAGTCGCTTCCTGCAACACGTCGAATTCCTCGTAGAGGGCGAGTTGCTCGACCAGTGTGCCGCGCAGGTCATCGTCGTCGTCGACGATCAGGATGGTGCGTGAAGTCATGGATCAATCCGTTGTTTTGAAAATGAAATTCAGTTGACCGCTGCGTATTTATGCGGAAGCTGGCCGACACAATAGCCGATCACAGTGATTTGTTCCGTGGCACGATCATACAAGAAAAAACGCGATCGCAATGCAGCCGGCGCAATTTTGCCGAAACGGCTGCGTGTGCTGACCGTGCGGGCAAGGCCCGGCCATCCCAGCCAGGGCCTGCTGCAGGCTGGAAAAACAGTGTTCGCCTGCGCGCTGGGGCGCGGCGGCATCTCGGCCGACAAGCGCGAGGGCGACGGCGCCACGCCGCTCGGCTCGATGCGGATCCTGTCGGGCTATTTCCGGGGAGATCAGTTTGCCGGTGGCCGCCGGACGCGGCTGGCGATGACGCCGATCGGGCCCGACCTCGGCTGGTGCGAGGTATCAGACGACCGCAATTACAACAGGCCGGTCAAGATCCCCTATGGCGCAAGCCACGAGCGCATGCGGCGCGACGACCGGCTCTACGACGCCTGCCTGGTGCTCGACTGGAACATCGCGCCGCGCCGCCGCGGGCGCGGCAGCGCCATCTTCTTCCACCTGGCGCGTCCAGATTTCACGCCGACGCAAGGTTGCGTGGCGGTGACCGCGCGGACCATGGCCCGGCTGCTGCCGCTGTTGTCGGATAGGACGATGGTGAGGGTGGTCAGGTAGCGAATGGGCCCGCCGGTAATTCCCTTTTCTATCGCTTCCGCCATCCCGTGCCCAGCAGTCCAATTTCGCGAAGCTCATGGTCCATCGCCTTGGCGATGTCGCGACGTTCGCCGCCGATATCGCGCAGTTCACGGTCGGAGAGGTCGTCGACCGATTCCAAGGGAAGCCTGGCGGCGACGTTGGCCTGGCGCAGCCAATCGAACGTGGCGCGCAGCCACTGCGGGAGAGATGATTTCAGGGTGGTGCGGGACTTCAGAGCGATGTCGGTCACGGCTTTATCCGGTTTCTCCGGATATCAAATCCGGTTTGAAGGTGTCTCGATGTCGAGATCATGCCGGATTGAAAAACAAACGGGAAACGAGTAGTTCTTTTCAGATTATCAAGTTTTATTTGGAGATCAGATGTCCCGCCTCCTGCCCGGAACGCGCGCGCTGAGGACCTTCGAGGCGGCGGCGCGTCACCTCAATTTCACGCGCGCCGCCGACGAGCTTGGGCTGACGCCAGCCGCGGTCAGCCACCAGGTCAAGGAAATCGAGGATCAACTCGACCTGGTGCTGTTCACGCGAACCAGCCGCACCATGCGGCTGACGGAAGCGGGAAACGTGCTGCACGAAGCGTCGATCGATGCGCTCGACCTGCTCAACCGCGCGGTGTCGCGCGCCCGCAAGATGACGCGCGGCACGACGCTCTTGAAAGTGACGCTCGACGCGCAGTTCGCGACGAAATGGCTGATGCGGCGCATCGACGATTTCCGTCGTCAGCGGCCAGGCATCGAGTTGCGTTTCGACATCACCTACGATGTCAGGGATTTCGAGCGCGACGACGTCGATATCGGCATCCGGTTCGGCACCGGCAGATATCCAGGGCTTTGCGCGCACCGGCTGTTCGACAACATCATCATCCCGGTGTGCAGTCCGGCACTGCTGGCTTCAGGCCCCCCGCTCAACGAACCGCGCGATCTCTTCCAGCACACGCTCGCCCATATCGACTGGTCTCGGCAAGGCGTCACCTGGCCCAACTGGAGCATGTGGATGCAGGCCGCCGGCGTCGACGATTTCGACGACAGCCGCACCCTCGTCTTCGGCTCCTCGACCGATGCCACGCAGGCGGCCCTCGACGGCAACGCCGTGGCGCTGGCCGACTTCGCCATGGTCGCCAACGACCTGTCGCAAGGGCGCCTCGTCCGCCCCTTCGAGCTCGGCATCAAGGTCGCGCCGGAGTTCGCCTATTTCCTGGTCTATCCGGAAACCGTGAAGGACGACGCCCGGATCGCGGCGTTTCGCGAGTGGCTTCTGGAGGAAGCGGCAAGGACGCATGGCACGGAGAAGGCATAGGCGGGCTGCCAGGCCCGTCTTTCAGTCACGACCGGGCATTATGGCCGAAAATCATGCGCGTGTATTTCTTCCATCGCCATTTCACGCTTTTGTACAGAAGCGAATGTGGTTTGCCGGAAACCGACGTGTGGAATGCGCCGTTCTCGCTGCCCTGCTCGGCAATCGGCCGCTCGAACCAAAGCATCTCAACCCCGAGCCTCTCGTCCATCTGCTCAATCTGGTGGTCGATCGCCGTCGATATCTTGTTTTGCGCGATCCAGGCGCAACGGGCCTCCGCAACCGGGCGGGTAATAAGATAGGAATCGGCGCATCTTGCATGGAGAGCCGGATAGAGCTTCTGGCCCTTCCGCAATTTCCAGATCGGCGTGTAGTAGTTGCTGCCATTGCCGAGATAGATGACGGCCTTGCGCGTGGGACCGCCGAGTTCGGCAAGCCCCTGCCGGAACTTGGCGACGAAGTCGCGGGCGAGGAAGACGTCGTCCTCGAACACCAGGCAATAGGGCAGGTCGGTCTCGAGGAAGTCGCGCCAGATGCCGACATGTTTCAACGCCAGCGAAACGGTGGCCGGATGGGTAAGGGCGGGCGCGACCAGCTCGCTTCGGATTTCCGGTGTGACGTCTGCCGGGTCCCAGTCCGTGTAAAAATAGACCGGCACGCCGCGCCGCTCAAATTCGCGGACGATGTGGCGGCGCCGGTCGTCATAGCCTTGCTTGACGTGGCAGATCCGGGTGAACACCTGATCGCGTGGAAATCCGGACTCGTCCGCCATCGTCAACGCGCCGCCTCAGCTTGCCGCGGCGCCGAACCAGCCGATCACCGCGCCGATGATCAGCAAGACACCCAGCCAGTGGCCGCCGTCGATGAGGGTCAGGTCCCAGCCGAAATTCTCGTAGCGATGGTTGACCGAGAGCGTCGTGGCGACGAAACCCAGCCAAAGCACGAAACCGAAGATGAGGCCGGCGAGCAATGTCGGCTCACCGCCGGTCATCGCACCGACCACGAGCGCCATGATGTAGGCCATGACCAGTTCGGCAATGAAGCTGATGACGAAAGGCAGCGGCGATTTCTTCATCGTCGCCGGATCGAGTTTGGCGGCCTTCAGCCATGGCTTGCTCAACGCCATGTACCAGGCGGCGCCGAACAGCCAGGCCAAGACGGCGGCGGCGATGACCGCCAGCCAGTTCACTGCTGAAAAATCCATGAGCTCCCCTCCAGGTGCAGGCCGTGCGGCACGCATGAGCTTTGTATCAGGCGCTTCGGCGATGGCGTCAAGCAAAGCGCCAGACGGTGGTGCGCTTGACCAGGGCATCCTCCAACGCCCGCGTGACTTCCACCTGATAGACCGCCAGCGGTTCCAGCCGCGATTTCGGCAGATAGGACCGGCCGGGATCGCCGACGAAGATCTCGGCACCGCGCGCCTTGAGTGTCGCAAACCACGGCATCAGGCGGTCGGCGAAGGATTTGTCATAGAAAACGTCACCGGCGAGCACCACGTCCCAGCCAGCGTCGGTGCCGATGCAATCCGTGCCGAGGAAGTCGATCCCGACGCCATTGGCCTCGCTGTTGAGGCGGATCGCCGTGGCGCAAAACGGGTCGATGTCGGCGGCGACAATTGTGGCAGCGTCCGCCTTGGCGGCGGCGATGGCGACAAGGCCGGAGCCCGAGGCGAAGTCGAGCACGCGCTTGCCCCGCACCGTGTCGGGATTGTCCAGGACATAGCGGGCGAGGCCCTGGCCGCCGGCCCAGGCAAAGGCCCAGAAGGGCGGCGGCAGGCCGATCTCGACCAGTTCGTCCTCGGTGCGCTGCCAAAGATCGTGCGCTTCATCGGCCAGATGCAGCACGATCTCCGGCACATGCGGCGGCGCCATCAGCGCCGTGTTGTCGAGGATGAATTGCTTGGCGCTGTGCGGAGTGAGCGCAGTCACGGAGCAGGCGTCAGGCCGCCCATGCGGCAGACTTCCTTCCATTCGGCCGGGGTCACGGGCTGCACGGAAAGCCGGCCAAGCCGCACCAGCGCCATCTCGGCAAGCTTCGGATTGGCTTTTACCTGTTCCAGCGTCGGCGGGTTCGGCACATCGCGAACCGCGCGGATGTCCACGCATTCCCAGCGCGGATCGTCCGACGTGGTGTCGGGGTGGGCCAGCGCGCAGACTTCGGCGATGCCGACGATGTTGAGCCCTTCATTGGAATGGTAGAAGAAACCGAGATCGCCGATCTGCATGGCCTTCATGTTGTTGCGGGCGGCGTAATTGCGCACGCCGTCCCATTGCGTGCCGGCCTTGCCCTTGGCCTTCAACGCCTCGAAGGAGAAAACCGAGGGTTCGGATTTGAACAGCCAGTAGTTCATGTTTCTCCTCCGTGCGATACAGGTGCGGGCAACCGGAATTAACTAGCCGCCGGCTTGTTGAACGTCCAGTTCCACGCGCGGATTTCGACGCTTTCGAACAGACCCGCCTTGGCATAGGGGTCGGCGGCCGACAAGGCTTGCGCCGCGGCCAGATCAGGCGCCTCGACGACCACGAGACTGCCATTGGGCTTGCCGTCGGCATTGAGGAACGGACCGGCGAAGGCCAGTTTCTTGTCCGCATTCAGCCCTTCGAGAAAGGCGACATGCTCGGGCCGCGTGTCGAGGCGCACCTGCAGGCTTCCCGGCTTGTCCTTGCAAACAAAAGCAAACAGCATGGTCTTTCTCCTGGTCCTGGATTTCGGGTTGGGGGATCAATCGTTGGTTTCGGTCTTCAGCGGCCGGGTCATCAAGGCCGTCACGGCCTGGCGGATGGTGATGGCGCCGTCCAGTATGGCCGCCACGGCGGTGATGATCGGCGCCTCGATGCCGCGTTCAGCCGCGATGCGGGCGGCGATCGCCGCCGTCGGCACGCCCTCGGCCAGCGCCAGTCCGGCAAGCGTCTTACCTTGCCCGAGCGCCAGCCCGTAGGCGAAGTTGCGCGATTGGGCCGACGAGCAGGTCAGCAGCAGGTCGCCGAGGCCGGAAAGCCCCATCAAGGTCTCGGGCCTGGCGCCGAAGGCGGCACCGATGCGGCGCAGTTCGACGAAGCCGCGCGTCACCATGGCGGCCTGGGCGCTGGCGCCAAGCCCGGCGCCGGTGATGGCGCCCGCGGCAATGGCAAAGACATTCTTCAAGGCGCCGCCGATCTCGACGCCGATCAGGTCGTCGCTCGAATAGCAACGCAGGTTTTCGGCGGAAAAGCGGACGGCAAGGTCGGCCGCCAGCGCCTCGTCACGGGCGGCGACCACGACCGCTGTCGGCAGGCCGCGGGCGACATCGGTTGCGAAGCTCGGGCCGGACAGCGCGGCGACCGGATTTCGCGGCAGGATTTCCTCGACAATTGCCGACAGCAAGGCGCCGGTGTCGCGCTCGATGCCCTTGGCGCAGAGGACAAGCGGGATGCCGCCCGGCATATGGTCCCTCGCCGCCGCCAGCGTCGCCCGCAGCGACTGCGCGGGCGTCACCGCCAGCACGCAGTCGGCCCCGGAGAGCGCCGTCGCAATGTCTGTTGTGGCCTCGATGCCGGGGGCAAAGGCGATGCCGGGCAGGTAGCGTGGATTCTGGCCTTGGCCGATCGCGGCCACGGTTTCCGGATCGCGCGCGAACAGCCGCACCTGATGGCCGGCGCGCAGCATGGCCAGCGCCAGCGCCGTGCCCCAGGCGCCGCCGCCCAGCACGGCGACCTGCCAGCGGCCTTTACCGGGATTGCCGACGCCTTGGCCGCTCACCGCTTCACCCGTCATGCCTTGGCTCCGCGCCGGCCGGAACCGACCATCGGCGCCGAGATGCTGTCGAGCGGCCAGCGCGAGCGGGGCACGAAATCGAAGCCGTTCTCCCGCGCCATGCCTTCCCGCAGCCGTTCGATGCCGGCCCAGGCGATCATCGCAGCATTGTCGGTGCACAGTTTCAGCGGCGGCGCGACGAAGGTGAACCCGGTCTCGGCGCAGAGCCGTTCCAGCGTCGTCTTGATGGTGCGGTTGGCGGCGACGCCACCGGCAACCACCAGCGCCGGGTTTTTCGTGCCGGGAAATGTCTGGCTGAACCGCGCCAGCGCGCGCGAAACGCGGTCGGCCAGCGCATCGGCGACCGCCGCCTGGAACGAGGCGCAGATGTCGGCGACGTCCTGGTCGCTCAGCGGCTCGATCGCGGTCGCCGCCTGGCGCACGGCGGTCTTCAAGCCGGAGAAGGAGAAGTCGGGCTGCGCCGAACCCTTCATCGGACGGGGAAAGGCAAAGCGCGAGGCGTCACCTGATAGAGCCGCCGTCTCGACATTCGGTCCGCCGGGATAGGGCAGGCCGAGCATCTTGGCGGTCTTGTCGAAGGCTTCGCCGAGCGCGTCGTCTATGGTGGTGGCCCAGCGCTGATAGTCGCCGACGCCGCGCACCGCCAGGATCTGCGTGTGGCCGCCGGAGACCAGCAGCAGCAGATAGGGGAATTCGAGCCCATCGGTCAGCCGCGCCGTCAGGGCATGGCCTTCGAGGTGGTTGACGGCGATCAGCGGCTTGCCGGCGGCGGCGGCGATCGCCTTGGCCGTCATCAGCCCGACGATCAGGCCGCCGACCAGGCCGGGGCCGGCGGTGGCGGCGATGGCATCGATATCGGCAAGGGCCGTGCCCGAATCGGCCAGCGCGGCCTCGACGATGCCGTCCAGCGCCTCGACATGCGCGCGGGCGGCGATCTCGGGCACGACACCGCCAAAGGCGGCATGCTCCTCGATCTGGGAAAGCACGATGTTGGACAGGATTTTCGGCGCGGCATCGCCCTCCAGCGCCACCACGCTGGCGGCGGTCTCGTCGCAACTCGTCTCAATGCCCAGAACGCGGATCAATTCGTCGCTATCCCAAGTGATTGTGTCGCCAGGCGTTCCCCTTTAGGGAGAATGCCGGAAAGGCAAAGCCAGCCCGGGGGGTTATCACGGACCGCGCGTCATGCAAACAATCTTGAAAATCGGAACACGCGGCAGCCCGCTGGCGTTGGCCCAGGCGCATGAAACACGGGCGCGGCTGATGGCCGCGCATGGCCTGCCGGCGGGAGCCTTCGAGGTTGTCGTCATCTCGACCAGCGGCGACCGCATCCAGGACCGGCCACTGTCGGAAGCCGGTGGCAAGGGCCTGTTCACCAAGGAAATCGAGGAGGCGCTGCTCGCCGGCGCGATCGACATCGCCGTGCATTCGTCGAAAGACATGCCGACACGATTGCCGGACGGTCTGGAGCTCAGCGCATTCCTGCCGCGTGAGGACGCGCGCGACGCCTTTGTCGGCAAGGCGGTAAAGACGATCGCCGAGCTGCCGCGCGGGGCCAAGGTCGGCTCGTCGTCGCTCAGGCGGCAGGCGCTGATCCGCCGCATGCGGCCGGATCTCGACGTGGTGATGTTCCGCGGCAATGTGCAGACGCGGCTGCGCAAGCTCGACGAAGGCGTCGCCGCCGGCACCATCCTCGCCTGTGCCGGGCTGAAGCGGCTGGGCCTGGAACATGTCGCCACCGACTTGATGCCGCTCGACATTTTTCCGCCCGCGCCCGGGCAGGGTGCCATCGGCATCGAGGCGCGCATCGGCGATCGCGCTGTCGAAAAGATGCTGGTCGCCATCCATGATGTGCCGACGGGGCAGGCGCTGGCTTGCGAACGCGCCTTCCTGGCGGCGCTCGACGGCTCCTGCCGTACGCCGATCGCCGGCCATGCGACGATCGAGGCCGGAAATCTTTCTTTCGCCGGGCTGATCATCTCACCCGACGGCACACAGTCGCATACGGTCGACATGGAGGGACCGGCACAGGATGCCGCCCGTGTTGGCGATGAGGCCGCGCGGACGGTGCGTGCCAAGGCCGGCGAAAAGTTCTTCGACGGCTGGCTCTGACCATGCTTCGCGTCCTGGTGACCAGACCGGAACCGGGCGCATCGCGCACGGCGCGGCGGCTTCAGGACGCGGGATTCCAGCCGGTCGTTCTGCCTTTGACCGAAACGGTGGCTTTGCCTGCCGATGCGGGGTTCGTCACCGGCGATGCCGTCGCGGTTGCCGTTACCAGCGCCAATGCCGTGCGCCATGCCCCGAAAAAGGTCATCGCGGCGCTTGCCGCCCGGCCTTGCCATGCCGTGGGTGCCAGGACCGCCGAAGCGGCGCGCAAGATGGGGTTTTCCTCCATCATTGAAGGCTCTGGCGATGCCGAGGCGCTGGCCGACGCAATCGCGGCGGCGTTTCCCGGCAAGGCAATCACCTATCTCTGCGGACGCGTGCGTTTTCCGATGTTCGAACAGCGGTTGGAAGCGGCTGGGGTCCTGGTCCGCACCGTGGAGACGTATGATACGCTCCCGGTGCCGTATTGCGACGAGACCATCCTTGCGCTGCTGTCCGGCCAACCGGTCGATGCGGTGCTGCTCTACTCGGCCAAGGCGGCCGTCTTGATGCAGGCCTTGATCAAACGGCCTGCCCTGCAGGAGGCTTTTCAGAAAACGCGGTTTATCGCGCTCTCCGCACGCATAGCCGACGCTTTCGGCGATGGCGCCGCAAAAGCCATCCGCATTGCCGCACAGCCCGACGAGGAGGCGCTGCTGGCACTTTTGCGGGTTCTGCCCTGAGCCGCGTCATCACACCGCCCCTTTTCACCGCTTGGTGATGTGCTAGACCCTTTCTGAACCATCACGCGCCGGCAGGCGTTGAGAGGAAGCGAATTTTGCGGAGCCCAGGCATGGTCAAGACGCCGAAGATGCGACACTCGAAAAGCCGCCGCGAGCCGGTGACCATCGATCTCGAGCCCGGTGCCGTTTCCCGCATCGTCGACGAGGATGCCGCCAAGGCAGCGGCCGAGACAGGCGAGGCGAAGGCTGAAGAAGCCGCTGATGCCTCGCAGCCGGTGGCTCCCGAAGAGCCGGTGCATGCCGACCAGACCGATCTCGAACCCTGGGAGCATGCCGATGGCGTGGGGCGGGCCGGGACCGAGCCGTCGGCGGAGGCCAAGGCCGTCGAGCCGGAGATGCCGTATCCCGGCGCGGATGCGCCAGCCGACCGCACCGCCGCCTCCGACTATAATTTCGAGGATGCGTCGGCCAAGCGCACCGACGACAGCAAGGCAAAAACCCAGACGCGGGACGAAAAGACGGCGCCGCCAGCTGCCGCGGCAAGGCGTGGCGGCCTGAACGGCAT
>NZ_PNOT02000068.1 GCF_002879535.1 Mesorhizobium intechi
CGACGAGGCTGGTCACCGCCGGTACACGGCTGGCAAAAAGATTGAGCGCAAACATCGGTGCCCTGCTCCGGCCCTCGACCAGCAGGAACAGGCTTCCGGCCACCGCCGCCGCCGCCAGTCCGCCGATAGCCGGCAATGAAGCCCACCCGGACGAGCCGGTTTCGATGAAGGCGCCGGTCAGCAAGAACAGCGTCAGCACGACAAGCCCCTGCCCGGCCCAATCGATCGGCGGCTTTTCAGCCTTCAGCGGCGTTTCCCGCAGAAACCGGTAGGCCATCCAGATGGCGAGAGCGCCGATAGGCAGGTTGACCAGGAAGATGCTGGCCCAGCCGAGCGACGCGACCATGAAGCCGCCGAGCACCGGCCCGGCCGACAAGGCGACGCCACCGGCTGCCGTCCACAGGCCGACGGCGCGCGCCCGGCGTGGCCTGTCGGAAGCGTAGGCATGGTTGAGCAGTGCCAGCGAACACGGCATCAGCAGCGCGGCGCCCGCGCCCTGCACGGCACGCGCCGCGATCAGTACCCAAGGGCTCTGCGCCAAGCCGCAGACCAACGAAGCCATGCTGAACAATACCATACCACCGACGAACACCCGGCGGGCGCCGATCCTGTCGCCGAGCGCGCCGCCGGCGAGCAGCAGCGAGGCGAAGGCAAGCGTGTAGGCGTCAACCACCCATTGCAGGCCGCCTATGCCCATCGACAGTGCGGCGCCGATCCTGTTGAGGGCGACATTGACGATGGAGACATCGAGTTGCACCACCACGAAACCGAGACTGGTCGCGGCGACGGTGGCGGCATAGGCGGCGCGAGGCTTGGAAACGATGGTGTCGGTCATGCCTTGGAATAACGGCTTCTCACTGACACCGTTCCGTCAGGAGAGGCCAGGCTGCGACAACCAGCCCGGGATGCCGATCCCGGCAAATCAATTGATGCTGGCGGTCGCGGCGGGCTCGATGCGTTTGCCCGTCCCGGCATAAGGCACGCGGTAACCGTTCGCCGCCAGCCAATCGATGGCTGCCTTCGGTTCGTCGGTCTGGATGATGGTAGCGCCGCGATCGGCCCAGAAACCCCAAGCCTCCCGCGGCAAGCTGGCCTGCACCGCCAGTTCGTCGCCACGGCCGCCAGCGAGGAAGCCACCCGGCTTGTTGACGATGGCATAGGTGTCGGCCCAGATGTGCCAGTCGCCGCGAATCGCGGCCGCGCGCATCCGGCTGCTGAACAGCGGTCCACCGGTTTCGGTCAGCGTCTCGGCGCCGGCCCGCCAGTTGATCAGTGAGATCGCACGCGGCGCAAAAGCGTGGTCGACCGTCTCTGCGAAACCGGCATCATGGACCGCGTCATCGGCGATGATCGGCATGAACTGGACGCCGCCGCCGATCGCGGCCATGGCGGCCTTCACCGTGGTGATCCTGTTCTGGTTCCACAGGTTCTCCTTGACGATGACCTGGTCGGCCATGCCGAGATCGCGCGCCACCGCGATCATGCCCGCGAGGTCGCCGACTTCAAGCTTGTTGTCGAGATTGATGAGGATCCTGTCCCTGCTCGCCAGCAGCATCTCGCGCAGCGTCGAAACCCTCTCGTCGGTGGCGGCGCGGGTGCCCTCGATCACCAGGCGGCAGGTCTTCAGTTCGGCCAGCGTGTATTTCGCCACCTCGCCCCTGCAGGTCGTGGTGCGGTCGAGCCAGCTGTCATGCATGACGACGAACTCGCCGTCCTTCGAGCGCCGGATGTCGACCTCGACAATCTCGGCGCCCATGGCGATCGAGCCTTCGACGGCGGCGAGCGAATTTTCCGCATAGAGCGTCTTGCCGGCCTGCATGCTGCCTGCGCGATGGGCGGCCACCATGACATGGTCGCGCCACTGGTTGGCATGCTCGAAGCGGTCGAGGATCTGCCTGGCGCGGCTTTCGCCCGCCGAAGCCTGACCGGAGATGGCCGCAAGGGCCGTGCAAAGCAGTAGGCTCAGCCAGATCGTGCGCATCCAGAATCGCTCCTTGCCGGATCGAAGCCGGGATAGGCGATGCCCGTGACATCTGGGTGAACGAAGCCGGCTAGGGGATGGTCGCGATATCTGGCGTCAGATGCGTTTCGAGAGCCGGCGGAACCATGCCAGCGCCGGCATTTCAAGGAAACGCCAGGTGATCCACGATGCGGCGACGGTGGCGACGAGCATGACGACGATTGCCCCCGTCCCGGCCCAGCCGGTGCCGAAGCCCGTCGCCGGCGAGCCGCGCAGCACGATGTCGCCGACGAGGCCGAGGCCAAGCTTGTGCTCGACGAGCCCGGCAACGTTGATCAGGCGCGCCTGCACGAAGATGTGGACCATGTAGATGGAATAGGACAGCGCGCCGAGCGTCAACATAACGGGCGCCCGCAGCAAGGCGGAAATCCAGCCGCCCTCATGGGCAAAGAGAAACAGCGCCAGCGCGAACACCAGGGGCGCCGCGATGCCGAAATCATTGCCGCCCGCCAGTGAGACGAAAAGCACGATGACCGCCACCATGACGATTTCGGCAAGGGTCCAGCTCAGCCGCGGGCCGCTTCTGGCGAGGAGCTGTCGCGCCCCTGCAATGGAATCATGTTGAAACCAGGCCAGCAGGGCGCCGAGCGAGAAGCCGTAGAGGCAGCGGATGAAGCCGAAATCGTAGGACACATCCATATGATGGGTGGAGAAGCCAAGCAGAAAAAGCGGCGCGGTGACGGTGGCGGCGACAAGCCATATCCAGGCACGCGTCCCGGCGATGAAGACCACGCCGGCGAACAGGAGGTAGGCGAAGAACTCCGCCGAAATGCTCCAGCTTGGCGCATTCCAGGTCAGGTGATCCTCGAATCCCATCCCTTGCAGCAGGAGCAGATTGGCAAGCAGGCTCTTCAAATCGAAACCGCCGGTAAAGGGGGCGGCGCCGGTGCCATGCAGTTGCGGCAGCATCAGCCGCAGCAGTTCGAAGCCCGCAAAGGCGGCAAGCATGATGACATGCAGCGGATAGATGCGGCCGAACCGCACCAGCGCGAAACGGGCGACCTGCACCGGCTGACTCAATCGATCGGCATAGCTGCTGGCGATGACAAAGCCGGAAAGGGCGAAGAAGAAATCGACGAAAAGATAGGACGAACCGATGAAGGCGCCCTGCGAGATCGCGGAAGCAGTCGGGAAATGAAACATCGCCACAAGAAGCGCGCAGATGCCGCGCCACGAATCGAGAACCTGGAAGCGCTCGCCGGCTATCGTGCCGGCATGGGTCGACACCACGGCATCGGACGGATTAAGAAACGCGGCCTGCGTCATGATGGGACAGATCCTGTCTTGCCGTGGCACCCGGGCGGCGCCGTTTCGTCTCCCCAAGCTGTGACTGGCATCTTCCATGCCGGTTCTGTAGTTGTTGCACCCCGATGAAAACGAGGACCAGTAATGGCGACCAAGAACATCGACCATGCCTTCACCGCCCGCTCCAAAACGGGCGGCGCCCTTGAGCCGACCTATTCCGGCGCCCTGTCGTTCATGCGGCGCAAATACACCAAGGACGTGAAGGGCGCGGACGCAGTGGTATGGGGCATTCCCTTCGACGCCGCCGTCACCAACCGGCCCGGTGCTCGTTTCGGTCCGCAGGCGATTCGTCGCGCATCGGCGATCCTCGACAATGACCCGCAGTATCCATTCTCGCGCGATCTGTTCGAACATCTCGCGGTCGTCGACTACGGCGACTGCCTGCTCGACTCCGGCAATCACCAGAAGACGCCGGGTACGATCGAGCGCGAAGCGGCGAAAATCCTGAAATCAGGCGCCTTTCTTTTGACGCTGGGCGGCGACCATTTCGTCACCTGGCCGCTCCTCAAGGCACATGCCGCCATCCACGGACCGCTTGCCCTGGTGCAGTTCGACGCACACCAGGACACGTGGGAGGATGACGGCAAACGCATCGACCACGGATCCTTTGTCGGCCGTGCAGTCAAGGAAGGCATCATCGATCCCGACCGTTCGATCCAGATCGGCATCCGCACCCACGCCCCTGATACGTTCGGAATCAAGATCCTCTACGGCCACGAAATCGAGGAGATGAGGGCCTCCGACATTGCCTACGCCATCGTCGACCGCACCGGCGGAAAGAAGACCTACCTCACCTTCGACATCGACTGCCTCGACCCGGCCTATGCGCCCGGAACCGGCACGCCGGTGGCCGGCGGTCCGTCCTCGGCGAAGATCCTGTCGACGCTGCGCCAGCTCAACCAGATCGATCTTGTCGGCGCCGATGTCGTGGAGGTTGCGCCGCCCTACGATCACGCCGATATAACGGCGATCGCCGGCTCAATGGTCGCCATGCAGTATCTCGGCCTGCTGGCTGAACGAAAGGCGCGGCAGGAAGAGATGAACAACGGCAATCACAACGGTGCCGCGGTCAATCACGGTAACGGCATATAGTCTCGGAATATCAGGGAATTTGATCAGGTCATGAAACCGAAAATCTTCATCGACGGCGAGCACGGCACCACTGGCCTCCAGATCCGGGCGCTGCTTGCCGAGCGTGGCGACCTGGAGATCATTTCCATCCCGACGGAGCGCCGCAAGGAAACGGCTGCGCGCGCCGAATTCCTCAATGACGCCGATATCGCGATCCTGTGCCTGCCGGACGATGCCGCGAAGGAAAGCGTCTCGCTGATCGCCAACGACACCACCAAGGTCATCGATGCGTCGACCGCGCATCGCGTGGCCGAAGGTTGGGCCTATGGCTTCGCCGAGATGGACAAGGACCAGGCCAAGACCATCGCCACGGCCAAGCGTGTCGCCAATCCCGGCTGCTGGCCGCAGGGACCGATCGCCACGCTGAGGCCACTGGTTACATCAGGCCTGCTGCCGGCCGATTTCCCGATCACCGTCAACGGCATTTCGGGCTATTCGGGCGGGGGACGCCCGATGATCGAGGACTATGTCGCCAAGGGCGAGGACGCCTCGGAGTTCCTGCCCTATGGCCTGACCCTGCAGCACAAGCACGTGCCGGAACTGCGGGCCTATGCAAGGCTGTCGCATGACCCGATCATGCAGCCGGCGGTCGGCAATTTCGCCCAGGGCATGATCACCGTGGTGCCGCTGCAGCTCGGCGGCCTCGGCCATGTGCCGACAGGCGCGGAGCTTCATGCCGCCATTGCCGACCATTTCGCCGCCATCAAGGGCGGCGTGGTCGAGGTCGCGCCCTATGCGCATATGGAGCGCATGCCGGAGATCGATCCCGAGATCTACAACGGCACCAACCGCATGAAGGTCTATGTCTTTGCCAACGACAAACGCGCGCAGGCGCTGCTGCTGGCCGTCTACGACAATCTCGGCAAGGGTGCCTCGGGTGCAGCCGTCCAGAACATGGACCTTATGCTCGGGCTTTGATGGACGCACCAGCCTTCCCGGCACGCTGGAAAGTCGGCGCGCCCGAACTCATTGCCGAAACCTTTTCGAGCCGCATCTGGAAGGTTGTTCGCGAGGACGGATCGCTGGCCGTCGTCAAGGCGCTGAAGCCTTTCGACGATGTCGCCGACGAGTTACGTGGCGAGCATTTTCTCGCCTGGCGGCGGGGCGAAGGCGCGGTGCGCCTGCTTGGCCGCGACGGCCACAGCATGCTGCTCGAATATGCCGGCGAAACCCTGCTTACGCAGGTTCTCGATCAACAGGGCGACAATGCCGCGACCGCAATAGCGGCCGAGGTGATGGCAAAGCTGCTCTCACCGTCAAAACACCCCTACCCGTCCGAGCTTCAGCCGCTCAGGGAGCGATACGCCAGCCTGTTCAGAAAAGCCGCGACCGATCGCGATGCCGGCGATGAGAGCCTCTATGTGGAGGCCGCCGCCACCGCCGAACGGCTGCTGTCCAATCCGCATGACATCAGGCCGCTGCATGGCGATCTCCACCACGATAACATCCTGCACGGGCCGCGCGGCTGGCTGGTGATCGACCCGAAAGGCGTACTCGGCGATCCCGGCTTCGACGCCGCCAACATGTTCTACAACCCGCTCGGCCGCGACGCGCTCTGCCTCGATCCCCAGCGGATCGCGCACATGGCCGAAGTCTTTGCCAAGACACTTGGGCAGTCACCGCCGGCGATACTGGACCATGCCGTCGCCTATGGCTGTCTGTCCGCGGCCTGGCACCACGAGGACGACAACGCCGTCGAGGAGAACCGTGAATTGTCGATCGCCGAGGCGGTCCGGGCGGTGCGGGCGAATTTCCAACCTGAGGGACAGGCCGATCGGCTCGGGATCAACTCCTGAGCGCGATGTCTTGCGGCACGGCGTAAGCTCCCTTGGTGCCGCGCCAATGCGCGGCGGCAAAGCCCAGCACGATCAGCGCAAAACCCTGATGGGTGAGCGCCATATGCAGCGGCACCTGCATCAGCAGCGTGCCGATGCCGATCGAGGCCTGTACCAGGACCAGCGCAAACAACAGCGTCGCGCGGCGGGCATGGGTCGAGCCGGGCAGCCGCCGGCGTGTGGCGATCATGTGCCATAGCGCGGCGGCGAAGACCGTATAGGCGCCGAGCCGGTGGATGAACTGCACCGTCTTCGGGCTTTCGAAGAAGTTGCGCCATGCCGGCTCGAGGATCAGCAGGTCACCGGGGATGATCTTGCCGTCCATCAGCGGCCAGGTGTTGTAGCTCAGACCGGCGTCGAGCCCGGCGACCAGGCCGCCGAGATAGATCTGGACCAGCGCCAGCACCACGATAACGCCGGCCAGACGCCGCGTCGAGCGATCGGCGGCGGGCTCCGAATGTGGGGCCAACCCACGCGCGACGACCATGGTGGCGGTGAAGATCAGCGCCGCCAGGGTCAGGTGCGTCGCCAGCCGGTACTGACTCACGGACACACGTTCCACCAGGCCCGAGGCCACCATCCACCAGCCGATGGCGCCCTGCAGGCCGCCGAGAAGCAGAATGCCGACCAGCTTTGGCCCCAGGCCGCGCTCGATACGGCCGCTCACCCAGAAGACCAGCAGCGGCAAGGCGAAAACCAGGCCGACGCTACGCGCCAGCAGTCGGTGCGCCCACTCCCACCAGAAGATCGACTTGAACGCCTCGATGCTCATGCCCTTGTTGAGCTCAGTGTATTGCGGAATCTGCTGGTAGCGCTGGAATTCCTCCTGCCACTCGGCGTCGTTGAGCGGCGGGATGACGCCGTGGATCGGCTGCCATTCGGTGATCGACAGGCCGGACTCGGTCAGCCGCGTGGCGCCGCCGACCAGCACCAGGGCAAACAGCACCAGAAGCACGACATAAAGCCAGCCGCGCACCAGCGCGCGGTTGTGCAGGTCGCGGTCGCGGGCGTATGGCGCGGCGGCTGATATGGCAGCCATGATATTGTCCCGTCCAGTTGAGGTGGCGGATTGGTGGACCATCGCATTCGTGCTGGCAAGACCATGCAGCGCGGCACGCCGTCGCGCCCGATGTCGCGGGTTGCGCCTGTCCTGCGTTCGGCCTAAGCGGTAGCGATCAACGAGGCCGAGCCATGCCCATTCGCCTGAAAAAGCTGATCGGAATGTTCCTGCTGGTGGCACTGGTCGTCATCTATGCCCTTGTCGCATCGATCTTCGCGGTCGCCCGGCTGTCGGAATCGGGCGCGCTGGTGCACTTCCTGTTCTTCCTGTTCAGCGGCCTGCTCTGGGTGCTGCCGGCGATGGGCATCATCAAGTGGTTGATGCTGGAACCGCGGACGAAACACTGAAACGGGCTGCCTCGGCTCGCGGAGACATACACGACTGGATCAACGCGCACGGCGCATTGACGGCAAACCCCGGTCAGATGGTGACGACCATCTTGCCGGCATTGGCGAGCGGCGTCGTTACACCCGACAACATGGTGCGGACGTGGGCGAGGTTCTGGTAGCGGCCATTGATTGAAATGCGCGGCAAGGCATGCAGGAAGCCGGCATGTTCGGCACGCAGCACGCCATGGCGGGTCGTCACGGCGGAGACATAGCCGGCGTCGCGGGCAAAGCCGACTTCCCGGCAGCCGACGGCGCTTGCATAGCCGTAGGGATAGGCGAAATGGAGCGGTTCGCTGCCAAGCTCTGCTCGCAACATGTCCTTCACAGCGTCGATCTCGCGCCGCGCATCGGCCTCGGAAAGCCGCTTCAGATTGCTGTGGTTGATCGTATGGGCGCCGATCGCGACCAGCGGATGCGCGGCGACGGTGCGGATCTCATCCCAGTTCATCAGCGTCCGCAGGCGCGTGGCATCCGCGTCGACGCCATTTGAACTGGCGAGAGCGCGCAGCACGGTGCGCAGATCTTCCTCGCGAACCTCGGTGGCGAGGTAGGCGTGCAACCGGGTTATGGCCTGGGCTTTCCTGGCCGGGGTCGCGCAATCGATCACCGCCGGACCATTCGACGTCGACAAAATCAGGCGGCCGGACGCGTTGACGATATCCTCGGCCACATCCCACCACAGATCGGCGGTGCCGTCGATCAGCCCCGGCGCGACATAGATGGTGATCGGCGCGCCGTGCTTCTCCAGCACTGGCAGGGCCTCGGTCATGTTGTCACGATAGGCATCATCGGCGGTGATGGTGGCGAACCGGCCGCCCTTGCCGCCTGCCTTGATGCGCTCCACGGCCTCGTCCATCGAGACGAAAACATAGCCGTCCGCCTTCATGTCGGCGATCACGGCGTCAAGGAAAGTGGGCGCAATGTTGAGGTGCCGGTTGACGCTCTGAGGTTTTTCCGGCGTCGCCGTCACGCGGTGCAACATCAGGATGGCGCCGATGCCGCCGACAAACGGCCTGGCCAGCGGTGCGAGGCCGGTATAGCGGGCGACGTTGAGCGCCAGTTTCCGGATTGCCTCCCCACCGTCGATCATTCATTCACCTTTTGCGCCTAGGCTGATCCAAGCACGGAATACGCCTGAGCGCCCCCAAATCGGGATCAATACGCCTTAAGGATTGAGGTATGGTTGACGCAATGGCGTCATTTGACGGCAATCGGCTCGCGGCGACCGAGGCTTCGCCACGCGCCCTGCCGAAGGGTTCCGCCGAGCCTTCGGTTTCCGTTGCAGCAGCTGATGGGCTCGCCGCCTATGCAGGGTTCTGCCGCTCGGCCCTTTACGCGCCGGCACAGGGCGCGACATGGATCCTAAACTGGGCCGCGCAACTCAAGCCCGATCTGTTCGTCGCCACGCTCACTCTCAAAGGCAAGCCGGTTTTCGCGCTGGCGCTGGAGGTTGTCAGCCAGGGTCCGTTCCGGGTCGCCCGTTTCATGGGTGGCCGCCATGCCAATGGCAATTTCGCGGCCGCCGACCCGCAATGGCTGGCCAGGGCGGAGAGCGCGGCCGTCGGCTCAGTGTTTCGGGCCATCGCCAAGGCTCGGCCCGACATCGATCTCATCGCGCTGGAACGATTGCTGCCCGATCTCGATGGTATCGCCAATCCGCTGGCATCGCTCGATCATTTCGCCAGCCCCAATCTTTCGCTGGCTGTCGACCTCGGCGGTGGCTTCGATGCGCTCCTGCTGCGCGCCAGCGGCAAGCGCAAACGCAAGAAACATCGGTCGCAGACGCGCAAATTCGAGGCCGTCGGCAGCCATCGCCGCATCGAGGCGCGCAGTCCGGACGAAGTGGAGAGATTGCTCGACGCCTTCTTCGAGATGAAGGAACTGCGCTTTCGCAAGATGGGCATCGCCAATGTCTTCGGCGACGACCAGACGCGCGCCTTCTTCCGCGCGTTGTTCACGCAGGCCCTGGCCGAGGAAACGCCCTCTTTCGTGCTGCATGGCTTGGAGGTCGCTGGCAAGCTGCGCGCCATCACTGGATCGAGCCGCTGCGGCAAGCGCCTTATCTGCGAGTTCGGCGCGATCGCCGAGGACGATCTGGCGCACAGCAGTCCCGGCGATTTCCTGTTCTTCGACAACATCCAGGAGGCCTGCGAGACGGGTTTCGCGGTCTATGATTTCTCCGTCGGCGACGAGCCCTACAAGCGGCAGTGGTGCGATGTCGAAACCAGGCATTTCGAGGTGCTTGTCCCGCTGACCCTGAAGGGCCGCGCGCTGGCGCAGACGCTTCGCCAGGGCGCACGTCTGAAGGCTTTCGTCAAGAACAGCCCGGCGATCTGGAAACTGACCAAGACGCTGCGCCGCAAGGCAGCCGGACAGGCAGCACACGCCGCCACGGACGACGAAAACTAGCTGTCAGAAATTGAGAGCCTCGCGAAGCGCCGGACCCGCCCTGACGCGCAGATCGAGATCGGCCTCGATATGGTCGATGTGATGCAGCATCAGCCTGCTGGCCCGTTCACAATCGCTGCTCTCCAGCGCTCCGACAATTTCCGTGTGCTCGCTGTGCCCGCAAGCTGACGCGCCAGAGCGCCCGTAAAGCGCGATGACAAGCGAGGAGCGCGCGACCAGTTCCTCCATGAAACGCTGCAGGATCGCGTTGCCGGCGACCGAAGCAAGCAACAGATGGAAATCGCCGGACGCCTTGATCTCGGAACGCCGCGCGGTCGGACCTCGTTCGGCAATGAAGCGGCCCTCCTCGTCGAGTTGCGCCCTGAAGGCAGCGATGTCGGCTGATGTGACACGCCCGCAGGCGGCAATGGCAATGCCGGGCTCGATCAGCCGGCGCGACGCGAACACCTGGCGCGCCTCCTCGGGCGAGGGGTTGGCGACGAACGCGCCGCGGTTGCGCTCGGTGCGCACCAGGCCTTCGAAGGACAACATCTGCAGGGCCGCGCGCGCCACGGTGCGCGACACATCGAACAGCGTGCCGACCTCGCCCTCCGAGAGCTTGGTACCCGGCGCCAGCCGACGGTCGACGATGGCGTCGCGCAGATTGTCGCGGATCGCCTGTGCCCGATCCTGATTGGCGCTGTCGGTGGAATAGATGTGATCGGCAATATTCATGGCGATGATGTTCCCCCACCCTTCTAGCGCGACTCGCCCCCTGCGCACGAGGGGCAAATGAATACAAAGCCGAAAAAGATTGCATACGATTTTTGTGCAGATCGCGCACAATCGCACATAATTTGTGCAACGCACAAGGAAGCACGTCAGATGGGCAACTGCCGGCAGGCGTGATTTTTCAGATAATTCAAATGCTTGGCCAGCCACCCCGATATTGGCACGCATGATGCTTTGGTTAATGCGACCAAACGGGGAAGCCTGAATGTCCAAAGCCGCCGAGATCGACATCGTGTCCGTTTCGAAAGTCTATGGAACGACGACCGCCGTCGAGGATATCAGCCTGAAGATACCGGCGGGCACCTATTGCTGCCTGCTCGGTCCCTCCGGCTGCGGCAAGACCTCCACGCTGCGCATGATCGCCGGCCACGAAAGCATCTCGTCGGGAGATATCAGGCTCGGCAACACCGTTGTCACCGACCTGCCGCCGGCCAGGCGCGGCACGGCGATGATGTTCCAGTCCTATGCACTGTTCCCGCATCTCGACCTTATCGACAATGTCGCCTTCAGCCTGAAGATGAAGGGCGTCGACAAGGAAAAGCGCCGCGCCAAGGCGCTCGACATGCTGAAGCTGATGCAGATGGAGGCCTATGCGACGCGCCGCCCGGCGCAGCTTTCCGGCGGCCAGCAGCAGCGCGTCGCGCTCGCCCGCGCCCTGATCACCGATCCCGAGGCGCTGCTGCTCGACGAGCCGCTTTCGGCGCTCGATCCGTTCCTGAAGATCCGCATGCGCGCCGAGCTGAAGAAATTGCAGACGTCGCTCGGCATCACCTTCGTCCATGTCACCCACAGCCAGGAGGAGGCGATGGCGCTTGCCGACCTGATCGTGGTGATGAATGACGGCCGCATCGAACAGGCGGCGCCGCCGCGCGACGTGTTCGAGCGGCCGGCCACGGCCTTCGTCGCGCGCTTCATGGGCGACCACAACGTCATCTCCGGCCGGGTCACCGGCAGCCGAGACGCCATGGTCATGTTCGACGTCAATGGCGGCGGTTCGCTCGCCGCCAGCGGCAAGCCGCAGCATGCGGGCGCGTCGGTCGACATCGCCATCCGCACCGACCATGTGCGCATCGGCAAGGCACTCGCGCCCGGGCTTGGCTTCACCGGCGTCGCCGCCAACATCGAATATCGCGGCGCCACGGTGAAGCTTTCCGTCACTGGTGCCGGCATCGACGACTTCACCGTCATCATCGACGATTCCGACTTCTTCGCCAAACCCGTCGCCATTGGCGACGCCGTACCGCTCGCCTGGGATGCCGAGGATGCAATCGTCCTCGGCCGCCTTCATTCATGAAATCAACCAAGCAAAACAAGACAGGGGAATAGACATGACAGACACAATGCAAACCAAGACCGGGCAAACCAAGACTGGCATTTCGCGGCGCTCGCTGCTCAAGACAGGTGCGGCCGCGGTCGGCTTCGCCGCCGGCTCGGGCGTCATCACCGGCTTCCCGACCATCTGGGCGCAGTCCAACATCACGCTGCGCCAGTTCGGCACCGGCGTGTCGAACCTCAACGCCATCGCCGACAAGTGCAAGGCCGACCTCGGTATCACGCTGGAGATGACGGCAACCGATTCCGACGCCGCCGCCCAACGCGCCGTGACCCAGCCCGACAGCTACGACATCGCCGATATCGAATACTGGATCTGCAAGAAGGTGTTCCCCACCGGCGTGCTGCAGCCGATGGATGTCAGCAAGCTGAAATATTACGACGAGCTGGTGCCGCTGTTCAAAACCGGCAAGCTTACCCCCGACAGCGTAATTGCCCAGGGCACGGCGCCGCACACGGTAGGCTATGTCGAGGCGCAGGACTCCAAGACCTTCGCCAAGGCGCCGACCAACTGGTTCACCATGGTGCCTACCATCTACAACGCCGACACGCTGGGCATCCGTCCCGACCTCGTCGGCCGCGACATCACCAGTTGGGCCGACATCATGGACCCGGCCTTCAAGGGCAAGACCGCCATTCTCAACATCCCCTCCATCGGCATCATGGATGCCGCCATGATCATGGAAGCCATGGGCAACATCAAATATGCCGACAAGGGCAACATGACCAAGGACGAGATCGACAAGACGATCGACTTCCTGATCAAGGCCAAGCAGGGTGGCCAGTTCCGCGCCTTCTGGAAGTCCTTCGACGAGAGCGTCAATCTGATGGCATCGGGCGAAGTGGTCATCCAGTCCATGTGGTCGCCGGCGGTGGCCGCCGTGCGCTCCAAGGGCATCCCTTGCCGCTTCCAGCCGCTCAAGGAAGGCTACCGCTCATGGGGCGGCGGCCTCGGCCTCGCCGCCCACCTCAAGGGCGCGGAGCTCGACGCCGCCTATGAATACATCAATTGGTACACGTCGGGCTGGGTCGGCGGCTATCTTAACCGCCAGGGCTACTACTCGGCCAACATGGTCTCGGCCAAGAAGTTCATGACCGAGGACGAGTGGGGTTACTGGATCGAGGGCAAGCCGGCCAAGGGCGACATCAAGGCGCCGGACGGCACGGTCATGGAAAAAGCCGGCGCTGTGCGCGATGGCGGCTCCTTCGAGGAGCGCATGGGCAAGGTCGCCTGCTGGAACTCGGTGATGGACGAGGACCGCTACATGGTCAAGCGCTGGAACGAGTTCATCGCGGCGTAAGGCTACGCCTCTCCTCCTCCCTTCTCCCTTGGTGGGAGAAGGGAGAAGCGGTTCAGGCCGCATCGTCAAACCCGGGAGCCTTGATGACAGTCGCCCTCGAACGCCCTGCAATCGCCGCCACCAAGCCGGTGCGACGCCGCCGCTTTTCGCTCGGTGCCGTCACGCCCTATCTGCAGTCGGCCCCGCTGGCGCTGATCCTCGGCGCGTTCCTGCTTTTGCCCATCATCATGATCGTCGTCGTGTCCTTCTGGGATTACGACTTCGCCGCTATGTATCCGGATTTCCTGACAACCAACTATTCCGACGTACTGGGCTCCTGGGTCACCTGGAAGACCTATCTCAACACCATCAAATTCGCGGCCATCGTCTGGGCACTGACCTTGTTCATCGGCTTCTGGGTCGCCTATTTCCTCGCCTTCCACATTCGCACCACCGCCATGCAGATGGTGCTGTTCCTGGTCTGCACCGTGCCGTTCCTGACCTCCAACATCATCCGCATGATCTCATGGATTCCGGTGCTCGGCCGCAATGGACTGATCAACTCGACGCTGGTGCATATGGGCCTGGTCCCAAAACCAATCGAATGGCTGCTCTATTCCGAATTTGCCGTCGTGCTGGCCATGGTGCATCTCTACACGCTTTTCATGGTGACCCCGATCTTCAACACGCTGATGCGCATCGACCGCTCGCTTGTCGAGGCCGCCCGCGACGCCGGCGCCTCCGGCTGGCAGGTGCTTTGGAACGTCATCATTCCTCTGGCCAAGCCCGGCATGGCGATCGGCACCATATTCGTCGTGACGCTGGTGATGGCGGATTTCTCCACCGTGCAGGTGATGTCGGGCGGCCAGAGCGCTTCCGTGGCCCTGATGATGAAGAACCAGATGTCGCTGCTGCAATATCCGGCCGCCGCCGCCAACGCCGTTGTGCTTCTGGTGCTGGTGCTTCTGATGGTCGCCGGCATCCTGCGCATCGTCGATATCCGCCGGGAGCTTTGACGTGAACCACGAAAAACGCACCCTCGAATTCTACGTGCTGGCGGCGTTCTTCGCGCTGTTCGTACTGTTCCTCTACGGCCCACTGTCTGCGATCCTGATCCTGTCGTTCCAGGGCGAGACCGGTGGCCTCACCTTCCCGCTGAACGGCGTGTCGCTGCACTGGTTCGCCAATCTGTTCGAACGACAGTCCGTCGGCGATTTCGGCGGCAGCTTCAAGCGCTCGCTGGTGCTGGGCCTGATGGTGATGGTCGTCACCGTCGTCGTGTCGCTGCTGGCGGGCCTTGCCTTTCGCCGGAAGTTTCGCGGTGCCACCGCCCTGTTCTATCTGGCGGTCGCCAGCCTGGTCGTGCCCTCCATCATCATCTCGCTGGGAATCGGCGTCGTCTTCCAGCAGGTCGGCTTGCGCCCCGCCTGGTATACGTCGGCCTTCGGCGCGCATCTGACATGGACCTTGCCGTTCGGCGTGCTCATCATGTTCGCCGTCTTCAACCGCTTCTCGCCGGCCTACGAGGAGGCCGCGCGCGATCTCGGCGCCACCTCCTGGCAGACCTTCGTCCACGTCGTGCTGCCGATGATCGCGCCGAGCCTGATCGGCGTCGGCCTGTTCGGCTTCACGCTCTCTTACGACGAGTTCGCCCGCACGCTGATGACATCGGGAACTTTCAACACGCTACCGCTCGAGATCTATGGCATGACCACCAATGTCACGACGCCGGTGCTCTACGCGCTGGGCACGGTGACCACCGTGTTCTCCTTCCTGGTGATCCTGGCGACGCTGGGCGCCATCCTCTACGTCGGCCGCCGCCGGGCGAAAGCATGACCGTGCAGATCCTGGTGGTGAACCCCAACACGACGGCGAGCATGACCGAGACCATCGCGGCGGCCGCTCGCGGCGTGGCCGGCGTCCGGACTGAGGTCGTCGCCGCCACCTCGTCCACGGGGCCGGCCTCGATCGAAGGCTATTATGACGAGGCTCTGGCTGTGCCGGGCCTTTTGATGGAGATCGCCGCCGGCGAACGCCGCGGCGTGCAGGCGGCGATCATCGCCTGTTTCGACGACACTGGCCTCGACGCCGCGCGGGCCATGGCCGCCATTCCCGTCATCGGCATCTGCGAGGCGGCACTCAGCATCGCCTCCTTCATCGCCCAGCGCTTCACCGTCGTAACCACCACCGAACGCTCGCGCGTGCCCGTGGAGGGGCTGGTGCAACGCTACGGCATGGCGGGACGGGCGCGTGTGCGGGCCGCCGACATTCCGGTGCTGGCGCTTGAGGATCCGGCATCGGGAGCGGTTGGCAAGCTGCGCGACGAGATCGCCCGCGCCGTGGAGCAGGATGGTGCCGAGGCGATCGTGCTTGGCTGCGCCGGCATGGCGGACCTTGCGCATCGGTTGCAGGCGGATTTCGGACTGCCTGTCATCGACGGTGTCGGCGCCGCGGTCAAGCAGGCCGAAGCGCTCATCGCGCTCGGCCTTTCGACATCGAAGCGCGGCGCCTACGCCAGCCCGCTGGCCAAGCCCTATCGCGGCATGCTGAAATCGTTCTCGCCCGGAGCTGTCGCCGCGGAGTGAGCACCATGAATCGAACCATCCGCACGCTGTCGCCGGGGGAATTGACTGACCTCATCGACTGGGCGGCCGGCGAGGGGTGGAATCCCGGCCTTGAAGACGCGGCGATGTTCCAGGCGGCGGACCCGGAGGGTTTCATCGGTGCCTTTGTCGGGGACGAAATGGTCGCCGCGATCTCGGCGGTGGCCTATGGGCAGGATTTCGGTTTCATCGGCCTCTACATCTGCCGCCCGGACATGCGCGGCAAGGGCCACGGCAAGGCGGTGTGGACCGCGGGCATGAGCAGGCTGGCCTGGCGCACCATCGGCCTTGATGGCGTCCAGGAACAGCAGGCCAACTACCGGAGCATGGGGTTCGAGCCGGTCTACGAGACCATCCGCTACAGCGGACGACCCGCGGCCCTCCCCGTCCGCGCCGAGCGGCCTCGCGTAATGAGCGCGCTACCGACGCCCGACATCATCGCCTATGATGCGCTTTGCTTTCCCGCGCCGAGGCGGCCCTTCCTGCAGCGATGGCTGCAGCCGCCACATCATGCCTTAACGGCGATCACGTCGCGGGGAAAGGCCGGCTATGCGGTGGCGCGAGCCTGCCGAAGCGGCTTCAAGATCGGCCCGCTTTTCGCCGACGACGTGCAGACCGCGCTTGAATTGCTCGGGGAGCTGGCGGGCGCGTGCGAGGGTGGCGAATTGAACATCGACGTGCCGACTACCCAGGTGGACTTCATCGCGGCGCTCGAGGCGGCGGGCTTCTCACCGACCTTCAGCACCACCCGCATGTACAAAGGCGTGCCGCCGAAGCTCGATGCCAAGAGGGTGTTCGGCGTGACGACGCTGGAACTGGGATAGGTGGGAGGCGCCGCCGAAGAGCGGTTTTTTCAGGCCGCGGAGCGCCGTCCCGGAGTCCCCGGCGGCTCGTGGCCAAGCGGCGTTACCAGCGTCAGGTCAGGGTAGCCGCTCTCGATCAGCTTGACCGCGGCCTTGGTGACCTCGTCGTCCGGTTCGAGCATGGACAGGAATACTTCGGTGGCCTCACCTCCCAGACGGCTGATGCCTTGCGCGTCGGCCGGCCCGCATTCGACCACGACCAGATCATAGGCGGTGGTCAGTGACTGCATGATGATCGGCAGCCGATCAGCGGCGCGCATGGCGCGGACCGGATCGGCGGTGCCGACGGGAATGACGTGGCAGTCCGAATAGAGATCGGCATGGATGACGTCGCTGAACTGCGCCTGCGAGGCGAGCAGATCGGTGATCCCCGGGAAGAGGCCGCTGTCCAGCATCGGCCGCGAGGCGGCGCCGGAGGCAGTGAGGTCGAGCAGCAGCACACGCAGGCCAGCGTCGGACACTTCGCGCGCCACCAGGATCGCGGACGCGGCTGCCTCGTCGCCTTCGGGCGAAACGAATATGGCGCGGGCGGCCCCGCTGGCGATGAGCTTTTCCGCGGCCTTCTCGATATCGATTTCGCCGAGCACCGAGCGCGGCCGCTGCACCTCTGCAGCCGGCTCCGGCTCGGTGACCGATTCGACTTCGGCGACGGGCTCTGCCTCGACGGAAGGCGCGGGCTCGGCAACGGGCCGCGGTTGTGCCACCATCTGCGGTTCCACGGCAGCTTCGGACGATTGAGCCTCGGCGCCACGATCGGCGAACCCGCTGGCGGCAGCTGGCTCCAGCCGCGCAGACGGCTCAGGGGCGTCCGGTTGCTGGCGCGCAGTTGCCGGCATGGCCACTTCGTCGATCGGCGCAAAACGGGCGCCTGGAGCCGGGCGCATGGCGCGACCCGAGAAGAGCTCGCGCAACAGCGTGAATATGGCCGCCAGCAGAAGCGAAGCCGCCGCAGCTGCGCCGACGATCGGCCCAACCTTGGGGAAGTATGGCTCGGAGGGCACCGAAGCCGGTGAGGCGATGCGGGCGTCGACCGGCACATAATTGCGGTCCTGACGCGAAGCTGCCTCGCGGTAATTGGTCAGATAGAGCTCGAGCTGCTGGCGCTTGGCGGCGGCGTCGCGCTGCAGTGCGTCGAGATCGACCTGCTGTTCGCCGGCCTGCGCCGAAGCCGCCTTCAGTTGATTGACGTCGGAGACGAGCTGGCTTTCGCGCGCCTTGGCGGCTTCAGCCTGCATCACCATGCCCTTCATGATCTTCTGGGCTTCACTGCGGATCTGCGCGTCGAGATCGGCGAGCTGTGACTTGGCGGCACGAACGCGCGGGTGGTTGTCGAGCATCGTCGTCGACAGGTCGGCGATGGTGGCGCGCAGCTCGGCCTGCCGCTCCCGCAAACGCTGGATCAGGTCGGACGACAGCACTTCCGGCAGCGAATCCAGCGAGCCGCCATTCTGCAGCGCCTTGCGCACGTTGTCGGCAGTGCCTTCGGCCGCGGCGCGATTGGCCCGCACCCGCGACAATTCGGTCGACAGTTCGGCCAGTTGCTGGGTTGCCAGGGTGGCATTGTTGCCGCCCATCAGCAGGTCGGACTGGGCGCGGTAGGCTGCGACCTTGGCCTCGGCATCCCTGACCTGCTTCGACAGGTCGGCGATCTCGGGCGCCAGAAAGTTGGCGGCGGCGGTGTTCGATTCACTCTTGGCCACCCCCTGCCCCGCAATATAGGCAGCGGCAACGGCATCCGGGATGGCGGCGGCGAGCTCGGGATCCTCGGAGGAGAACTCGATGGCGATGATGCGGGTCTTTTCAACGCCGAAGACGTTGAGCTTTTCGCGCATCTTCTTCAACACGCGTTCGTCGGCCGGAACATCCATCGGGTCGTTCTTCAGCCCAAGCAGGATCAGCACGCGGCTGAACGGCGACATGTTGATCGTTTCGTCGAACTCACGCAGCCGCGCCAGGCCGAGTTTCCGCGCCACCTGCTTGAGGATTTCGTTGGACGAGATGATCTGGACCTGGGTGGCGACGCCTTGCTCATCGAGGATCGGCTTGTCGCCATCGTTGTTGCTGCCGGCCGGACGGGTGTAGACGGATTCGCGCGGGGCGATTTCCACCTGCGTCTGGGCCTTGTAATGCTTGGTCGCGAACGAAGCGAACGCAAACGCCAGACCGGTCACCACCAGAACGAAGAGCAATATGCGCAGCCAGTTCCTCGCCAGGCTGGCGAAGAGCTGCCTAAGGTCAACGTCGACATCTGCGGCCGCGGACTGAACGGACATGCATCCCTACTCCGAAACTGGGTCAGGATGCACCGTAAACAACTATGGTAACTCAGCCGTTAAGATCGCCGTAATACTCCATTAGGGAATACCGGCGGCGGCCAAGAAAAACGATAAAAATGGCAAAACCCCTACTTCGCGCAGCGCTATCGGCCGGCTCCTTTACCGGCCATTAACCCTAACAGGATGATAACGGACCCGATCCCAGATGTTTGCTGCGACGCCGCAGCGGCCAGTCGAAGGTACGTATCCGGTCATGAAAAGCACTGCTTCCCTCTTTCACGCTCTGCTTGCCGTATCGATGCTTGCCGGCTGCTCCAGCTATCGCCCGACGCCAGCTGCCTTCCATGAGGTCCTCGACCAGCCTTACCGTCTCGGTGCCGGCGACCGGGTCCGCGTCACCGTGTTCGAACAGGACGGCCTGACCAATACCTACAGTGTCGACCAGTCCGGCTACCTCTCCTTCCCGCTCGTCGGCGCCATTCCGGCGCGTGGCCACACCGCGCAGCAGATGGAAAAGGAGATCGCCGACAAATTGCGGCAAGGCTATCTGCGCGACCCCGACGTCTCGGTCGAGATCGATCGCTACCGGCCGATCTTCGTCATGGGCGAAGTGGGCGCCGCCGGTCAATATTCCTATGTGCCCGGCCTGACCGTGCAGAAGGCCATCGCCATTGCCGGCGGCTTCTCGCCACGCGCCAACCAGGAAAGCGTCGACATCACCCGCGACATCAACGGCAAGGTAATGACCGGCCGCGTGGTGACATCCGATCCGCTGCTGCCCGGAGATACCGTCTACGTTCGCGAACGCCTGTTCTGACAGACATCACGTGGCGGACAAGCTCAGGATCGTCCACTGCTTTCGTTCACCGGTCGGAGGAATTTTCCGGCATGTGCGCGACCTGACCGAAGCGCAGGTCGCCGCCGGCCATGTGGTCGGCATCGTCTGCGATTCGACCACAGGCGGCGAATTCGAGGAGCGCCTGTTCGAGCAGATGAAGGATATGCTGGCGCTCGGTATCCATCGCACGCCAATGCAGCGCCATGTCGGCCCGGGCGATCTCGCCTCGGCCCGGCGCACCTACAGGATCATCAAGGAATTGCGGCCGGACGTGTTGCATGGGCATGGCGCCAAGGGTGGCGCCTATGCCCGTCTGTTCGGCTCATTGTTGCGGGTATCAAGGTCTCGCGTAGCCCGCCTTTATTCGCCACATGGCGGCTCCCTCCACTATGACGAAACGACAGCCACGGGGAAGCTGTTCTTCGCGCTGGAGCGCTCCATGGCGCACTTCACCGATTGCCTGCTGTTCGTCTCGGACTACGAGCGGCGAACCTATCGCAGGAAGGTGGGCGAGCCGCCGATCCCCAACACACTGGTCTACAACGGACTGCGCGTCGCCGAATTCGAGCCGGTACCCATCGGACCCGATGCGGCGGATCTGCTCTATATCGGCATGATGCGCGACCTGAAGGGGCCCGACATCTTCATCGACGCCCTGGCCGCCGCCGCCCCGCGGCTTGGCCGCACGCTGAGCGCGGTGATGGTCGGCGACGGCGACGACCTGCCGCGCTACCGCGCGCAGGTGAAGCGCCTGGGACTTCAAGGCCATGTCCGCTTCCTGTCGCCGATGCCGGCCAGGGAAGCCTTCGCACTTGCCGAACTCGTCGTCGTTCCATCCCGCGCCGAAGCCATGCCCTATATCGTGCTGGAAACACTTGCCGCGGCAAGACCGATGATCGCCACCTCCGTCGGCGGCATACCGGAGATCTTCGGTTCTGGCTCCCCTGCCCTGATCCGCCCCGATCCGGCCGAACTGGCCGGCAAGATGAGCGAGGCGCTGGCCGACCTTGCCGCATATGGCGCCCTGATGCCCGACGGCCCCGGCCTCAGGGCGCGCTTTGGCGCCGACGTGATGGCCGCCGAAATCGAGAAGGCCTATTTCGCCGCGCTCGGCAGGTAAGCCCCAGGCCATTCCAAAGCCACGCGTTGTTTCAAGGGTTTCTTAGCTCTCTTTTGCTATTCCCCCAGGGGAAGCTTGCGGACTGTTCCATGAATGAGATCGATCCCGCGCACCGCTTTTCACCCGAAGCGGTGCGTAAATTCGACGGCCCGACCAATGGCGATGCGCCCGGCGGTATGAACGACGTTGCCCGGCAGGTCGCGTCGCAATACCGGCGCGATACGATGTCGCCGATCATGGTCAGCGGCGTCCTGCGCATGGTTGAATTCGGGGTGCTGTTCCTCTCGGGACTCTGCGTCTATTTCTACTTCGTCGGTTTCTTCAACTATCTCGCCTGGCAATATCCGGTGACGATCGCCGCCGCGTCGTTCCTCGCCGTGGTGCTGCTCGACGTCACCGACTGCTACCAGGTGGGTTCGCTGATGCGGCCGATCGCCAATTTCGGCCGCATCCTGCTGGTCTGGGCCGGCGCCTTCGCGCTGATGGCATTGACGGCCTTCGTCACCAAGATGTCAGAAGACTATTCGCGGCTTTTGTTCGGCACCTGGTTCGTCGTCGGCTTCGTTCTCCTGTTCAGCCTCAGGCTGGTGATGTCGAGACTGATCCGGCGATGGGCGCGCGACGGGCGCATGGAGCGGCGCGCCGTCATCGTCGGCGGCGGCAAGGCGGCGGAAATCCTGATCCGCTCTGTCGAAAAGCAGCCTTACAACGATATCCGCATCTGCGGCATCTTCGATGACCGCTCCGACAAGCGCTCGCCGCCGATCGTTGCCGGCTATCCCAAGCTCGGTACAATCTCGGAATTGATCGAGTTCGCCCGCATCGCTCGCATCGACATGCTGATCGTGTCGCTGCCGCTGACCGCCGAAACGCGCGTGCTGCAGCTGTTGAAGAAGCTGTGGGTGCTGCCGGTCGACATCCGGCTTTCGGCGCATTCCAACGCACTGCAGTTCCGTCCGCGCGCCTATTCCTTCATCGGCTCGGTGCCGATGCTCGACATTTTCGACAAGCCGATCAACGACTGGGATTCGGTCGCCAAGCGCACCTTCGACATCGTTTTCTCGCTGATCGGCATTATCGTCTTCTCGCCAGTGATGCTGGCGACGGCGATCGCCATCAAGCTCGACAGCAAGGGGCCGGTGCTGTTCAAGCAAAAGCGGCACGGCTTCAACAACGAGATCATCGAGGTCTACAAGTTCCGCTCAATGTACACGGACCGGTCGGATCCGACCGCCAAGCAGACGGTGACCAAAAACGATCCGCGCGTCACCCGCGTCGGCCGCTTCATCCGCAAGACCTCGATCGACGAACTGCCGCAGTTCGTCAATTCGCTGCTGGGCTCGCTGTCGCTGATCGGCCCGCGCCCGCATGCGATCGCCGCGCAGTCGCACAACCTGCTCTACAACGAGGTGGTCGACGGCTATTTCGCCCGCCACAAGGTCAAGCCTGGCGTCACCGGCTGGGCGCAGATCAATGGCTGGCGCGGCGAGATGGACACCAATGAGAAGATCCGCATGCGGACGGAGTACGACCTCTATTACATCGAGAACTGGTCGCTGCTGTTCGATCTAAGGATCCTGTTCCTGACGCCGATCCGGCTGCTCAACACGGAAAACGCCTATTGAGCGCGATTTCCCATGAGCTGCCGCGGGCTGATGTCAACGCCAAGCTGATCGCGCTTATTTCGTCCAGTGCGGTGGTGGTCGGCATCCTTCTGTCCGGCTTCGTCATCAGCGAGCCGGCGCCTTACGAAATCTACATGGCCGGGCTGATCGCCATCTGGGCGCTCTTGGGCCTGCGGATTTCTCGCGCGGCCATGCCGCTGCTGGTGCTGCTGGTGACGATGAACATCGGCGGTATGATCTCCATGACGCAGATGGCGGACCTCGCCTTCACGCCACTCTATCTCTCCGTATCGCTGTTTCTCGCCTTCAGCGCGGTGTTCTTCGCCTCGGTGACGGCCACGCAGCCAGGCCTGTACCGGCCGATCTTCAATGCCTATGTCGTCTCGGCGGTGGCGACCTCCCTGCTCGGCATAGCCGGCTATTTCCACGCCTTCCCCGGCGCCGAGATGTTCACCAAATACGACCGTGCCGCCGGCGCCTTCCAGGACCCGAACGTCTTTGGGCCGTTCCTGGTGCTGCCCGGCATCTATCTGCTCTACCTGATCCTGACAGGTTCGATCGCGCGCATGACGCTGCTGGCGGTCCCGCTGCTGATCATCACATTGGGCATCTTCTTCTCCTTCTCGCGCGGCGCCTGGGGCATGTTCGCCGTGTCGGCGGTGCTGCTCACCGGCTGCCTGTTCCTGCAGAGCGCGAGTGGCAAATTCCGGCTGCGCGTGGTGATCATGACCATCGCCGCGCTGTCACTGCTGACGATCGCCGTGATCGTCATCCTGCAACTGCCCGGGGTGTCGGAGATGTTCTCCAGCCGCGCGCATCTCGAACAGAGCTATGACACCGCCCGCCTCGGCCGCTTCGCCCGCTACGGAATCGGCTTCCAGATGGCCATGGAGCGACCGTTCGGCATTGGGCCGCTGGTCTTCGGCAAGATGTTCGGCGAGGACACGCATGACATCTGGCTGAAAATGCTGATGGATTATGGCTGGCTCGGCTTCGTGTCGTTCCTGAGCCTCGTCGTCTGGACCATGATGGCCGGGTTCCGCATCCTGCTGCGCGACCGGCCCTGGCAGCCTTATCTGTTGTGCGCCTATGTCGCCTTCATTGGCAATATCGGGCTCGGCACCTTCATCGACATCGACCACTGGCGCCATATGTATCTGCTGCTCGGGCTCGTATGGGGCGCCATTGCGCTCGAATACCGCCATCAGCGGCTGTTGCGGCCGGCATTTCCAGGCGCGCCGGCGGTCGCATCCACACCCGCGCGATAAAAGCCGAATTTCGGTTGACCCGGGCGGGGTTATCACGATACATCGCGCTCGGTCCGGAGTGTAGCGCAGCCCGGTAGCGCACTTGACTGGGGGTCAAGGGGTCGTCGGTTCGAATCCGGCCACTCCGACCATTTTATGACAGGGACTTGCCCCCAAAAGTCCACCTTCATCGTCCATCTCTAGGGTAACGCGGGGCTGCACTTTCCCTTTCGGTGACGTCCAGCAAGCCGGCGGCGCATCGTTCGCGTCTGCCGGTCGGTCAGGACTTCTTATCCCCGTTTGGATTTGGCACCGGTGCCTCTCGCACATCGCGCGGCGGTGGATCGACATGTTCAAGCTCCGGGGGCGCTCGATTGTCGCGATGAGGGACTGATGTCTTCTTCTGGTCGGGCTCCTTCGGACGAGGATCTTTGATTTTGTCTTGCATTTCCAGGTTCCTCCAACCCCTGCCGGCCGCGCGAGTAGCCGCGGCGCGGCAACAGAGAAACCGAATCGTCAGCCTCTTGTTCCCGTTAAAAACCCACCGTGAGGCAGCGGGTGCTGACGCGGAATGAGGCTGCGGAGGCGCGGCGGACGCTCGCCAGAGCCGGGCGGAGCTTTGCCTCATCCGGCTGGGGTCAGGGAGCAGGTGCGCCTTCGTGGATAGATTTCCGACCTCGGACAGGAACTCTGGCGGTCGTCAGCTTTGCGGCCAGCGGAGCATCGCCCGATCGCTATTGGCACACATCCACCCACCCAGCACCGACAAGATCCGTCATGCGCTGCGGTGCAATCCGCACCGCGGCGTTGGTGGCGCCAGCCGCGGGCACGACCTCGTCGAACTCCCGCAGCGAGACGTCGCAATAGACCGGCAGCGGCGCCGGGAGGCCGAAGGGGCAGACGCCGCCGACCGGGTGGCTAGTGGCGGCGACGACTTCGTCCGCGTCCAGCATGCGCGGCTTGCCGCCGAACTGGTCCTTGAACTTGCGGTTGTCCAGCCTGGCAATGCCGCTGGTCACCACCAGCATGGTGCGCTCGCCGACGCGTAGGCAGATCGTCTTGGCGATCTGCGCCGGCAGGACGCCATGCGCCTCCGCCGCCAGCGTCACCGTCGCCGAGCTTGTTGGCGTGACGATGACCTCGATGTCAGGCGCATGAGCGGCGAAGAAGGCTCGAACAGTTTCCAGGCTCATATCGACAAAACCACGGTTCACCTCGATACACGGCAGACGCGATTTGGCGCGGCTTTGGATGCCGCGGGTATAAACACGCGCGATCTGTAAATCGGCAAGCCCGGCCGGCTGGAGAGCGCCACAACATCAACAAGAAACCCGCCTGGCGGGCCTTGGCGGGTTCTTTTTGTATGCCTGGTCCTGGACTATGCCAGGGGCTGGCCTTGCGCGGCCGGTTCCGGCGCGGCGGCAACGATGAGGGCGTTCTGAGGCAGGCGAAGCGCGGACGCAATACGACGCAGCTTCGACGGATCGGCCGCCCGCCCGTTCTCGATGTCCTCGATCTCGCCGACCGATAGACCGCAAGTCAGGGAAAGCTCTTCAACACTGTATCCGCGGGTTTCCCGCATGCCTCTGAGGGCGGTGTAATTCGGCCCGATCTCACTGGCTAACGGTTCGGAGAGGGCATGGCTTTTTGCATTGTTGGGCATTGGCAACTCCGGTGGCTGAAAGAGTTTGATAAAAATGGAGCGTTGCCTGAGACGTGCAGGAAGATGCCCGCTCGCCAGCGATTTGCCAAGAGCCAAACAGGGCGTAACGCTATCGTGAACCCGACCCGCGAGGCGATCCACCCATATCGACGCCATCAAGTTCTTTTGAACGGCCGGCACCTTTTTACCCGGAGGTTTAGGCCCACCTGTTCGTTGTTCTGATGCGCCGGCGTGAAAACCATCCGGTTCCAGCCGGCCAGTTCCCAGAAGGATCCCCGCTATGAACTTCAAGACGTCCGTCCTCGTGCTCGGCACGATTTCCAGCCTGTTCGTCGCCGGAGCGGCAACCGCTCAGGCGGCTGATGCGCTACGCGTGCGCGGCACGGTGGTCAGTTTCGAGCCATCGCTGCTGACCGTCAAAACCCGCCAGGGCGAGACCTCCGCGATCAAGCTCAATACCGGCTGGAAGATCTCCGGTGTCGCCAGCGCCTCGCAAAAGGACATCAAGCAGGGCGATTTCCTCGGCATCGCCTCCGTCTCGAAGGCGGATGGCGGCAGCGGCGCGCTGGAGGTGGTGATTTTCCCAGCCGCGATGAAAGGCACTGGCGAAGGCGACCGTCCCTGGGACCTGCAGCCGAACAGCCGCATGACCAACGGCACAGTGGCCGACGTGACCGACGTAAGCGGGCGCGCCGTGACGCTGACCTACGACAACGGGCAGACCAAGAAGATTTCGATCCCCGACGGCACACCCGTCGTGACCTTCGCCCCGGCCACACCAGCCGATCTCAAGCCGGGCGCGACGGTCTTCGCCACCACCCAGCGCGAGGCTGACGGGACGCTGAATTCC
>NZ_PNOT02000201.1 GCF_002879535.1 Mesorhizobium intechi
GCGCTGGATGAAGCCAACCGACGCCACAAGGTCACCTGGAACTGGGTGAAGGGGCATGCTGGCCACACCGAGAACGAGCGCGCCGACGAGCTCGCGCGGGAAGGCATGGCGCCGTTCAAGAAGGGCTCTTTCAAGCCGGCGGTATCCGCGCCGAAGCCGGATTCCCAGCCTAAGCAGCCGGTGGCCACGAAGGCGCGTCGGTCGACCCAGAGCTATTGAGGTCCGGCGGCCGGTCCACTTTCAGGCAGGAACCTCGATCGTGCCGATCCTCTACTATGTCACGCATCCCCAGGTTCAGATCGATGCCTCCATTGCCGTGCCGGAATGGGGGTTGTCCGACGTCGGGCGGGCGAGAGCCGTTGCCATGCTCGACCAGCCATGGGTCGGTGCAGTCCGGCGCATCGTGTCGTCGGGCGAACGCAAGGCGATGGAAACCGCCGAAATCCTGTCAAGCCATCTCCGCCTTGCGGTCGAGGTCAGGGAGCGGACGCATGAGAATGACCGGTCCGCGACCGGCTTCCTGCCGCCGCCGGAGTTCGAAGCGGTCGCCGACCAGTTCTTCGCCAACCCGCGCGAAAGCATTCGCGGGTGGGAGCGGGCCATCGATGCTCAGAACCGTATCGTGAGCGAGGTCGCGGTCGTGCTCGACGGCAATGAAGCTGATGACATTGCTTTTGTGGGCCATGGGGGCGTTGGAACGCTCCTGCTGCTGTCCCTTAGCGGACGGGTGATCAGCCGCGAGGCTGACCAACCGGCCGGCGGCGGCAACTATTTTGCCTACGATATCGGCGCCCGCCGCGTCATCCATGGGTGGCGGCCAATCGACAGGCTGGAACAGCCCTAAACTCTCAGCGTATCAGCAGCGCCGTGCCCCAGAGCCCGAGCGCGAACACCGTGTGCGCCACCAGGTTCAGCGCCCGGACCCGCATCGGATTGGGCCGCCTCGATGCTGCCCATCCGGCCCCCGTGCCGGGTGCCAGCAGGAACCAGCCGGCGCCGACGGTGACGATCCCGAGGATAAAGGCCGGCAGGAAGGTCGGCGCGGCAAGCCAGCCCGTTCCAGCCAGCACGACGAGGATGATGCCGTAGACGACGCCGACGAAATAGTGAAACGCCCAACCCAGGGCCACTTCGTGCGCGTAGGGTGCTGCGCCGCCGATGTCATCGTGAAAGACCTTGTCGGTGAGATGCCACACCCAGCGACCGACCGGTCCCCAGTTCGGCCGTGGTTGGCCAAAGGCCTTGTGGAGCAGGATGGCCCAGAGATCCATCAGCACCGTGGCGCCGATGCCGATCACGACGGCGCGCCAGAAGACGTCAAACATCGTTGGGATCCCCCTGAAAGCCGGCAGTTCTGGGATGCAAGCGGTCGTCGGGCGAGGCCAGCCTTGCGGCCTCGCCCGACGCGACCGTCGAAGCCTAGAGCTGCCCGAGAATATGAGCCGCGCCGGACTCGTCGACGCCGGGCTTGGTCTCGACATTGATCGCCGTGACCTTGCCGTCGTCGATGATCATGGAAAACCGCTTCGAGCGCAGCCCCATGCCGGCGGCGGAAAGGTCGTTGTCGAGGCCGACCGCCTTGGCGAAATCGCCGCTGCCGTCGGCGAGGAACAGGATCTTGCCCTCACCGCCGGTGAAGCGCGCCCAGGCGCCCATGACATGGACGTCGTTGACCGAAACGACGGCGATGGTGTCGACGCCGCGGGCCAGGATGGCGTCATGGTTCTCGAGATAGCCGGGCAGGTGGTTATTGCTGCAGGTCGGCGTGAAAGCGCCGGGAACACCGAACAGCACCACCTTCTTGCCCGGGAAAATCTCGGCGTAGGTGATCGCCTTGGCGCCGTCGTCGGTCATCGTCTTGAAGGTTACCTCGGGCAGCTTGTCGCCGACGGAAATGGTCATGAGTTCCTCGCTTGGGGATGGGAAGGAAGGATGCATGCTTGCGTAGCGAACTCGGCGGCGTCCTGCAACCGTTCGGGCAAGCTGGATCAAGGGAAAGGCAGCAGCCCTTCGACGGCGCCCGCCGAGCTCGTCAGCGTGTAGTGAAGTCCGCCATCCGTTGGCGTCGCCGAGGGGCGGTCGAGGATCGGCACGGTGAAGATCAGCTTGCCGTCCTTTTCGCTGCGGGAAGGGGCGCCGAACATGTAATCCCGCTCGCCGGCAACGAAGAAATCCGCTGCGTTGGGGTCACCGGGAAAACTCGCCTCGACGACCAGCGTCTCGTGATCGCCCGGCAGGACATTGATGCCGAAATCCGATCTCGCGGGCGCCGGCAACGCCGCGAAACTTGCCTTCACCAGGGCTGCATCGTCCGCGTTGTCGGGGTCGGAACCGGGGTCGACCGTCAGCCGAGTCTGCACCGGTATGCAGATCGTTTCGCAAATGCCGAGGAAGACGTCGGCCTCGATGACGGCCGGATCCTTCGCTGCCGACAATTTGAACATCACCGGCAGCGAAACCGGATGGTTGTAGCCTGCCCATTTGCCATAGCCATCGTCGTGGCGTTGGGGTGCCGGAAACGAGAGTGTGGCATCGGCAATATTGGTGCTGGGCGAAACATCGAGCTGCGGCGGCACACCGGCGTCGCCGGGATCACGCCAGTAGGTCTTCCAGCCCGGCTTTAGCGCGATGTCGAGAACGCCCTGGATGCGGCCGGCCTCGTCGGGTTTGCCTGATGTCACCAGCCGGACCTTGCCGCCTTCGCTATTGTACCAGGCGGACGAGGCGGCGGCGGCGGGAAGAACGCTCGCCGATCCGATGGCGGCGCCGAGCAGCAGGATTTTCAAGCTTCGCATGGCGGTGATTTGATCGTCCGTTCGTGGCGGTGCAATGATTTCATGGCCCTGGCGGCATCATATTTGCGTGACCCCTGGTGGCAAGCCATGGCGGCTTGGCACCATGGGCTTTGGTCGAATCCGGTGCTGCGCATCTTTTCGGCGCCGGGGAAACACGGTACCCTCCCTTCCATGGATTTGTTGCGCCACAAGAAGACGGCTGCTGGACGCGGCTTTCTCGACGATCAGTTCCTGATTGCCATGCCCGGCATGAAGGACGACCGTTTCACGCGCTCGGTTATCTATGTCTGCGCCCACAGCGACGAAGGCGCGATGGGCCTGATCATCAACCAGACACAGCAGATGCTGTTTCCGGATCTGTTGGTACAGCTCGGCATCATGAACGAGCAGGAAGCAATCCGCCTGCCGGCGCAGGCGCGCGATTTCGTCGTGCGCAATGGCGGGCCTGTCGATCGCAGCCGAGGCTTCGTCCTGCATTCGGGCGACTACCGCGTGGAATCGTCGCTGACCGTTTCCGACGACATCTGCCTGACGGCGACGGTCGACATATTGCGCGCCATATCGTCGGGCCGCGGCCCGCGTCACGCACTGATGGCGCTCGGCTATTCCGGCTGGGGCGCCGGCCAGCTCGAAACCGAGATCGCCGAGAATGGCTGGCTGACCTGTCCGGCCAGCCCCGAACTTCTCTTCGACGCCGACATCGAGCGCAAATACGATCGCATCCTCGCCTCGATCGGCATCGATCTGGCGCATCTCAGCCTGGCCGCCGGACACGCGTAACGCGCAGGCGTTGGAGATTGGCCGAAGCCCGCCCCCACCTTCGGTCGCGACGCGCCTGAACCCAATCAGGCCTGTGTCAGCGGATATTGTTCCTTCAAAGTCTTCAGCACCTGGTCCCCCGGCATCGGCGCGCCGAACATGAAGCTCTGCACATATTCGCAGCCCATCTGGCGCAGTTCCAGCGCATCGCGTTCGTCCGAGATGCCCTCGGCGACCACCGACAGGCCGAGCTCATGCGCCATGTTGACCATGGATTTGAGCAGCACCGCGCGCTTGGGCGTGCTGTCGTCGACAAAGCTCTTGTCGATCTTGATCGTGTCGAACGGGAAACGCGTCAGATAGGCGAGCGATGAATAGCCGGTGCCGAAATCGTCCAGCGACAGGCCGATGCCGAGCTGCTTCAGCTTGGTCAGCACATGGGCGGTCTGCTCGGGATTGTCCATCACCAGGGACTCGGTGAGCTCGAGCCGGAAGCAGCGCGGCTTCAGATTGGCCCGTGCGATCACCGAGCGCACATCGCTGACCAGGTCGCGGCGGATCAACTGGCGGCTGGACAAATTGACCGAGACCGACAGCGGGGCATCGCCGATCTGCTTTTGCCACCCAGCCAGGTCCTCGGCCGCCTGCTGCATGGCAAACAGCCCAAGCTGCACGATCAGCCCGCAGCTTTCGGCGACCGGAATGAAATCCGCCGGCGGGATCATGCCGCGGCGCGGATGGTCCCAGCGCAGCAAGGCCTCGAAGCCGGCGACGCTGCCGTCCTCCAGCCGCACGATCGGCTGGTAGGCCAGCGTGAATTCGCGCCGCTCGATGGCGCGCCGCAGGTCGGATTCGAACTGCAGCCGGTCGGTGCCGACGGTGCGGAAGGCCGGGCGGAACGGCTCGATCCTGTCGCCGCCGAAACGCTTGGCCTGGTGCATGGCAAGCTCGGCGTCCTTGACCATGTCCTCGGCCGAAGTCTGCGCCGAGGTCCAGGTGATCAGGCCGATCGAAGCGGTCAGCACGATCTCGCGCTTGGCGAAGGTGATCGGGTTGTTGATCGCATGCTTGATGGCGTCCGCCACGCCGGCGATGCGGGCAGGGTCCTGTTCGGACAGAAGCATCAGCGCGAACTGGTCGCCGGCAAAGCGCGACAGCGAATCCTTCGGCTTCAACAGCCGGTGCAGGCGGCGCGCTATGGTGAGCAGGATGGTGTCGCCGGCCGAGATGCCGAGCCCGTCATTGACCTGCTTGAAGCGGTCTATGTCGATGACGAAGACGGTCGGACGCACCTTCTCTTCGGTGCGGGCGATCGAGATGATCGCTTCCAGTCGGTTCATGAACAATTCGCGGTTCGGCAGGCCGGTCAGATTGTCGTGCACGGCGTCGTGCAGCAGCCGCTCCTCTGATTTCTTCTGCTCGGTGACATCGACCATGGTGCCGACGCAGCGGATGACCTCGCCGTCCGATCCGATGACCGGCCGCGCCCGCAAGGCGAACCAGTGATAGTGCCCGTCGGCGCCGCGCAGGCGGAAATTCTGCGCCACCCGGCCGCGCCGGTGCTCCAGCACCACGTCGAGCGTCGTGCGGAACGTGTCGCGGTCGTCGGCATGCAGCACCGGCAGCCAGTTGCGCGCCGCTCCCCCTAGGCTGTTGGGCGCCAGGCCGAGCTGGATGCTGACGTCGGGCTTGGTGACGACGCGGTCGCGCAGAACGTCCCAGTCCCAAACCGTGTCGCCCGACCCGGCAACGGCCAGCGCCTGGCGCTCGAGGTCGGAGAACAGCCCCTGATGCAGTGCACCGCCGGCAAAGGCGTGCTGCATGACGGTGAAGCCGATGAGCAGGATGATCAGGATCAACCCGCCGCCAAGCGCCGGCTGGGCGATGTCGTTGTCGAGCATGCCGGTGATCGCCATCCACGACCCGCATAGCCACAACAGCACCATGACCCAACTGGGCACCAGCATGATGGCGCGGTCATAGCCGCGTATCCCGAGGAAGATGATCAGGCCAAGCCCCGTCAATGCGGTGGCGGCAAAGGAGATGCGGGCAATGCCGGCGGCGACCGCCGGATCGACTATGGCCACGCCTGCAATCAGCACCAGCCCGAGGATCCACACCAGCGCCCCATAGCTGAAATGGCCGTGCCAGCGGTTGAGGTTGAGATAGGCGAACAGGAAGACCACGAAGGTCGCCGCGAGCGCCACCTCCGTTCCCGCCCGCCACATCTGCTCGTTTCCGGGCGAAATCTCGATGACCTTGTTGAGGAAGCCGAAATCGACGCAGATATAGGCAAGCACCGCCCAGGCAAGGGCCGCCGTCGCCGGGAACATCGAGGTGCCCTTGACCACGAAAAGGATGGTCAGGAACAGCGCCAGAAGGCCTGCAATGCCGATGACGATGCCGCGAAACAGCGTGTAGGAGTTGACCGAGTCCTTATAGGCCTCCGGCTCCCACAGATAGACCTGCGGCAGCTTCGGCGAGGCGAGTTCGGCGATGAAGGTGATCACCGTTCCCGGGTTCAGCGTGACCCGGAATACATCGGCGTCGGGGCTGGTCTGGCGGTCGAGCGCGAAGCCCTCGCTGGGCGTGATCGCCGCAATGCGGGTGGCGCCAAGGTCGGGCCAGAAGATGCCGGAATTGACCAGCCGGAAATGCGGCGCCACGATCAGCCTGTCGAGCTGCTGGTCCGTGGTGTTGGCCAGCGCGAACACTGCCCAGTCGCCGGTCGAGCGCGCGTCATTGGCCTCGACCTCGATGCGCCGCACGATGCCGTCGGGCCCGGGCGCGGTCGATACCTGGAAGTTCTCACCCTGATTGCGGTAGATTTCGAAGGCGCGCGACAGGTCGAGCGCGACGTCGTCGCGAGCAATCTTGATAGGTTCGACGGCAAAGGCCGACGGAGCCGCGAACAGCGTCAGGATTGCCGCGAGGACAAAGGCGAACAGCGGCCCGTTTCGCAGGAAATTCGTCAAAAATCAGTCCTTCGTTCCTGCGTCCAGCGGATCGTCCGCGATCCGGGCGTAGAGGTAATGGTCCTGCCAGATGCCGTTGATCCTGAGATAGGATCTTAACAGTCCTTCGCGCCGGAATCCGGCTTTTTCAAGCACGCGGATCGACCGGATGTTGTCGGGAATACAGGCCGCTTCGATCCGGTGCAACCTCAGCGTATCGAACGCGAAGCGGGCCACCACCCTGACCGCGTCGGTCATCAGGCCGCGGCCGCCGAAGCACTCGCCGATCCAGTAGCCGACATGGCCGCTCTGCGAGACACCGTGGCGTATGTTGCCGAGCGTGATACCGCCGGCCAGCTTGCCGCTCGACTTCTCGAAGATGAAGAAGGCGATCGCGGTTCCCTGCGCATAATCTTCGCGATAGCGGCTGATGCGTAGGCGCCACGCCGTGCGGTCGAGCTCGTCGGGGGTCCAGCGCGGCTCCCACGGCTCCAGGAAGGCGCGGCTTTCGCCGCGCAATGTCGACCACTCCCGATAGTCAGTGGTGTATGGCACCCGCAACGTGACGAGATTGCCCTTCAGCGCCGGCAGGTCACGGCGAAAGAAAGGGAGCGCGAACACGACGCTTGGGGGACTTAGACGGCGAGCCTGCGGGCCGTGGTCTGCGTGCCCGGAAGCGAATCGAGGATCGCCTCATATGGTGCCAGCGTACCCACGGGCCCGACAGCGGTAAGCGTCGGCTTGGTCGAGAACATCCGCGACGACAGGTCGGTCAGCCGCTCCACCGTCAGCGCCGACAGGCGCTCCATCAATTCCTCCTTGGCGATCGGCCTGCCGAACAAAAGCAGTTGCCTCGCGATCTGCGAGGCGCGGCTGGCCGGGCTTTCGGCGGACATGATCAGCCCGGCGCGATACTGGGCGCGGGCGCGGTCGAGTTCTTCCTGCAGGATGTTCTCGCCCGCCTTCTGCAACTCGTCGATGATGACAGGCACGAGTTCGGCGATGTCGCTCTGGCCCGTCGCGGCGTGGACGCCGAAAATGCCGGTGTCGGAAAAGCCCCAGTGAAAGGCATAGACCGAGTAACACAGGCCGCGTTTCTCGCGGACTTCCTGGAAAAGGCGCGACGACATGCCGCCGCCGAGGATCATCGACAGCACCTGCGAGGCGTAGAAGTCGCGCACATGGTAGGCGCGGCCTTCGAAGCCCAGCACGATCTGTGCATCCATCAGGTCACGGTCCTCGCGGAAATCGCCGCCGACATATTGTGCATATTGCGGGATGGTGCTGTCGGCCTTGCTGCGGAAGCCGCCGAGCTGCTTCTCCACCTCGCGCACGAAATTGTCGTGCTTGATGTCGCCGGCAGCCACGATGACCATCCGTTCGGCGCCATATTGGCGTTCGATGAAATCGTGCAACTGTTTGGAAGTAAAGGATTTGACGGTGTCTGGAGTGCCCAGGATCGAGCGGCCGATGGTCTGGTGGCGAAAGGCCGTCTCGGTGAAACGGTCGAAGACGATATCGTCTGGCGTATCGTGCGCGGCGCCGATCTCCTGCAGGATGACGTGCTGCTCGCGCTCGAGCTCCTGCGGATCGAATTCGGACTCCTGCAGGATGTCGGCGAGGATGTCGACGGCCAGCGGCACGTCGTCGGACAACACCCTGGCGTAATAGGAGGTGGTCTCGACACTGGTGGCGGCGTTGATCTCGCCGCCGACATCCTCGATTTCCGAGGCGATTTCGAAGGCCGTCCGCCGCTTCGTGCCCTTGAACGCCATGTGCTCGAGCAGATGGGCCATGCCATGCTCGTTATCACGCTCATTGCGGGCACCGGACTTGACCCAGGCACCCAAGGCAACCGATTCGATACTTGGAAGGGTTTCGGTGGCGACTGTCAGGCCGTTCGACAGACGGCTTACCTCAACACCCATATGGCTCGTACTCCCTAACGCGCCGCTCGCGCACGGCGGCTAACGTAATCTTCCACCATTTTCAGGTCGGATGGAAGTACCGTGTATTTTTCCTCAAATGTCATCAACCCACCTAGCCATGCGGGCAGGGCCGGCGAGACGCCGCTGGCGGCCTCGACCGCGGCCGGAAATTTTGCCGGGTGGGCGGTACCCAGCACCACCATCGGCACCGCCCCCGATGCCTTGCCGGTCGCCACATGCATGGCCGCCGCGGTGTGCGGATCCAAAAGATAATTGCTCGCCGCGAGTGTCGAACGGATGGTGGCGGCGACCTCCTCCATGGTGGCACGGCCAGCATCGAATTCGGACCGCATCCCGTTGATTTCGCGGGCTTCTATGGTGAACGCGCCGGATTGCTTCAGGCCGTCCATGTAGCGCCGCACGGTCGCCGCGTCACGGTTGGAGGCCTCGAACAGCAGGCGTTCGAAATTCGACGAAACCTGGATGTCCATCGACGGTGAGGTGGTCGCGAAGACACCCTTGGTGCGGTACTCTCCGGTGGCGAAGGTGCGCGCCAATATGTCGTTGTCGTTGGTGGCGATGACCAGCCGTTCGATCGGCAGGCCCATCTTCTTGGCGGCATAGCCGGCGAAGATATCGCCGAAATTGCCGGTCGGCACGGTGAACGACACCGGCCTGTCCGGCGCGCCGAGCGACAGGGCCGAGGAGAAATAGTAGACGATCTGGGCCATGATGCGCGCCCAGTTGATCGAATTGACCCCCGACAGCGCCACCCGGTCGCGGAAGTCGTGGTCGTTGAACATGTCCTTGAGCAGCCCCTGGCAGTCGTCGAAATTGCCTTCGATCGCCAGCGCGTGGACGTTGTCGGCCTTCGACGTCGTCATCTGGCGCTGCTGCACCGGGGAAACGCGGCCATGCGGGAACAGGATGAAGATGTCGGTGCGGCTGCGCCCGGCAAAGGCGTCGATCGCCGCGCCGCCCGTGTCGCCTGACGTGGCGCCGACGATGGTGGCATGCTGGTCGCGTTCGGCAAGCACATGGTCCATCAGCCGGGCGAGCAGCTGCATTGCTACATCCTTGAATGCCAGCGTCGGCCCATGGAAGAGTTCGAGGACAAACGTGTTGGGGCCGGTCTGGACAAGCGGGCAGACCGCCTCGTGACGGAACGTGGCATAGGCTTCGCGCACAAGGCGCTCGAAGACCGGCGCCGGAATTTCGCCGCCAAGGAACGGCGACAGCACGCGTATCGCGAGATCGGGATAGGCAAGGCCACGCATGGCGCGGATCTCGGAAGCTGAAAACTGCGGCCACTCGCGCGGCACGTAAAGCCCGCCATCGCGCGCCAGCCCCGCCAGCACGGCATCGGAAAATCCAAGCGCGGGTGCTTCCCCGCGCGTGCTCACATATTGCATGTCTCAGTCCCGTTGCCGCTTGGCTTTTCCGTTCACCACAAGGTGGTTAATTTCTGTGCCGGCTCCAGTCGCATTTTTGCCGCGCCGTTGATATACGTCACCAGCTTTACGAGAGGGAAGTGCAGTTTCATGGCGTTTGGTACATCAAGTGGCCGCTTTTTGACGGGTCTTGCGCTCACCGGCTTTATGCTCGCCGCCGCCGGCTGCCAATCGGGCGACAATGGCATCCTTAACCTCGGTTTAGGCAAGAAGGACCCGACGGCGCCTCCACCGCCGCAGGATCCCAAGGTTCTGGCCAGCCAGCTGACCGCCTATTGCCCGCGGGTGACGGTGCGCGACGGCACGGCCTTTTTCAACACCTATGCCAACGAGGTCAAGAAGGCCAAGCCTAAGCTGAAGAAGACCGGCGATGCCGCTGCGGATGCCGCGGCCCAGGCCGCGGCTGACGCCGCCGCTGCCACACCGCCTGATGATTCCGCGAGGATCATATACCAAGCGTCGATTTCCGACGTGACCCGCGATTGCAGCCGTGCCGACGGACAGCTGACGATGAAGATCGCGGTTGCCGGCAAGATCGTGCCGGGAGCGAAGTTTACGCCCGGCACCATCACCATGCCGATCCGCACCGCGGTGATGCACGGCACCGAAGTGCTCTATTCGCAGATTCACCAGTACCAGGTCCAGGTCACCGATCCGTCGGTCGCCACCCAGTTCGTCTTCACCGATTCCAATGTAGTCGTGCCAGCACCGACGGCGCAGGATTATCAGGTCTATGCCGGCTATGACGAAACCGCCCCGAAGGCCACGACCGACAAGCCGAGGAAGACCCGCAGGAAGAAGGCCACCGCGACGAACTGAGCGGTCATCGATACAGCGTGCGCCCAGCCGGGCGCGCGCGTCTCAGGCGTCGGCCGACCATTCCGAAAGCGCCGCTATCACGCTTTTTAGCTCTGCCCAGCGGCGGATCACCGTTTCGGCGCCGGCCTCGGTCAGCGCGTCGGCATGGCCGGGATAGCTGTGACTGGCGCCGGTGAAGCCGATCACCCGCATGCCGGCTGCCCTGGCGCCGGCGACGCCGTGTACGGAATCCTCTATGACGAAAGTGTTGGCCGGGTTCGCGCCGAGTCTTTCCGCGGCGAAGACGAACACGTCCGGCGCGGGTTTGGTCTTCTTGCTCGGTGTTTCCAGTGCCGAGAAGATGCGGCCGGCGAAGAACGGCAGCAGGTGCACTTTCTCCAGCATGAATTCTATCCGCTCCGAGCGTGAGTTGGAGCAGATACAGCGTTGCGCCGTGACCGATGCGACCGCTTCGCGAACGCCCTCGATGGCACGCACATCGCTGCGCAGTTTGCGGTCGACGAGGTCTTCGGCGCGGTCGATCAGCGACGCCTGGAACGGGATTTTGGACTTCTCCTCGATCCGCATCAGTATGTCCTTGAACGTCAGGCCCGCATAGCTTTCGGCAAGCTCCTCGAGCGAGATTTCATATCCGGCGAGCGTTATCAGCTCGGCCTCGACCCGCGCGGCGATGATTTCGGAATCGACGAGCACGCCGTCGCAATCGAAGATGACAAGGTCTGGCTTGGGCATGGTGATCCGGACAAAGAAAGGATGAAGCGGCCATGAGGGCCTCGGGCGGCGCGGCATACACCAATGGCCCGGCGTTCGCAAACCTGGCAGGCCGATCCGCGAGCCTTCACCGAATATTTACGCTGATCGGTAACCATAACGGAGAGTAAACAGTAACGCGTGCCTTGGGTGTAAAAATGTCTGCCGTGCGTCTTCTCCACGAGTTGTCCCACGCTCCCCAGCAATCCGAATGGCTGGACACGATCCTCAAGGGCGACTGCGTCGCGGCCCTCGACCGGCTTCCGGAAAAATCGGTCGACGTCATCTTCGCCGATCCTCCCTACAATCTGCAGCTCGACGGCGATCTGCACCGGCCCGACCAGTCCAAGGTCGACGCGGTCGACGATCATTGGGACCAGTTCGAGAATTTTGAGGCCTACGATGCCTTCACCCGCGCCTGGCTTCTGGCGGCGCGCCGCGTGCTGAAGCCCAACGGCACCATCTGGGTCATCGGCTCCTATCACAACATCTTCCGGGTCGGCGCCAAGATGCAGGATCTGGGCTTCTGGATCCTCAACGATGTGGTCTGGCGCAAGACCAATCCGATGCCGAATTTCCGTGGCCGCCGTTTCCAGAACGCGCATGAGACGATGATCTGGGCTTCCCGGGACCAGAAGGGCAAGGGCTACACCTTCAACTACGAGGCGCTGAAGGCATCCAACGACGATATCCAGATGCGTTCGGACTGGCTGTTCCCGATCTGCACCGGCGGCGAGCGGCTGAAGAACGACAATGGCGACAAGCTGCACCCGACGCAGAAGCCGGAAGCGCTGCTAGCCCGCATCATGATGGCCTCGACCAAGCCGGGCGACATCGTGCTCGACCCCTTCTTCGGCTCCGGCACGACGGGTGCGGTCGCCAAACGCCTCGGCCGCCATTTCGTCGGCATCGAGCGCGAGCAGGCCTATATCGACGCCGCCAATGATCGTATCGACGCGGTGCGGCCGCTGGAAGATGCCGATTTGACGGTATTGACCGGCAAGCGCGCCGAGCCGCGCGTTGCCTTCGTCAGCCTTCTCGACACCGGGCTGATGCAGCCGGGCGTCACGCTCTACGACGCCAAGAAGCGCTGGGCCGCCAAGGTGCGCGCCGACGGCACAGTGGCGATCGGCGACAGCGCCGGCTCGATCCACAAGATCGGTGCCGAAGTGCAAGGCCTGGACGCCTGCAATGGCTGGACCTTCTGGCACTATGAGCGCAGCGGCGGACTGACCCCGATAGACGAACTGCGCCGCATCGCCCGTCTCGGCATGGAGCGGGCAGGGGGCTGACCCCTGCCGAATTATCGCGTATCGCGTTGAATCAAAATCTCAGCGGATCGCCGCAAACGGTTCGGATCGCGCCTTGATTCCCAAGCGTTCAAGATCTGCTTGAAGCGTCCTGGCATCGGTGAACAGCACGGCTTGCCAGCCCGCGGCCTTGGCGCCGTCGACATTCTTCTGGCTGTCGTCGATGAACAGCGTCGACGAGGGTTCGAGCCCGAACGCGGCGACGTGGTGGTCGTAAATGCCACGATCCGGCTTGATCTTGCCGATCTCGCCGGAGATGGTCACGCCGCGCGGACGATTGAGGAAATCGAAGCGTTCGCGGGCTTCCGCTAATGTGTCGGAGGCGAAATTGGTCAGCATGGTCACATCATGGCCGCTCTCGATCAGGCCAAGCATGATGGCGACGCTGTCGTCATAGGCATGCGGCACCATCTCGTGCCACTGCCGGCGGAAATTGCGGATGTTTTCCGCATGGTCGGGATAATCCGCAATCAGCAGCGCCTCTGCCTCTTCCCAGCTCCGGCCGCGATCCTGCTCGATGTTCCAGTCATGCGTGCAGACATTGTCGAAGAACCACTTTCTCTCTTCGGCATCGGGAATGAGGCGGCTGAACGGAATGTTCGGGTCGTAATGGATCAGCACGCGGCCGATGTCGAAAACGATGTGGTGAATCTCGGTCATGAAGCCTCTTTCAATGCGGGCGTTGCTTTTTCGTCGCGCCGGGTATCGCAGCCTCGATTGCCTTTTTCATGACAGTGGGCAGGGCCTCCCCGGAAATCTCGTGGACGCGCGACCAGAAATGCCCTGCCGGCGCATCACCTTTGATGTGAGCGTAAAAGACTTCGAGCTCGAGCGCGAAATGGGTGAAGACATGCGTGATTGTCCCGACGCGTCGCCAGTCGCCGGGAAAGGGCGCCGCCGCCTGCGTGGTGGCTCCGTCCACCCGCGCGGTCCAGCCCGTTGTCGGCACCTCGGTCATGCCGCCGAGCAAGCCTTTCTCCGGCCGTTTGCGCAGAAGTACGGCCCCGTCCTCGCGCGTGGCGACGAAAGCAGCGCCGCGTCTCTGCGGCTTGTCGGCTTTGGGCAATCGCACCGGGAAGTTTTCAGGGTCGCCCGAAACGACGGCGCTACAGCCCCCGCGCAGCGGGCACAGCATGCAGCGTGGCCGGCGCGGAGTGCAGATCGTGGCGCCGAGATCCATCATCGCCTGGGCGAAATCGCCCGGCCTCGCCGCCGGCACCATGGCCTCGACATGGGCGCGTATCTCGGTCTTGGCTTCGCTCAGCGGCGTGGTGATCGAAAACAGCCTCGATATGACGCGTTCGACATTGCCGTCGACCACGGTGGCGGGGCGATCGAAGGCGATCGCCGTGATCGCCGCCGAGGTATAGGCGCCGATGCCGGGCAGGTCTCTCAAACCGGCCTCGGTGTCGGGAAACCGGCCGCCACGCGTCGCCACCAGATCGGCGCAGGCCTTGAGGTTGCGGGCGCGGGAGTAATAGCCGAGCCCCGCCCAGGCCTTCATGATGTCCTCGGTAGGTGCCGCTGCCAGTGCCTCGACATCGGGCCATTTCTCGACAAAGACGCGGAAATAGGATTTCACCGCCTCGACCGTGGTCTGCTGCAGCATGACTTCCGACAGCCAGATGCGGTAGGGGTCGGGCCGCACACCGCGTGCATGCTCGCGCGGGCTCACCCGCCACGGCAATTCACGATGATGCACGTCGTACCAGGCGAGCAGGCGCGACGCGGTATCGTCCGGCGCTGGCTTGCGTGTCTGGGCCTTGCGGGTCTGGTCTGGTGGTGCCATTGATCGTGTATTGGCCTGGCCGGGTAATCTGCTGGGGTCGTTGCTGGAGAACGTACATGGCAGGGCGAACGCCCTACGGCAATCCCGTCCCGGTGAGCGATCTTGCCACCAAAATCCTCGATCCGGTGCTGCGCAAGCGGGCAGGCATCTCGATTGGTCTCGTCCAGTCCTGGGAAGAGATCGCCGGACCGCGCCTGGCCAGCCGCTCGCGTCCCGAAAAGATCCAGTGGCCGCGCCGCTTGCATGAGGACGATCCGTTCGAGCCGGCGGTGTTGGTCATTGCCTGCGAAGGCATGGCAGCACTTCATCTGCAGCACGAGACCGGCGAGATCATCAACCGGGTCAACGCTTTCCTTGGCTTTACGGCAATAGGCCGCATCAGGATCGTGCAAAAACCGGTGACGACGGACAAGGGACGGCCTAAACCGGCCTTCAGGCCCTTGACGGCGGCGGAGCAGACCAGATTGTCCAGTACGGTCGGACTGATCGAGGATGATGGGCTGCGCGCTTCGCTGGAAAGGCTTGGCGCAAGCATTTTGGGTGAAAGAAAGTCAAAAACCCCTTGAAGACAGTCATGGATTTGTCGTCAACATCTCGCATTCGTGATCGCCTCTGTCAGGTTTCACGATTGGATTGGGGATGGAGATGCCTTAATTCGCGCCAACTCTCGCCTTTTCGTGCCTTTGCATTGCAAAATTCAACCCTTGTCAGGTGATTCGTATGAACCGTCCTCCGTTCGGCAAAAGTCTGTCTCGCAGAAACGTCCTGTCTTCGCTGGCCGCCATTCCGGCGGTGGCCCTGCTTGCCGCCTGCAGCGACTCCGGCGAACAGGCCAAGGCAGCCGATGTGAAGCCTGCGGATCCGGCCGCCCCCGCAAAGCCGGCCACGCCGGCTGCCGCTCAGGTTCCCGAGTCCCAGGGCAATGTCGACATGGCGGAACTGCTGAAGCCGGGCGCACTGCCCGACAAGCAGCTCGGCAAGGATGACGCCAAGGTCACCATCGTCGAATACGCCTCGATGACCTGCCCGCATTGCGCGCATTTCGCCGAAACCACCTTCCCGGACCTGAAGACGAAGTACATCGACACCGGCAAGGCACGCTATATCCTGCGCGAATTCCCGTTCGATCCGAGCGCGGAAGCCGGTTTCATGCTGGCGCGCTGCGCCAAGGATAACTATTTCCCGATGGTGGACGTGCTGTTCAGGCAGCAGGCGAACTGGGTTGGCGTGTCGAACACCAAGGATGCGCTGCTGCAAATCTCGAAGCTCGCCGGTTTTACACAGGAGTCCTTCGAGGCCTGCTTGACGGACCAGAAACTTCTGGACGATGTGAGATCGGTCCAGAAGCGCGGCGCCAATGAATTCAAGGTCGACTCGACACCGACCTTCTTCATCAACGGTAAGACCTACAAAGGGGCGATGTCGATTGAGGAAATGTCGGCCATCATCGACCCTCTGCTCTGACATCGGTTCAGCGCTGAAGCGGCAGTGCTCCGGCGCTGCCCTGCCTTTTGTCTTGCCGCGGGTTGTCTCCGCAAAGCCGACGAACACTTTTGCTGAACATGCCTATGAGGCGCGCGAATGAGGTTTTCGCGCCTTCGCCTCCTCGGTTTCAAGTCCTTCGTCGAGCCCGGCGAGTTCGTCATCGAACGCGGCCTGACGGGTATCGTCGGGCCGAACGGCTGCGGCAAGTCGAACCTTGTCGAGGCGTTGCGCTGGGTGATGGGCGAAAGCTCCTACAAGAACATGCGCGCGTCCGGCATGGACGACGTCATCTTTTCCGGTTCAGGCACGCGGCCCGCCCGCAACACCGCCGAAGTCACGCTTTTCCTCGACAACAGCGATCGTTCGGCGCCCGCTGCCTTTAACGACGCCGACGAGTTGCAGGTGTCGCGCCGCATCGAGCGCGAGGCCGGCTCGCTCTACCGCATCAACGGTAAGGAGGCGCGCGCCAAGGATGTGCAGCTTTTGTTCGCCGACCAATCGACCGGTGCCCGCTCGCCCTCGATGGTCGGGCAGGGCCGCATCGGTGAACTGATCCAGGCCAAGCCGCAGGCGCGCCGCGCCCTGCTCGAAGAGGCCGCCGGCATTTCCGGCCTGCACACCCGCCGCCACGAGGCGGAACTTCGGCTGAAGGCAGCCGAACAGAATCTGGAACGCCTGGACGACGTCGTCGGCGAACTGGAAAGCCAGATTGAAAGCCTGAAGCGCCAGGCGCGCCAAGCCTCGCGCTTCAAGAACCTGTCGGCCGATATCCGCAAGGCCGAAGCGACATTGCTGCATCTGCGCTGGACGCTGGCCAAGACTCAGGAAGGCGAGGCACGTTCTGCGCTGGCTGTTGCGACGGCACTGGTCGGCGACCGCGCCGCCGCGCAGATGAACGCGGCCAAGGAGCAGGGCATCAGCGCTCATCGCCTGCCCGATCTGCGCGACGCGGAAGCAGCTGCCGCCGCCGCCTTCCAGCGCCTGTCGATCGCCAGGTCGCAGATCGAGGAGGAGGCCGGCCGCATTCGCAACCGTCAGGCCGAAATCGAGCGCCGCTTGCAGCAGCTCGACGGCGACATCGCCCGCGAGGAGCGGATGGTGCGTGACAATGCCGATGTCCTCGAACGCCTGCGCACCGAAGAGGCCACGCTGAATTCCGAGAACGCCGGCGCCGCGGAGCGCGAGGCCACCACACGCGCGGCATTCGAACAGGCGGCATCGACGCTGGCGCAAAGCGAAGCCAGGCTCGCGGCACTGACCGCCGAACGGGCCGAGGCCGCCGCTTCGCGCCATCAGATCGAGCGCACGCTGCGCGAAACGGCCGAGCGCCGCGACCGCTTCGCCCGCCAACTCGCCGAGGTCGACCGCGAATTGTCGGATATCCTCTCCAAGGTCGCCGGCCTGCCGGATCCGGCCGAAAAGCGCGTTCTGGTCGAGCAGGCCATGGCGCTGCTGGAAGAATCCGAGGCCGCCGTGGCGCAGGCCGAACAATCGGTCATCGATGCCCGCGCCGCCGAAAGCGCCGCCCGCCCGCCGCTTCAGGATGCCAGGGCCGAACTGGCGCGGATCGAGACCGAAGCGCGCACGCTTGCCAAGATACTCAATGCCGCCAGTGGCGATCTCTTCCCTTCGGTGCTGGAGCAGATCAGTGTCGAGCGCGGCTTCGAGACGGCGCTTGGCGCTGCCCTTGGCGAAGACCTCGACGTGCCGCTCGATCGCAGCGCGCCGGCGCACTGGGGCGATAGCCAGATCCAACCCGGGGACGCGGCCCTGCCGGAAGGCATCAAGAGCCTGGCCAGCGTGGTTCGTGCCCCGGCGCAGCTTGCCCGCCGCCTGGCGCAGATCGGCATTGTCGAGGCCGCTGACGGCCGCCGGCTGCAGGCGCTGCTTGCGCCTGGCCAGAGACTGGTCAGCCGTGAAGGCGCGCTGTGGCGCTGGGATGGCCTGACCGCCAGCGCCGATGCGCCGACGGCAGCCGCACAAAGGCTGGCGCAGAAGAACCGGCTTGCCGAACTCGACGCCGAAGCGGTGCAGGCGACGCTCGTTCTGCGCCAGGCCGAGGAAGCGCTGGCACGGGCCGAGCAGGCGCTTCGCCAGGCAAGCGAGGCCGAACGCAACACACGCCAGGCCGGACGCGATGCACAGCACCGGGTGGACGCGGCCCGCATTGCGCTGGCCGACGCCGAAAAGGCCGGTGGCGAGCTGGCGAGCCGGCGCGCGGCGCTGGATGAAGGGCGCGCGCGCATCGTCGACAGCCATGAGGAAACCTCGGCGGCTTTCGTCGAGGCCGAAATGCTGCTGCAGCACGCGCCCGATCTCGGCGACCTGCAATTGCAACTTGAACAGTCCTCGGCCAATGTCTCCCGCGACCGCGCTACGCTTGCCGACGCTCGGGCCGTCCATGAAGGGCTGCGGCGCGAGGCCGAGGCGCGGACGCGCCGGCTCGATGCCATCGGCGCCGAGCGCAGCAACTGGCTGATACGCGCCGAAAACGCCTCGACCCAGATCGCTTCGCTCGGTGAACGCAAGGCCGAGGCCGAGGGGGAACGCGAACGGCTGGCCGACGCGCCCGATGAGATCGACGCCAAGCGGCGCGCGCTGCTGTCGCAATTGACCGAGGCCGAGACCTTGCGCAAGGCGGCCGCCGATCGGCTGCAGGAAGCGGAAAACAGGCAGGCCGAACTGGACAAGCTGGCCACATCGGCCATCCAGTCCCTGGCCGAGGCGCGCGAGACCCGTGCCCGTGCCGAGGAACGGCTGACGGCGGCCGACGAGCGCCGGCTTGAGGTCGAGGCGCGCATCCAGGAAACGCTGAACACGCCGCCGCATCTGGTCATCCGTCACACCGGCCTGGAAGCCGACGACCCGATGCCCGAAATGGCTGAGATCGAACGCCAGCTCGACCGGCTGAAGATCGAACGCGAACGGCTCGGCGCCGTCAATCTGCGCGCCGAGGAAGAACAGAAGGAGCTCTCCGACCGGCTCGAAGCGATCGTTACCGAGCGCGAGGACATCATCGAGGCGATCCGCAAGCTCCGTCAGGCGATCCAGAGTCTCAACCGCGAAGGCCGCGAGCGGCTGCTCGCCGCCTTCGATGTGGTCAACAGCCACTTCCAGCGGCTGTTCGCGCATCTGTTTGGCGGCGGCACGGCGGAATTGCAGCTGATCGAATCCGACGATCCACTCGAGGCAGGGCTTGAGATCCTTGCCCGCCCGCCCGGCAAGAAGCCGCAGACCATGACGCTGCTGTCCGGCGGCGAGCAGGCGCTGACGGCGATGTCGCTGATCTTCGCCGTCTTCTTGACCAATCCGGCACCGATCTGCGTGCTCGACGAAGTCGACGCGCCGCTCGACGATCACAATGTCGAGCGCTTCTGCAATCTCATGGACGAGATGGCCAAGACCACCGAAACGCGCTTCGTCATCATCACCCACAACCCGATCACCATGGCGCGCATGGACCGATTGTTCGGCGTGACCATGGCCGAGCAGGGCGTCAGCCAGCTCGTATCGGTCGACCTTCAGGCCGCCGAGGCGATGCGCGAGGCGAGCTGACGCATCGGCTGCTCGCCGCCCGGGCCCGTGAGCCGGATGCGATTGGCCATCAGCCTTTGCGGCGCATGACCCAATTTGCACACAGCGCGACCGCGAGGCCGACCACGATGCCGATGCAATCGGCAACCCAGTCGAACACGTCGAGATCGCGGTCTATCAGTGGGGTGCTCTGAAGGACCTCGATCGCGGCTCCGACCAGCGCCAGGAAAGTGACCAGCGTGACTATGCGCCTGGGCCAGCCGAGAGCTCCCAGAACAGCCAGGGTGGCGAATGCGCTGGCATGATTAAGCTTGTCATTGTCGAAACCGATATCGAACCCGAATTCCTGAAGCTCGGGCACTGGCAGCAGTGTGAGGACCAGAACCACAACGAGTGTGACGATAAAGGCGGTCGATATGGCCACCGAACAAAAATTCATTTGCTCCAATCTTCGAAGAGAGCTGACATCGGTCCGAAGCCTTGAGCCGCGGGACGATCCAAGCCGGGCGCGGACCATGCCATGGCGCAACCATCCGGTCGCTGCCCTTCCCGAGATGGGTGACAGTTCGTTTCGGAGAGATGGGTTACACTTTGGCCCTTTGCAAGGAGAGCAAGGTGCCTTGAAAGCAGCGTAACGTCATGGAAGAGCGGTTGAAGTTTATCGCCTGATGCGGGACGGCGAGAAGATGGCGGTGCTTTGCCGTGAGTTCGATATTGACTTCCTGGCACCTTTGTCTCCCGACGGTGCGCGCAAAGGGGACCGCAAATGCTAGCGCCGGCTAAGGGTACATCGGCAACAGAGGCGTAGACCTACACGGCTATAGCCGGCGGCACGATGTTTGGGAGGACCGACCCGCAGCTGTGACAGCGCACAAAAGGCCGCGAATAGCCGCGCTTGACCATCTGGGAAATGATAACCTTCGTAGTACTGGCCGTATCTGCGGCGGAAGAACAGGAGATGCCGCCGATGAGCAGGCTGTTCAAGATATTGACGTGAGCGAGCCCGCCACGCAGATGGCCGACGAGAGCAGTGGCCAAATCGATAGGCCTGGACGACCGGCCGCTGACATCGAGAAGATGGACGGTCGTGAGAAAGAGCAGGACGGCAAGCAGCAGGAAGCTCGTCGGGTCGCTTGCTATATTCTGCACTACTGCTGGTCCAGCAGCATATCGGCGCCCCAACCCGTCAGGAACGCGCCGAAAAGTAGCGAAAACGCCACCGGAACGCCGAGGGGGAGAGGCTGCGAAGAACTCACCGGCGCTCACGCCGCAGTCATGTCCACAGTTGAGCCTTGCTTTGAATTGGTCTCGTACCCATGGTAGGCAGATACTACCATGGTAAGCAACGGATCAGGTTTCATAAGGCATCGGCGAGTTAGCCGTTCGCTTCAATGGTCAGCTCAGGTGCGGATAGTGCTGGCCACCATAATCCTCGCTTCCAGTCTGCAGGCGGCCCGATCGCAGAGCTGCTCTATTACGACCGCCAACGGATCGTACGGCGCAGTGGATATTCTGAGTGGTGCCGTCGACGATACGACGGCGACGTTCTCGATCAATTGCACGGGGACGGCCAACCAGACAGTGCGCCTGTGCGTCGAACTGTCTCCCGGTCAGACCAACGCGGCCGGCAACCGCCGGCTGTCTTCCGGTTCCGAGCGACTGGTCCACGAACTCTACCGTGACGCGTCTCGAACAACGATATGGGGGTCTTGGGGTTTGGCCACGACCAGTTACGGGCTCTATCCCATCGGGACAACCTACGATCTGGCTTTGGGGTCCTCGGGCAGTGCCGGCGCCACGCTGACCGTTTACGGACGGATATTCTCCAACCAGACCACCGCGGGACCCGGGTCGTATGTCTGGACCATGACCACCGCACCGGCCGCCGCTTACGACTACAAGACCGCCGCGACGTGCCCTACGGGCAGCCGGCAAGCCACGTCCAGCGGCTCTACCTGGACCGCGACGATCAACGCGAACTGCAACGTTTCGGCCACCAATGTGAACTTTGGCTCCGTCGGGGTACTGGCGTCCAATGTCGATTCGACGGGTTCGGTCACCGTTCGCTGCACCGACTCGACACCCTACAATATCGGGCTGAGTGCGGGCAGCGGTTCCGGCGCCACGGTCGCCAGTAGGAAGATGACGAACGGTGTCAAGACCGTAACCTATTCCCTCTACAGCGACAGCGGCAGGACTACCGTCTGGGGAAATACAATTGGTACCAACACCTCTAGCGGCACCGGTACCGGTCTGGATCAGGCGTACACTGTATACGCCCGCGCGCCAGCTCAGACCACGCCCGCGCCTGGAACGTACACCGACACGGTTGTGGTAACGGTGACCTACTGACCGGCCCCTGCAGCCGGTCCGACGTCAGCGGCAGACGACCGGGATGACCACTTGCTGGTTTGCTTTCGGTGTGTAGCCGAACGACGCTTGGCACGAGCCCTTGGCGGTCTGCGCAACGAGGGCGTTCTTTTGCCCCAGCCCTTCTACGTAGGCACGCCCGTCATAGCCGATGACGAAGTCCTGTCTGCCGTTGATCGAAGCATGCGACCCGACCTCGAGCGGCTGTCCGTCCGGCCCCGACAGGACGAGGACCGCCGCGCCGACGTTGGTGCGAACCCGGAAATCAACCCGCACGCCGGTCCTATCGGCTGGCGCCACGACGTCCTGCGTGGCAGATACGTCGGCATCGACCGGCAGATTGGTCGTTTCGATGGCAATCTTGTTCCGCTGATAGGCGCGCAGACCCGGCACCAATAGCCGTCCCTTTGCGTCGGTGACACCTATGGGGCGGTTTTCATAAAGCACGCCGACACCTGGCAAACCTGTTTCAACGACGGCGAAACTGTCTTCGATCCGATCCGTCAGGAAAATGCCGGATCCCATCGTTGCGATTGCTCCGTCGAACTGGGCTGTCGCCGTGGCGCCCGAGATTGAACTGCCGACGGCAGCATCGGCACGGCCATGGGAAGAGCGATAGGAGACCGCTGCCGAACCCTCGGTGGATCCGCCGCCCTGATTAAAACTGGCCCGCCAGCCGACGCTGCCCGGTTCCTCACCGAGCGGCTTGCTCACGTCGGCGATCACCTCGACCCCATCCTTGTCAGCGGAAACGGCCGTGGA